>NZ_JBFAPP010000006.1:167652-404348 GCF_040676775.1 Micromonospora sp. NPDC049523 | reverse complement strand
TCGCCGCCGGGCCCCGGGGGGGCGGGGCCCCCCCCCGGCCCCCCCGCCGCCGCGACGCCCGCGACGCCCGGGGGGGGGGGGGCCCCGCCCCCCCCCCCCCCCCCCGACGACGGACCGGGCCTACCGACCCGAGTCGTAGAGCGCCTTGACCTCGGCCGCACCGAGCGGACGGTCGTAGACGTGCACCTGGTCGATCGCGCCACCCCAGTAGTCGACCGGGCCACCGCCGAACCTGCCCCGACCGATCACCAGCGGACCGGTCGACGCCTCACCGACGCACGCGTCGACCTGCCGGCCGAGTTGTCCGTCGACGAAGACGCTGAGCCGACCGGCGGCGGCGTCCCGGACACCGACCAGGTGGTACCACTGACCCGCCACCGGCACCGTCGGGGCGACCGCCCGTACGCCCGCGAAACTCATCGCGAACCGGCGGTCACCGCCGGAGTACTGGAGGAAGAACGCGCTGGTACGGTCCGCGTCCTGACTCACCACCGTCTGGAAGGCACCGCTGGCATTGTCCAGCCGCACCCAGGCCGCGGCGGTGTAACTGCCCGCCGTGTCGAGGATCGTACGGCCGGTGTCGACGTACTGGTTGCCATTGCTGAACTGCAGGCCGGAGCCGTTGTGGCCGGCGGTCCAGGTCGGTCCGTTGACCAGGGTGCCGTTGTTGCCGGCGACCTGGTCGACGGTGGTGCTGCCGGTGTTCTCGTCCAGCGGCCAGTAGCCGACCCCGGTCAGCCCCGGCGTCCCCGGCGCCGGCTGCGGCAGCGCGACACCGTCGCAGGCGCCCGGTACGGGCACCCGGTCCCGCGGCACCTGGTTGGCGCCGGTGCCCCAACTCCGGTTCGGTTCGGCGCCGAGGGTCACGTTCACGGTGCCGCCGCCGCGGATGAACGACTCGGGCAGCCACGACTTCGCGTACGGCGAGCCGTCGAGGCGTACGGACTGGACGTACTGGAGGGTGTCGGAGGTGTTCGGGGCGTTGACGACGAGCTTCACGCCGTTGTCCCGTTCGATCCGCACGGTCGGGAAGAGCGGGCTACCCAGGAGCAGTTCCGCCCGCCCGGTGACCTGCGGGAACACGCCGATCGCGGCGAAGACGTACCAGGCCGACATGGTGCCGAGGTCGTCGTTTCCGGGCAGCCCGGACGGTCCGGTGCCGTAAACGGTGTCGACGATCTCGCGTACGGTCGCCTGGGTCTTCCACGGCTGGCCGAGCCCGTTGTACAGCCACGGTGCGTGCAGGCCCGGCTCGTTCGTCGGGTCGTACCGCACGGCGCTGCCGCCCCGGACCGCCCAGTTGCCGGCCTCGTCGTGGAAGAAGCCGTCGAGCCGGCGTACGGCGTCCGCCGTGCCGCCCATCGCCGCGGCGAGTCCGGCCACGTTCTGCGGCACCATCCAGGTGTAGGTGGCACTGGAACCCTGGGCGAAGCCGACGTCGGTGGACGGGGTGAAGCCCCCGGCCCAGCTGCCGTCGGAGTTACGGGCCTGCTGGTAGCCGTCGGTGGGCGTGGCGGCGGAGTTGTACGTGTTGCGCCACCAGTTGGCCCGCTGCGCCAGCGTCTGGTACTCGCTGTCCCGGTCGAGCCGCTGCGCCCACATGGCCAGGGAGAAGTCGGCGAGCGAGTTCTCCAGCGTCTCGGCCGCACCACCCCAGCAGTGGCAGGCGTTCTGGGGCGCGTAGTGCAGGGCGAGGTACTGGTCCAGGGCCGGCCGCTGGCCGGTGCACTGGCCGGGGCAGCCGCCGTCGTTCTCCGCGTCCGGGTTCTGTACGGTCGCCTGCCGCAGCAGCGACTCGTACGCACCGACGGTGTCGAAGTTGCGTACGCCCATCGCGGCGAAGGTGGCCAGCGTCGGCGCGGCCGGGTCGCCGGTCATCACGTGGGTGGAGCCGTTGTTGTGGATCCAGCGGTCCCAGATGCCGTTGTTCTGCTGGGCGAACTGGTACAGCGACTGCGCGAAGTCACCCGCGATCTGCGGCTTGAGCAGGGCGAGCAACTGGATGTGGGCACGGTACTGGTCCCAGCCGGAGAAGGTGCCGTACTGGGCCTTCTGTCCCGGGGCGAGGCTGTGCACGGCCATGTCGCTGCCGAGATACCGGCCGTCGACGTCGTTGAAGATGTTCGGCTGGAGCATCGCGTGGTAGAGCGCGGTGTAGAAGGTGGTGCGCTGGTCGGGCGTACCACCGCCGATGCGTACCCCGCGCAGTTGCTCGTTCCACTCCCGGTAGCCCTGGTCGGCGACCGTCTGCACGGTGGCGCCGGGCCGCAGTTCGGTGTCCCGGTTCAGTTCGGCACCGGCGAGGCTGACGTAGGAGATGCCGACCCGCATCCGTACCTGGGTGCCGGCGTCGGCACCGGTGGCGAAGGTGACGTATCCGCCAGAGCCGCGCCCGGCCCGGTCGGCGCCGGTGGCGTACCCCTCGCCGCCGGTGGCGTGGACACCGCCGGGGGTGAGGGTGGCGTCGGTCCAGACACCGTTGCCGACGAACGGCCGGTCGAAGGTGGCGCTGAAGTAGAGGCGGTAGTACGTCTTGCGGTTGTTCACCCCGCCGTTGGCCCGCCGGCCGCAGAACGCACCGGTCAGTACGGACCCGGTCACCCGCTGGTTGGCGACGTCGATGTCGATCTCCGCGTCCTCGCTGCCGTTGAGCGAGTTCGAGGTACGGAAGAGCAGGTTGGCGGGCTTGCCGGCGGGGAAGCCGAACTCGCCGACCCCTGCTCGGGTGCTCACCGCGAGGTCGGTCTTCACCCCCGAGTCGAGCGTGACCGTGTAGCGGCCCGGGTCGGCCGACTCGGCGGCGTGCGAGAAGTTGCTGGCGTACTTGGCGTCGGTGGTGTCCGCGGTGGGCGAGGAGTCGACGGTGCCGACGTACGGCATGATCGGCACGTCACCCGCCGCGCCGGGGTTGCATCCGGCGCCGTTGACGTGGGTCAGGCTGAACCCGCGCACCCGCGTGGTGTCGTACTGGTAGCCGTTGGCCGCGCCGGTGCTGGTCTGGTCGCCACGTGTGCTGGTCGGGCTCCACGAGATCATCCCGAACGGACGCACCGCGCCGGGCCAGGTGTTGCCGTCGCGGGCGCTGCCGATGAAGGGATCCACGTAGCTGGCCGGGTCCGTCACCAGGTCCGCGCCGGTGGCGGCGCTTGCTGGTACGGCACCCGCGGTGCCCGCGACGATCGCGAGCACCAGACCGGCCGTGGCACTGATCCGGGTCATGGACACAAGTCACCCTCCCAGGGCTGTCGATGGTCGCCCCGAAGCTACGGCGGACGCCGTACTGAAGATCGACAAGGGATCGTCGCCCTGGTGAATGGGGTGTGAAGCCGTCCGACGGACCCGAAGCGGGGCGGCAAGCACGCGGGCGACTCGAGGCTCGACAAGCTGACCGCCGAGGAGTGCCCGCAGGGTGCGGCGCCCTGTCGGGCGTCGAACATCCGCTTTGAATGTCGACAATGGTCCCAAAATATACGACAAAGTTGCGCTTGAATATTGACAGATTTCTGCAATAACATGACGGCTCTAGCTCTGTTTCAAGTCTGTGAACGTAGCGTGACGACCCTGCGGCCACCACGGAGGACGCTCCGCCTTTGAGCGTCGGCACACGTCACCGTCCCGAGAGAAACGAGTCATTCGATGTCACGGAGCATCATCGGAGGTACGGCGAGGTGGTCCACGCGACCGCCGCGCTGGGTAGCGGCGGCGGCTGTGATCGGTCTCAGCCTGGTCGTCGGGGGCGGCGCCGGCACGGCCTACGCCGGCGCGAAGACCCCATCCGGCCCGACCCCGGTCGTGACGCGGGCGGGTCTCGACCCGTCCCTCGTCAGCGGCCGGGGCGCCAACGTCGACTTCCTCGAACAGGAGGCCGAGAACGCCCGCACCAACGGCGCGGTGATCGGACCGGACCGGGCGGCGTACTCGCTGCCGTCAGAGGCGTCCGGGCGCAAGGCGGTCAAGCTGACCCCCGGGCAGTACGTCGAGTTCACCCTGCCCAAGGCGGCCAACGCGATCACGGTGCGGTACAGCATCCCGGACGCGCCGAACGGCGGCGGCATCACCGCGCCGCTGAACGTCACGGTGAACGGCGGGTCCACGAAGACTATGACGCTCACCTCGCAGTACGCCTGGCTCTACAACCAGTATTCGTTCACCAACGACCCGAACGCGGACCTGCTGCACCCCGACTGGTGGATCACCGAGTGCGCCTGCGTACCGGCGGCCACCACCCCGACGCCGACGATCACCAAGCCGTTCCGCCCGATGCACTTCTACGACGAGCAGCGCCTGCTCCTCGGCCAGACCTACCGCGCCGGTGACAAGGTTCGACTCACGGTGCCCGGGGGCAGCAACGCCGCCTGGACCGTCATCGACCTGCTCGACTCGCAGCTCGTCGCCCCGCCGCGGGTCAGGCTGATCGCGGCGAACGTACTGGCCTTCGGCGCGGACCCCACCGGGCGGCGCGACTCGGCCCCCGCGTTCGACCGGGCGATCGCCTTCGCCAAGCTCACCCACCTCAAGGTCTACGTACCGCCGGGCACGTACCAGGTGAACCGGCACATCATCGTGGACGACGTGACGATCGAGGGGGCCGGCAGCTGGTACACCATCATCAAGGGCCGTGAGGTCGCCCTCGATCCCCCGGCACCGGACGGCTCCGTACACACCGGTGTGGGCTTCTACGGCAAGGACGCCTCGGAGGGTGGGAGCGACAACGTCCACCTGTCCGGGTTCGCCATCGAGGGCGACGTGCGCGAGCGCATCGACACCGACCAGGTGAACGGCATCGGCGGCGCGATGAGCAACTCGACCATCGACGGCCTGCACATCCGCCACACCAAGGTCGGCCTCTGGTTCGACGGTCCGATGACCAACGTACGGGTCACCAACAACGTCATCGTCGACCAGATCGCCGACGCGCTGAACTTCCACATCGGCGTGACGAACTCGGTGGTGGCGAACAACTTCATCCGCAACACCGGTGACGACGGTCTGGCCATGTGGTCCGAGACGACCGCCAACGCCAACAACACCTTCGACCACAACACCGTGCAGACCCCGACGCTCGCCAACGGCATCGCGATCTACGGCGGCACGGACAACACCGTCTCGAACAACCTCGTCGCCGACCCGATCCGGGAGGGCAGCGGGATCCAGATCGGCTCCCGCTTCGGCGCGCAGCCGTTCGCCGGCCACCTGTGGATCACCAACAACACCGTGGTCCGGGCCGGCACGTTCGAGCTGAACTGGAACATCGGCCTGGGCGCCATCTGGATCTACGCGCTCGAGAAGACCATCGACGCGGACATCCAGGTCGTCGGGGACCACTACCTGGACAGCACCTACAACGCGATCATGATGGTCAGCGAGTGGTCGGTGAAGGACCTCTACTCCATCAGGAACGTCCACTTCAAGGACATCAGGGTCGACGGTACGGGCACCTCGGTGCTCAGCGCCCGTGTGTCCGGATCTGCCTCGTTCGAGAACGTCGACGCCCGCAACGTCGGTGCGGTCGGCATCAACAACTGCGGGTCGTTCAACTTCCCGCCCACCGGCTCGGAGTTCTCCGTGACCGATCTCGGCGGCAACGACGGGGGCGGCACGACCGGCCCTTGGCTCGCCGCCTGGGAACTGCCGAACACCATCACCTGCGACGACCGCCCGCCGGTTGTCGTACCGCCGGCACCGTCCGCCTGGTAACAGCGGCCGACGCGGGGAGCACACCGCGGGCGGGCACCCGGGTCACCACGGACCCGGGTGCCCGCCCATGCGTGGTCGGCCGACGCGACGGGCGCGGGCGTCGTCGGTCCGGGTCGGGTCCGGCTCGCCCTAGTCGAAACCGAAGCCGGGCGGCAGCGGCTCCCGCCGGAACAGCCTGACCGGTACGGAGTCGGCCAGTGCGCGGTAACCGGTCGGGTTCAGGTGCAGGTGATCGCCACCGTCGTAGGCCGGCAACAGTCGCCTCGGGTTGCGTGGATCACGGATCGCCTCGTCGAAGTCGAGCACGGCGTCGAAGCCGCAACCGGTACGGATCCAGTCGTTGACCCGCCGCCGGGCCGATTCACGCAGGCCGCTCGGGTCGTCGTAGCCGGTGTGGCCGCCGAAGGGCAGCAGGGTCGCGCCGTACACGCGGATGCCGTGCGCGTGCGACCGGGTGAGGATCTGCTCGTACGCGAAGATCAGATCATCGGTCACCCGTTTCTGCGCCGCCTCGGTGGCCTCGGCGGTACCGATGTCGTTCACGCCCTCGAACACGACCAGCCACTCGACGCCGCTCTGGGACAGCACGTCGCGGTCGAGCCGGGCGAGGGCGTTCGGGCCGAGCCCGTCGTCCAGGACCCGGTTACCGCCGGCCGCCTGGTTGAGGACGGCGACCTGCGCCGTGGCCGAGTGGGAGCGGAGACGGTCGTACAACCGGTCCGGCCAGCGGTCGTTCATGTTGGTGCTGGAACCGCGGCCGTCGGTGAGCGAGTCACCCAACAGCACCGCCGCCGCCGTGCTGCGGTCGCACCACGCCTCGACCCCGCTGAGCAGGTACCAGTGCTCGACCGGTGTCGCCGCCGGCAGGTCCGCCGCCGCGACCCGGTTGCCGGCTATGAGGTACGAGGTGGTCCGGGAGCCGGGGTGCGAGGTGACGTCGTTCGACGCCTGCCCCTGCCCCAGGTGGACGGTGACGGTGAGGTTCGACCGGGGCGCGATCTCGAAGTCCAGCGGATCGGAGACGACCTGCGCTCCCACCGGTACGCACACGGACGACCGCCCCGAGAAGGTCACCGTACGGGACGTCCCGGACCGGATGCCGCTGACACCCGCCTGGCCGCCAACCGGCAGCGCGACCGTGACGGCCGTGAGCGGCAGTACGGCGCCGCCGAAGGCGTTGGAGAAGCGCAGCCGCAGCCGTCGGGCACCGACGGACAGCCGGACGGTCTGCCGCAGGGTGGCGTCGGCGAACACCAGGTTGTCCCGGCGAAACGGTGGCGGCGGAAGGTTGTCGGGCTCGGTGAGCTGCGGCATCGACACCCAGGTGTGCACCCAGCGACCGGTGGCGGTGCGGGCACCGAACCCCGCCGGGCCCGCGACCGGCGATCGACGGTCCATCAGGCCATCTCCTTCGCCGGAGCCGACGCGTCCGGTCGTGGCCGAGTCGAGCAGTCCTGTGGGCTCCGGTGCGCAGGGCGCCGCCCCCGCGCACCGGAGCCGGTCGGGGGTCAGCTCGCGGCGCAGGTGGGCGTACCGCTCGGCGCGGTACCGGTGCCCTGGAAACCGAACTCGGTCACCTGACCGGCGGTGAGCCGGCCGTTGTAGGCGACGTTGCTCAACTGGACGCTGCCGGTGTTACCGCTGCGGGTCGTGTTCCAGGCGTTGGTGATCGTGGAGCCGGACGGAAGCGTCACGCCGACCGTCCAGCCGTTGGTGCCCGACGAGCCGGCCGTGACCCGGATGGTGGTCACGTACCCGCCGGTCCAGGCGTTGTTCGACAACGTGGCCGAGCAGCCGGCTCCACCGGGCGGCGGGGTGGTGGTCGGCGGAGGAGTCGGCGGCGGGGTGGTGGTGGGAGGGGTGGTGGTCGGCGGCGTCGGCGGGGTGGTGATCGGGTTGCCGCCGCTGTTGAGCGCGTTCAGCGTGGACGTGTACGCGGCCTTCTTGTTGCCGCTGCCGTCGAAGAGCAACGGGGTCCCGCTCGCCCGCCACGAGTCGGTGTCCCGGATGCCCCACACCGTGATCCCGGTGCACCGGGTGATGGCCAGGCACGCCTGCACCACACGGGCGAAGTTGTTCGCCTGGGTGGTGCCCGAGCCCTCGATGTCCAGTTCGGTGATCTGCACGTCGACGCCGAGGTTGGCGAACCGCTGGAGGTTGGCCTGGTAGTCGCTCGGCACCGGGCTCTGGGCGTTGAAGTGGGACTGGAAACCGACGCAGTCGATCGGTACGCCGCGCGCCTTGAAGTCCTGCACCATGGCGTACACGGCGTTGGACTTCGCGTTCTGCCCGTCGGTGTTGTAGTCGTTGTAACAGAGCTTCGCGCCGGGGTCGGCGGCCCGAGCGGCGCGGAACGCCGCCTCGATCCAGTCGTTGCCGGTGCGCTGGAGGTTGGAGTCGCGCCGGTTACCGCCGCCGCCGTCGGCGAACGCCTCGTTCACCACGTCCCAGGCGACGATCTTGCCACGGTAGTAGGTGGCCACCTGGGTGACGTGGTTGAGCATCGCGTTGCGCAGGGCGGTGCCGGACATGTTCTGGGCCCAGCCCGGTTGCTGCGAGTGCCAGGCCAGCGCGTGTCCGCGTACCTGCTGGCCGTTGGACCGGGCGCTGTTGACGATGCGGTCGGCGTTGGCGTAGCTGAAGTTGCCCTGCGACGGCTCGGTCGCGTCCCACTTCATCTCGTTCTCGGCGGTGACGCTGTTGAACTCGCGGTTCAGGATTCCGACGTAGGTGGAGTCGGAGAGCTTGTTGGCCGCGACCGCGGTGCCGAAGTAGCGGCCCTTCTCGGCGGCCGACGCGCCGAGCGTGGTGCCGGCGCTGGCGGTCGGGGCGAAGACCATCGTCGCGCCGACGGCGAGGGTTGCCGCCGCGCCGAGTGCCAGGGCCAGCCGCGGCCCCGACCTCAGTCGGGCCTGTCGGCCACGACGATCCGTTGTGTCGCTCATCTCTGTTGCCTCCGGACGGTTCGGGAAGGGATGGACCGGCAGGCATGGAGAACCAGCCCGCGGGTCGGGATACACGGATGCGAAGTCGCCGGCCTCGCCCGGCTCATAGCGGCGCCCACCGCCCGGAGGGGCAAACCGCTACAGCATCGACCTGGCGTCTTCTGACCATCCATCAGGCGACATGGGCAGGCAGCGCCAACATGCCTGGCACGTCATCTTCTGGATCATACAGAACAGTTGCGTGGGTCGATGTTAGCGGAAAGTTTCAGAAACTATCAATGGCTGCTGGGCGTTGGTCGTGAGGCGGGTGGAGCTACCGCCCGGCGCGGTCTCCCCGCCGGAGGCCGACGTGAACAGGCACGACACGACGGGCGACGATCGACGGGAGCACCGAAACGAGGCCGGTAGACCAGGCCGTGCTTCCAGGGCATTACCGGTAACTTGCGGTCGATCCTCCACAAGCGAGATCGTCCCGGTCACTCAGGCGGACTCGCGTACGACCAGCTCGGTCGGCACGACCCGGGAGGGGCCGGTTCGCGACGGATCAGGCGCAGCCGGACATCCGCCATGTCCCGGCACACCCGCGCTGCCCCGCAGCGGTCGACTGCCGGGGAAGAACTCCGCGCTCTGCACGTACTCCATCGCCTTGACGAACTCGGGGCCCCCGATCCGCGTGGCCCGCGCTGATCCCGAGGGTCCTGACCGACCTCGGCGAGATGGCGCCCTCCGTACTCCTTCCCGCCCACTGCACCGGGTGGCGAGCGCAGCGGGCGATGGCGGCCCGCTTCGGAGACGCGTTCGTGCCGAACACGGTCGGCACCGCACTCACGCTCCAGGCGACCTGACCGCTCCGGGAGCCTCGACGGCTCCCGGAGCGGGCTCCGCCGGGTCAGTAACGGTAGTGGTCCGCCTTGTAGGGGCCTTCGACGTCGACGCTGAGGTAGTCGGCCTGCTTCTTGGTCAGGGTCGTCAGGCGTACGCCGAGCGCGTCGAGGTGCAGCCGGGCCACCTTCTCGTCCAGGTGCTTGGGCAGTACGTAGACGTCCTTGGCGTACTCACCGGGCTTGGTGAACAGCTCGATCTGCGCCATCGCCTGGTTGGTGAACGAGTTCGACATGACAAAACTCGGGTGGCCGGTGGCGTTGCCGAGGTTCATCAGCCGGCCCTCGGAGAGGACGATGATCGAGTGTCCGTCCGGGAAGCGCCACTCGTGCACCTGCGGCTTGATCTCCACCCGTTCGATGCCCGGAGTCTGGGCCAGGCCGGCCATGTCGACCTCGAGGTCGAAGTGGCCGACGTTGCCGACGATCGCGTTGTGCTTCATCTTCGCCATGTGCTCGGCCATGATGATGTCGGTGCCGCCGGTGGTGGTGATGAAGATGTCCCCGGTCGACACCACGTCTTCGAGTTCGACGACCTGGAGCCCCTCCATCGCGGCCTGTAGCGCGCAGATCGGGTCGATCTCGGTGACCACGACCCGCGCTCCCTGACCGCGCAGCGACTCGGCCGCGCCCTTGCCGACGTCGCCGTAGCCGCAGACGACCGCGAGCTTGCCGCCGAGCATCACGTCGGTGGCGCGGTTGAGACCGTCGGCGAGCGAGTGGCGAATGCCGTACTTGTTGTCGAACTTCGACTTTGTCACCGAGTCGTTCACGTTGATGGCCGGGAACAGCAATTGGCCGCTGCGGGCCAGCCGGTAGAGCCGACCGACGCCGTTGGTGGTCTCCTCGGTGACGCCGCGCATCTGGCCGACGACCCGGGTGAAGCGTTGGTTGTCGCTGGCCAGGCTGTCGGCGAGGGTCTGCAGGATGAGCTTGTACTCGACGTGGTCGTCCTCGTCGGGCAACGGCACGGCACCGGTCTTCTCGTACTCGAAACCCTTGTGTACGAGCAGCGTGGCGTCGCCCCCGTCGTCGACGATCATGTTCGGGCCCTGCCCGTCACCGAAGTCGAACAGCTGCATGGTGCACCACCAGTACTCCTCCAGGGTCTCGCCCTTCCAGGCGAACACCGGCGTACCGCTGGGCGCCTCGACCGTGCCACCGGGGCCGACGACAACCGCGGCGGCGGCCTCGTCCTGGGTAGAGAAGATGTTGCACGAGACCCAGCGGACCTGGGCGCCGAGCGCGACGAGGGTCTCGATGAGCACGGCGGTCTGGACGGTCATGTGCAGTGAGCCCGCGACCCGTGCTCCGCGCAGTGGTTGGGCGTCGGCGAACTCCCGCCGGATCGCCATCAGGCCGGGCATCTCGTGTTCGGCCAGGCGCATCTGGTGCCGTCCCGCTGCAGCGAGCGACAGGTCCGCCACCGCGAATTCGACACCGTTGATCTCTTGCAGTCGTGCGTTCATGGATTCCTCTTCCGTACTCCGTGATGCTGGAGGTCGGTGGGACGGGGTCCGCACCGGTACGGCGCCGCGACGGTGGTAGCCCGCAGCGCGGCAGAAGATGCCAAAAAGGGCACCTCCTGCTCGGAGGCGCCCTTGTGTCTGGCCACAGATCGAGCGTGGCGGATGGAATCCGTCGCAGCGCCTCTCGACCCGGGCCGCGCCCCGTGGGGCGCCCGCACATCATAACGCGATCGGAACCGCTACCGGGTGGCGCCAGCTCGACGGCACCTGGCACCGCCTGATGCCATGTTGGCGCCAACAGTGCGCCATCCGGCGCCAGCGGCGCCAGATGTGGCTTGCCATGGCGCCATCGTGGTGCCATGATGGTGCCATGGACATCACGCAGTACGTCGACAACCTGCGGCGGCAGCTCGCGGTCGCCGCCGAGGCCGGGGGCGACGACGCCCGCGCCCTCGCCGAGCGCCTGACCGCGCCGCTGGAGTCGGCCGTCCGGCTCACCCTGCTCGACGCGTTGTCGGCAGCGGCGGACGAGATCACCCGCGACCTCGCACCGGGCTCCGTGGACCTCCGCCTGCGGGGCGGCGAGCCGGAGTTCGTGGTGGCGCCACCACCGGCCGCACTGGCGCCGGGACATCTGCCCGGGGACAGCTTCGACGCGTACGAAAGCCCGACCGAGCCCCGGACGGCCGCCGCACCGACCCCCGCGCCGGACGCCGACGACGGCGCCGTCTCGCGGATCAACTTCCGCCTGCCCGAGCAGCTCAAGACC
This sequence comes from Micromonospora sp. NPDC049523, assembly GCF_040676775.1. Lineage (NCBI taxonomy): Bacteria > Bacillati > Actinomycetota > Actinomycetes > Micromonosporales > Micromonosporaceae > Micromonospora > Micromonospora sp. NPDC049523. The sequence goes on along the minus strand of NZ_JBFAPP010000006.1, from coordinate 392,587 downwards.
CGGATCGAGGAGGCCGCCGGTCGGGAACGCCTCTCGGTCAACGCCTGGCTGGTCCGGGTCGCCGCCGCCTCGCTCGCGAAGGAGGAACGCGACCGCCAGCCCGAGCGGCAGAACAACTGGGCCGGACAGCACTACACCGGCTGGGTCCGCTAGCCACGGATCGCCATCCGTCACATCACTGCTCCAACCCCGCCACCTCGTAAGACATCCACCAGACCCATCAGGAGGGCACCGCCATGCCTAGTTTCGAAACCCCGGGCCCCATCTCCGCGACGATCGACCTCGTTGTCGGCCGCGCCCGGATCACCGCCAACGACCGCGGCGAGACGGTGGTCGAGGTCCAGCCGAACGACCGTTCCAACGAGCTCGACGTGAAGGCAGCCGAGCAGACGCGGGTCGAGTTCACCGACGGCAAGCTGCTGGTCAAGGCACCGAAGCTGCGTACGCTCTTCAGCAACAAGGTCGGGTCGGTCGACCTGACCGTCGAGCTGCCGACCGGCTCGGACGTGCGCGCCTACGCCTCGCTGGCGGACTTCGACACCGAGGGTCGGCTCGGCGAGTGCCGGTTCAAGACCAGTCTCGGCAACATCGGGCTGGACCGTACCGGCGCGCTGCACGCGCACACCAGCAGCGGTCGGATCACGGTGGGCCACACCACGGGCGACACCGAGGTCACCACCCACTCCGGCGACGTGGAGATCCGCGGGATCGCCGGTCGAGCGGTGATCAAGAACTCCAACGGTGACATCACCATCGGCGAGGTCACCGGTGACCTGCGATCGAACGCGGCCAACGGTGACATCTCCGTCGACCGGGCACTCGGTCCCGTGACGGCCAAGACCGCGAACGGCAACGTCCGCATCGGCGAGGTCGTACGCGGCTCGGTGGTGATCGAGTCCGCCTCCGGTGACCTGGAGGTCGGCATCCGCAGGGGTACGGCCGCCTGGCTCGACGTGAAGTCCGTGTCCGGCCGGGTTCGCAACGAACTCGACACCTCCGACGGCCCCGGCACGTCGGACGAGACCGTAGAGGTACGCGCCCGCACCTACGCCGGCGGCATCCTGATCCGCCGTTCCACCACCGTCCCCGCCGAGTGACCCGCGCCCGGCCCTGACCGCCACGGCCGGAAGCGCTGCACCACCCGGCCACCTGCCCCGACCCCGCCCCACCCGACCTCGCTTCGCCTCGCGAGGACGATCCCGCGCCGCGTTTCCTCCGGCTCTCCCACATGCTCGCCCGTCCGGGGCGAACGACGGCACCGGTGCGCCCGTGCCACCGCCGTCCGCACCGCTTTCCGGCTCGTCGACCGAGCTTCCCACCGCAGTCGAACCAGACCTGGCGCCCGACGCCGGGCGATGGCGCCTGCCCAGACACGGCAGCACCACCTCGCAAACCACAAGGAGATGAGATGACCACACCCGGATCGGCGATCGCGGTCGCCGGACTGCGTAAGTCGTTCGGCAAGCAGGTCGTGCTCGACGGCATCGACCTGGACGTACCCGAGGGAACGATCTTCTCGTTGCTCGGTCCGAACGGCGCCGGCAAGACCACCATGGTGCAGATCCTGTCCACGTTGATCAGCGCCGACGGCGGGAACATACGGATCGTCGGCCACGACCTCACCGGGGACCCGGACGGCGTACGCGGCGTGATCGGGGTGACCGGGCAGTTCTCGGCGGTGGACAACCTGCTCACCGGTGAGGAGAACCTGCTGCTGATGGCGGACCTGCGTCACCTGGGCCGCCCTGCGGGACGCCGGCTCGCCGCCGACCTGCTCGACCGGTTCGACCTGGTCGAAAGCGCCGGGAAGCCCGCCTCGACCTACTCCGGCGGTATGCGTCGCCGGCTCGATCTCGCGATGACCCTGGTCGGCAACCCTCGGGTCATCTTCCTCGACGAGCCGACAACGGGCCTCGACCCGCGCAGCCGTCGCACCATGTGGCAGATCATCCGCGACCTGGTCGCCCGTGGGACGACGATCTTCCTGACCACGCAGTACCTCGAGGAAGCCGACCAACTCGCCGACCGGATCGCCGTACTCGACCACGGCAAGCTGGTCGCCGAGGGGACACCGAGCCAGCTCAAGGCCCTGGTCCCCGGTGGCCACGTGGAGCTGCGCTTCGCCGACGCGAGCGGGCTCGACCGCGCCGCCCGTGGGCTCGTCGAGTCCACCCGGGACGACTCCAACCTCACCCTGCGGGTGCCGACCGACGGCAGCTTCCGGGCCCTGCGGGCCGTACTCGACCAACTCGACCGTGAGGCGGTGGAGGTCGACGGCCTCACGCTGCACACCCCCGATCTCGACGACGTGTTCCTCTCGCTCACCGGACAGGCCGACCAGAAGACGGAGTTCGTACGATGACCACCCTCTCCTACGCCGCCCACGACTCGGCGACCATGCTGCGGCGCAACCTCAAGCGCATGGTGCGCTACCCGGCCCTGACGATGTTCGTGATCGGTGGGCCGCTGGTGTTCCTCCTGCTGTTCGTCTTCGTCTTCGGCGGCACCCTCGGCGCGGGGCTCGGCGGCACGTCGGGTGGCCGGGCGGAGTACCTGCGGTACGTCGTCCCCGGCATCCTGATGATGACCGTGGCCGGTACGGCGCAGGGCACCGCGATCTCGGTCGCCATGGACATGACCGAGGGCATCGTGGCCCGTTTCCGTACGATGGCGATCTCCCGCGCGGCCGTACTGACCGGACATGTCGTCGGCGCCGTCATCCAGACGATGCTCGCCATCGTGGTTGTCGTCGGGTTCGCACTGCTGCTCGGCTTCCGGCCCTCGGCCGGCCCGGTCGAGTGGGTGGCGGCGATCGGCGTGCTCATGCTGATCACCGTCGCGGTCACCTGGTTGGCGGTCGGCCTGGGCATGGCGGCCAAGAGCGTCGAGAGCGCCAGCAACGCCCCCTCCGCCCTGCTGCTCCTGCCCTTCTTCGGCAGCGGATTCGTACCCACCGACTCACTGCCGGCCGGGCTGCGCTGGTTCGCCGAGTACCAGCCGTTCACGGCGGTCATCGAGACCGTGCGCGGGCTGCTGACCGGAGGCCCGATCGGCAACAACGCCCTCATCGCCGCCGCCTGGTGCGTGGCCATCGCCGTGCTCGGTTACCTGTGGGCGCTGCGGTCCTACAACCGGGACCCGGCCAGGTGACCGCGTCGCGACCAGGCTCGGTGGAGACGCTGTCGCAAGCACGCAACTAGCACGGTGGCCCGTCCGGTGACCCGGCACGGGCCATCGTGCCGTCCCCGGCCGTCGGGAAGCACGAGCCGCCGGCTACGACGACATGACGCGCACCAGGTCGGTCCGGGACCGGATGCCGAGCCGGCTGAAGATGTTGCGCATGTGGTGGTCGACGGTACGGGTGGACAGGAACAGCCGGGCGGCCACCTCCCGGTTGGTCGCGCCCTCGGCCACCAGCCGGGCGATCTGCAACTGCTGCGCGGTCAGCGCCCCGCTCACCGGCACCGCCGACGCCTCGACCGCCTCCCCTGCCGCCCGCAACTCGGCACTCGCCTGCGCCGCCCACACCTGCGCGCCCAGGTGCACGAACGACTCCCACGCGCTGTGCAGGTACTCCCGCGCGTCGCGGGGCCGCCGGCTGCGCCGCAGTTCCTTGCCGAACAGCAGTTCCGTACGCGCCCGCTCGAACTCCGAGCCGGCGGCGGGGTGCAGCAGCAGCGCCGTACGGAACGCCGCCTCCGCCTCCTCGCTGCCGCGCGGCGCCAGCAGGGCGTGGCACCGGGCCGAGATGGCACGGCGGGCGGGGTCACCGGTGTCGTTCGCCCAGTCGTCGAAGACCGCCAGCGCGGCGAGCGCGGGTGCGGGGTCGGTGCACCGGGAGGCTGCCTCGACCAGGTACGGCATGGCCATCATCTGGATGAGGATCTGGCCGTGCCCGGTGACCGGGTCGGCGAGCCCGGCCAACCTGGTGAGCGCGTCGTCGCACCTGCCGACGGTCAGGTCGAGTACGCCCAGCGCCCACTGGCCCAGGGCCCGGGGTCGACTCTCGCCGTCCGGCCCCTCCCCCAGCTCCCCCAGCCAGCGGTCACAGGCCGGGTGGTCGCCCGCGATGGCGGCGAAGACCGCGAGCAGGCCCAGGTGGGTGGCGGCGCAGTTGTCCTGCCCGGTGTCCCGTGCCGTACGCAGTCCCTCCCGGGCGGTCTCGGTCGCCGCCTCGTCCGGGCCGAGCCAGTACTCGGCGCACGCCCTCAGCTCCAACACCCTGGGCAGCAACGCGACCTGCCCGGTGGTGCGGGCCAGCTCGGCGGCGCGGCTGGCCGACCGGTGGGCGGCCTGGTCGTCGGCCAGCAACAGGCTGTCCGCACTCGCCACCGCGAGCGCGGCCGCGTCGTCGAGCCGGGTCGCGAGCGCGACCACCCGACGCAACGCCGGTACGGCCAGGTGGTGTTCGCCGCGAAGCATCGCACCGAAGCCGACGACGTGGTCGAACATCAACTCGGTGGCGGGTGACCGCACCGGGTGGCGCAGCGCGGTGGCGCGCTGGGTGAGCTCGTCGAAGCGGCGGTCGTCGCCGGTGAAGTTGGCCGCCTCGCCGGCCCGGACCAGGGCGGTGAGGGCGAGGTCGGGCCGGTGTTCGGCGAGCAGGTCCGCGGCGGCCAGCAGGATCTCGATCGCCACGGCGGCGGATCCCGCGCGCAGTTCGATCTCGCCGCGCAGGAGTTGGATCGTGCCGAGCAGCTCCGGCCCGACCGTGACGGCTCCGGGCACTTCCGGGATGAGCGAGTCGGGCGACGGTACCCCCTGCCGCCCTACCGGCCCGCCGACCAGGCCACCGAGCAGTTCCCGAGCGCGCCGAGGGCGGCCGGCGAGCCAGGCGTAGCGGGCGGCGGTCACCAGTCGGGTCGCCGCCGCGACCGGTTCGGGGGTGAGCTGTGCGGCCCGCTCCAACGCGACCGACGCGGTGAGGTATCCCCCTCCGCCGCTGGCGGCGGCCCGTTCGAGTTCGGCGGCGAGGTGCGGGTCCGGGCCGACCGCCGCGGCGGCGAGGTGGACCGCGCGGCGCAGCCGCTCCCGCTCACCGTCGAGGACCCCGGCCAGTCGCAGGTGCCCGGTACGCCGTCGGGCCAGCGGCGCCTCGTCGTGCACGATGGCCCGTACCAGGGGGTGGACGAAGTGGACCCGGTGGGTCTCGACCCGGACCAGCCCGGACAGTTCGGCCGGGGTGAGCGCGTCGATCACCATTGCGGATGCCTGGGCGGCCCGGACCAGGGTGGACGCGTCCAGTTCGGGGTCGAGCGCGGCGAGCAGCAACAGCCAGCGGGTGTCCGGTGGCAACCCGGCCAGGCGTCGGCGGTAGCGCCTGCGCAGCACGCTGTCCGGGGCGAGCGTGGCGGGTGGCGGTTCTTCGCCCCGGCGTTGCGCCGGGGTGAGCGCGGCGGCCAGGTCGGCGAGTGCCTGCGGGTTGCCGGCGGCGAGCGCGACGAGGGCGGCTGCCACCCGGGCGGGCGGCGGCTCGGGTAGCAGGTCGGCGAGGAGTTCGACGCTGGTGGTGTCGTCCAGACCGTCGAGGTGCCGGGCCGGGATGCCGCCGAGCGCGGTGTCCGGTCCGGCGCCGAAGAGGACGGCGACCGGTTGGTCCCGCAGTCGCCGGGCGGCGAACGTCAGCGCGTCGGTGGACGGTGGGTCGAGCAGGTCGATGTCGTCCACGGTGCAGAGCACCGGCCGGTCCCGGCCGGCGGCGACGAGCAGGGCGTGTACCGCCATGGACAGGGCGAACCGGTCCGACGCGGGGCAGCCGGCGCCGGCGACGGCCTGGGCGAGCACCCGGGCGAGCGAGCTGGGCAGGGCGGCGGCGTGGTCGAGCACCGGTTCGACCAGGCGCTGGAGCCCGGCGTACGCGAGCCCGGTCTCCTCGGCCAGGCCGGTGGCGGCCAGCACGGTGACGTCGGTGGCAACGGTCCTGGCGTAGCCGAGCAGGGCGGTCTTACCGATGCCCGGTGGACCGTGGAAGAGCAGTGCGCCGCCGTTGCCCCGGGCCGCCCGGTCGAGCAGGCCCACGACCGCGTGCCGTTCGACGGTCCGGCCATGGAGGGTGGTTATTTGCACTGTTGATGCAGTAACCATAGGCTCAGTGTTACCTATGAGTAACGAGTTGGAAAGAGGCTGGTGACCTGATGGTCCATCGATTTCGGTCGTTCGACGGCGTGGAGATCGCCTACCAACGGTGGGGCACCCCGGACGGCACCCCACCCGTCGTGCTGCACCACGGCTTCGTGGTCGACGCCAGCACCAACTTCGTCGGGCCGGGGGTGGTCGCCGCGCTCACCACCGCCGGGCGCTGGGTGGTCGCCCCGGACGCGCGCGGGCACGGCGCGTCGAGCAAGCCCCACGACCCCGCGCGGTACGGCGAAGCCGCCATGGCCCGCGACCTCGCCGCCCTGGTCGACCTGCTGGACGTCGACCGGATCGACGCGATCACCGACGGCAAGCTGCTCGTACTGCCGGGCGACCACCTCGGAGTCGTACGCGATCCGGGTTTCGCCCTGGCGATCGTCGACTTCCTGACGGCCTGATCCCGCCATCCCGAGAGGGCCGCCCGAACCGATGGGTTGTCCCATTGCCGCACCTCACCCCGCATCCACGTCGGATGCTGCACCCGGTCCATCTCTCAGGGAGATGTTGATCATCGGAATGATCCGTTGGATCTGATGCTGCCGGAGAGTCAAGCTTGGCTCGACAGCTTGGCCCCCGGCTCAAGGAGCATCAACCATGGACACCCCCCAGCGCGTGGCGATCATCACCGGCGGCTCCCGTGGCATCGGCCGCGAGAGCGCGGAGCGGCTGGCCACCGACGGGTACGCCGTCGTGGTGAACTACGCCGGCAACAAGGCCGACGCGGACAGCACGGTCGCCGCGATCACCGCCAAGGGCGGCGACGCGATCGCCGTACAGGCGGATGTGGCCGACGAAACCGCGGTCGCCGCGCTCTTCGACACGGCCGAGCGCACGTACGGCGGCATCGACGTGGTGGTCCACGCGGCCGGCATCATGCCGGTCAGCCCGTTGGTCGATCTCGACCTCGACCTGCTGGACCGGATCATCCGGACCAACCTGCGCGGCACCTTCGTGGTGAACCAGCAGGCCGCCCGCCGGCTGCGCCCCGGTGGCGCGATAGTCAACGTCTCCAGCTCGATCAGCCGGTTCGCCCGGCCCGGCTACACGGCCTACGCCGCGAGCAAGGGCGGGGTGGAGGCGATCACCCTGATCCTGGCCCGCGAGCTGCGCGGTCGGGACATCACTGTGAACGTGGTCGCACCAGGCCCGACCGCGACCGGGCTCTTCTTCGACGGCAAGGACGAGGCGACCGTGAGCCGGATCGCGGCCGAGCCGCCGCTGGAGCGCCTCGGCACCCCGCAGGACATCGCCGAGATCATCGCCTTCCTCGCCGGTCCGGCCCGCTGGATCAACGGCCAGGTGCTGTACGCCAACGGCGGCGCCATCTGACCCACCGGCCCGCACCCCCCGAAGCGGGTTCCCGGAGTCCACGATGAGCGAGACCACGGAGCGGGGCGGCCGACGGTCGCCCCGGGTACGGGCCAACCGGCCGTCGGAGTATGTGATCCTTGGCGGAGTGGAACTCAGGCATCTGGAGTATTTCGTCGCGGTCGCGGCGGAACGCAGTTTCACCCGCGCGGCGGGCCGGCTGCACGTGGTGCAGTCCGCCGTCTCGTCGGCGATCTCCGCGCTGGAACGCGAACTCGGCGCGGTGCTGTTCGAGCGCAGCGCGCAGCGGTTCTCCCTGACCGACGCCGGAGAGGCGCTGCTGCCCAGAGCGCGGGCGACCCTCGACGCGGCCCAGTCTGCCCGCGACGCCGTCAACGAGGTGGGCCGGGAGCTGCACGGCTCGGTTGCCGTCGGCTGCCTGACCGGCGTCGGCGGCATCGACTTCGCCGGTCTGCTGGGCGAGTTCCACCGGACCCACCCCCGCGTACGCCTGCGCTTGCGGGCGGCCACCTGGGACGGTTCGGCCGGACTGGCCCGTGCACTGGTCGACGGCGAGGTCGACGTCGCCTTCCTCGGCGTCGGCGGCCGGCCGTTCCCGCACCTGCAAACCCGCCTGCTGGTACGGATCCCGCAGGTGGTGGTCGTACCGACCGATCATCCGCTGGCCCGGCAGGATTCGGTCACCCTGGCCGAGGTGGCCGACGAGCCGTTCATCGACTACCCGCTCGGGTACGCCAACCGCACCGCCAACGACGCCGCGTTCCGGGCCGCCGGGCTGGAACGGGTGATCGGCATGGAGGTGACCGACGTGGGGGTGGCGGCCGACTTCGCCAGTCATGGCCTCGGCGTGACGATCCTGCCGACGCACACCGTGCCACGCACGCCGCTGTGCAAGGCGCTGCCGGTGACCGACCAGTCGCTGGAGTGGTCGCTGCACCTGGCGACGGCGGAGCAACGCCGGATCAGCTCGGCCACCGCCGCGCTGATGGCCATGGTGGACGACCACCTGACCCTGCCGGGCTGAGCGCCGCCGCGCCGGTTCAGACCTTGGACTCGGTCAGCAGCGCCCGCACCGTACGGGTCATCACCGCGCGGGCCTTGTCGACACCGAGCCCGAGACCATCGCGCAGCATCGACCAGGCCGGCCACATGCTCGCCGCCACCAGGGCGTTGACGAGTTCGTCCCGTCCGGCGCCGGCCCGGTCGAGTTCGGCGGCGAACAGGTCGAGCACCTCGTCGCGTACCCGGTCGATGTGTTTGAGCCGGTTGAGGTGCAACTGGGCGGAGACCGGTTCGCGCATCTGCGCGGCCCGCGCCGACGGGGTGATCAGTTGGAGCAGCCGGGCACGCTGTCGGCAGTAGGCGTCGACCCGCTTGGCCAGCGGCAGGTCGGGTGAGATCCGCCGGTACGCGGCGTCCTGCTCCTGCAGCAGGCGCTCCCCGCTGGCCTCGAAGAGCGTCTCCATGTCCTTGAAGTTCGTCCAGAGCGTACGCAGCGACACCCCGGCCCGGTCGGCGATCCGTTCACCGGTCGGCCGTAGGTCCCCTTCGGAGATGAGCGCGAGGTGCGCCTCGACGATCGCCGCCCGGGTACGTTCCGCGCGCGCGGTCCGCCCGTCGACCCGAGCCGGTACGTCGGCCTGGCCCATCTCGCCACTCCTCCTCCGCCCCGACACCTGGGGCAAGATCACGCATGCAGAGTGTAGCCAGCGGTCATGGGGCCACCGGCAGGTGGCGGCGCAGTTCCCGCCGGGCGAGCGAGCGGCGGTGTACCTCGTCGGGGCCGTCGGCGAACCGGATCGTCCGGGCTCGTGCCCACATCTGGGCCAGCGGGGAGTCCTGGCTGACCCCGGCCGCGCCGTGCACCTGGATGGCCCTGTCGATGACCCACTCGACCGCCTGCGGGACCACGATCTTGATCGCCTGGATCTCGGTGTGCGCGTGCCGGTTACCCACGGTGTCCATCAGCCAGGCGGTCTTGAGCACCAGCAGCCGGGCCTGTTCGATGCGCACCCGCGACTCGGCGATCCAGTCCTGGATCACACCCTGGTCAGCGAGCGGTCCGCCGAACGCCTGCCGCGCGCCGGCCCGCCGGCACATCAGCTCCAGCGCCCGTTCGGCCATGCCGATCAGGCGCATGCAGTGGTGCACCCGGCCGGGGCCGAGCCGGGCCTGCGAGATGGCGAATCCGTCGCCGGGCGCTCCGACCAGGTTGCCGGCCGGGACCCGTACGTCAACGAAGTCGATCTCGGCGTGTCCACCGTGGTCGCCGTCGTCGTAACCGAACGTGGTCATACCCCGGCGGATGTTCACGCCGGGCGTGTCGCGGGGCACCAGGATCTGGCTGTGCTGACGGTGACGCGGCCCGTCCGGGTCGGTACGCCCGAGCACGATGACGATCTCGCAACGCGGGTTCATCGCCCCGGTGACGAACCACTTCCGGCCGTTGATCACGTAGTCGTCGCCGTCCCGCTCGATCCGGGTGGCGATGTTGGTGGCGTCGGAGGAGGCCACGTCGGGTTCGGTCATCGCGAACGCGGACCTGATCCGTCCGTCGAGCAGCGGCATCAGCCAGCGCTCGCGCTGCTCGGCGGTGCCGAACTCGGCGAGCAGTTCCATATTGCCGGTGTCGGGGGCGGCGCAGTTGAGGGCGGCCGGGGCCAGGCCGGGACTGCGGCCGGTGATCTCGGCGAGTGGGGCGTACTGGAGGTTGGTCAGGCCGGCGCCCCGCTCACCGGGGAGGAACAGGTTCCACAGCCCGCGCCGACGGGCCTCGGCGGCGAGCCGTTCGACCACCGGTGGTCTGGTCCACGGCTCACCGGTACGCGCCTGTCGCGCGAACTCCGGTTCCGCCGGGTAGACGTGCTCGGTCATGAAGTCGAGCAGCCGCCCGCGCATCCGTACCGTGGTGTCGTCCAGGCCGAAGTCCATCAGCTCTCTCCCAGCGTGCTCAGGCCCTGTGCGATCAGCGGCGGGACCCGTTCGCCGACCCGGTCGAAGCCGGCGCCGACGGTCTGTCCACGTACGTAGCGGTAGTGCACGCCCTCGAGGATCACGGCGAGCTTGAACGAGGCGAAGGCGACGTACCAGCCCAGGTCGCGTACATCCCGGCCGGTGCGGTCGGCGTACGCGGCGGCGAGGTCCCCGGGGGCGGGCCAGCCGGGGGCGTGCAGCCGGGCCGAGTAGACCAGCAGCAGGCCGAGGTCGGTGAGCGGGTCGCCGAGGGTGGACATCTCCCAGTCGAGCACCGCGCGGATGTCACCGTCCGGTCCGACCAGCGTGTTGTCCAACCGGAAGTCACCGTGCACGACGGTGGCGGCACCGGCCACCGGTACGGCGGCGGCGAGCCGGTCGTGCAGTTCCTCGATGCCGGGCAGGTCCCGGCTGCGGGAGGCGTCGAGTTGGGTCTTCCACCGGCGTACCTGCCGGGCGGCGAACCCGTCCGGGCGGCCGAAGTCGACGAGCCCGACGCTGTCGGGTGCGACGGCGTGCAGGTCGGCGAGGGTGTGCACCAGCGACCGGGCGAGCCCGGCCACGGCGGCCGGACCGAGCGCGGTCAGCTCCGCCGGCACCCGGTAGACCCGTCCCTCGACGTGGCGCATGAGGTAGAACGGCGCGCCGATGACGTCCGCGTCGGGGCAGTGCAGCAGCACCTGCGGCACCGGCACCGGGGTCGGCGCGAGGGCCCGCTGCACCCGGTACTCGCGGCCCATGTCGTGTGCGGTGGCGAGCACGTGGCCCAGCGGCGGTCGACGTACCACGAGACGGGTCCGGCCGTCGGTCACCTCGTAGGTGAGGTTGGACTTGCCGCCTGCGAGCACCCCGCCGCGTAGCGGGCCGTCGACCAGGTCGGGCGCCTCCCGGTCGAGGTAGCCGCGCAACCGGCGCAGGTCGAGACCGGGCAGCGACCCGCCGGGTTGCGGGTCGGCCGTCGACCGTGGGCCGCTCACCGTCCGTCGGCCGCCGCGTCGAGCCCCTGCTGTACGCGGTTCATCCCGCGCAGCCACCGGTCCGGGTCGGCGGCTCGTCGGGCGTAGAAGGTGGCGACCTCCGGGTGCGGCAGGATCAGGAACCCGTCGCCGTCGAGCGCCGCGAGCACGCAGTCCGCCACCTGCTCGGGTTCGAGCGCGTCGGCGTCGAGCAGGGTGGCGGTGGGGCCCTCGCCGCTGGCGAGCATGGGTGTACGCACACCCTGCGGGCAGAGCGCCTGCACGGTGATGCCCCGGTGGGCGTACGTGGCGCGCAGCCATTCAGCGAAGCCGATCGCCGCGTGTTTGGTGACCGAGTACGGTGCCTTGCCGAGCAGGGTGAGCAGCCCGGCCGCGGACACGGTCAGCACCAGCCGTCCCCGCCCCACCGGCAGCCAGTACGGCAGCAGCGCGCGGGCGGCGTGCACGTGGGCGAGTACGTTCACCCGCCAGGCGGAATCCCAGTCGTCGAGTTCGGCATCGACCCCGCCACCGGGTGCCACCCCGGCGTTGGCGCAGAACAGGTCGACCCGACCGAGCCGTTCGTACGCGGTGTCGACCAGCCGGCCCACCTCGGCCCGGTCCGCGGCGTCGCCCGGGACGGCGTGTCCACCGATCCGGTCGGCAACCGCACGGGCGGCCTCGGCGTCCAGGTCGTTGACGATCACCCGGGCACCGGCGGCGGCGAACCGGGTGGCGAGCGCGGCACCGATGCCGGAACCGCCTCCGGTGACGACCACCCCGGCACCGGCCAGGTCGAGTCCGGCGGAGCTCACCAGGACCGGCTGACTGACCGAACCGACAGGTCGACAGAATATGCATTCACAGTGCTAATACTAGGAGCCGCGCCATCGACCCGTCAACGCCGTACGCCGGACGTCGCCGTCGCTGCTTTCTTGGCGTGAGTTCGCTTTCCTCGGCGTGAGTTCGCCCGTCGTCTAACCCTGGCGGTCACGCATGGTCACCGGATGCGGGCGATCTGGCGGCCGGTGTCGGGGTGGGGCACTCTCGGCGGGAGCCGCTACGCGCGAGCCAACACGCTTACGCGACCGGGCTCGCCGTTGCACTCGACGACGGTCAGGCCCTGCTCCTCGACCAAACGAGGGAGGGAGTTCGTGTCGTAGAAGCGGACGACGCCGGGTACGAGGTGATAGCACGCTGCGCGCAGCCGCCAGTACGGCTTCTGGGAAGTGGGCGACCTGCTGTCGCGAGCGGGAGCAGTGATCAACAGGTGCCCTCCCGGCCGGAGGCAGCGCCGGATCTCGGCGAGGAAGGCCGCGGGATGCGGGAGGTGCTGTAGGACGAGGATCGCGAGGACACCTGCGAGCGACGCGTCCGCGAAACGGAGCGGCGCGCTGAGGTCGTACACGTCGAATGCGGCGGCGACCTCGTCGCGCCTGGCTCGTGTCCGCGCGACCTCGACCATGCGAGGTGACCCGTCGACACCGACGACGTCGTAACCGCGCCGTGCGAGTGCGAGCGCGTGCGCTCCAGGCCCACAACCGAGGTCGGCTACAGGTCCGGGTGGTGCGACGACGTTCGCGAGCTCATCGGCGGTCCGCTCGACCAGGTCACGATGCTCCGGCTCGTCGCGTCGCCGCGCCCAGGCCGCGCTCTCGCGGTCGTACACGAAGCGAAAGAACCAGTGCAGGGCAGGCATGGTGACGACGCTACGCGTGCCGCTGTCCGTCACTTCGTATCGGTCGATCCCCGGCAGCGACTCACGAGCAATCCTGACGCTTCGCGCGTCGACGTCACAGACCTGAACCGAATCTACGAGCCCGGATCGGTGGCGCGGTAGCCGGCGGCCTGCAACGCGAACAGTTCGGCGTACCGGCCGCCGGCGGAGACCAGCGCGTCATGGGTACCGGACTCGACCAGGGCGCCGTCGTGCAGCACGAAGATCCGATCGGCGTGCCGTACGTTGGCCAGCCGGTGCGTGATCAGGATCGTGGTCGCCCGGCCCTGCCGGTCCCGGATCGCCTGGAACAGCGCGTCCTCTGCGCGCGGGTCCAGCGCCGAGGACGGCTCGTCCATGATCAGCAGCTCGGCCTCCCGGAGGAAGCCGCGCGCCGCCGTGATCCGCTGCCACTGCCCGCCGGAGAGGTCCTGCCCGTTGGCGAACGTACGGTCCAGCAGCGTCTCGTAGCCGTACGGCAGGTCCCGGATCATGCTGTCACGTGGGACCTCCGGACCTGAGGATCAACGGCACTGACCGAACGGCCTGATCTCCGTCGACATCCGAGATCGGTTCCTTTTCTATGTGTCGCAGTTATCGGAGGGCCGCTTTCCGACCGGGACATCGTCCTCCCTATCGTCGCGGCACCCCTGTCGGTCGGATTCCCTGACCTCGTCACCGAGGACCCGAAGGTACGGGAAGAGACGCCTCCACCGCCGTTCTTCAGACCTATTCCTACACACTCTGCTCGACGGCGGAGTATCCCGATGAGGACGGTCCGATCCACCGGATGGATTCACCTATCCGGGACCGAGCGCCGGGCACACACTGGTCGGCTTCCCGCAACAGCAAACTGGCCTCCTCCCCTGGACAGGGAAGAGGCCAGTTACCGACTTCGTGCGCCCCGACAGCGGGCGGGGCAACCGTCAGGAAGCGGCGGGGATGCCGTTCGCCGGTGGTGCGGCCGGCGCCACGGTGTACTCCTTCACCGGTCCGTCCGCCTCGTCCGTCTCGTACGTCGCACCGAAGTAGCTCTGCACCCCGCCGGTGACCTTGCTCAGCCGCGCGCCGCCGTACCCGGAGTGGTCGGTCTTGGAGAACCGCAGCGGTGCCAGGCCCGGCCCCTGGAAGCCGCCCTTCTCCACGGCCGCGAGCAGCGACTCGCGGGTCAGGTCCTTGCCGGCCGCGAGCAACGCCTGCACGGTCAGGTAACCGACCGACATGCCGTAGACGGTGTTGCCGTCGAACGGCGCGTCCCCGTTGTGCTCCTTGTTGACCTTCGTGAAGAGCTGGATCCACGGGTTCGCCGCGTCGTTGTCCATCGGCATGTAGTTCGAGCCGACCACACCTTCGAGCAGCGGTGCGGCCGCGCCGAGCGACTTGGCGAGGGTGTCGTAGTCGGCGCCGACGTTGGAGACGATCCACTGGGGCTTGAACGCGAGCCGGGCCGCGGTGCCGATGGACAGCGCGGTGAAGCCCGGTACGGTGGCCAGCACGACGACCTGGCAGCCGGCCGCCTTGAACGCGCCGATCTGCGGGGCGACGTTGGTGTTGCTGGTGACGTACGTCTGCTTGGCGGCGACCGTACCGGCGCCGAGGATCTTCTCCACCCCGGCCAGGCTGTCGCGGCCGAAGTCGTCGTCCTGGCCGAGGAAGCAGACCTTCTGCCCGGCGAGGTCGGTCTTGATGTAGTTCGCCAGGATCTTGCCCTCGACGGTGTAGTCGGTGTTGTACCCGAACGTCGACGGGTACTTCTCCGGCTGGTCCCAGCTACGGCTGCCGGAGGCGACGAAGAGGTCCGGCACCCGGTTGGTCTTGAGGAAGTCGAGCACCCCGGTGTGTGTCGGGGTGCCGAGGCCGTTGACCACGGCGAACACCTTGTCCTGCAACACGAGCTGCCGGACCACCTGCTGGGTGTTGGCGGGGTTGTACCCGTCGTCCATGATCTTGTAGGTGAGCTTCCGACCGTGCACCCCGCCGTTGGCGTTGACGTAGTCGAAGTAGGCCTTCGTCGCCGGCGCGATGCTCGAGTAGCCGGCCGCCGCCGGCCCGGTCAGCGGCATGTGCGTACCGAGCACGATCTCGGTGTCGGTGACGCCGGGCACGGGTGCCCCGCCGCCACCGGAATCACCGTCGTCGCTGCACCCGGCGGTGGTGACGAGCAGGCTGAGCGAAGTGGCGATCACGAGACCGCGTCGTACGATGCTGCGTTGCATCATGGGGAGGCACCGACCTTTCTCGGTCCGGTTCTGTCTGACGGTGGTGTGTGTGCTGGTGCGGTGAGTGGTACGGGCGGTGCCGGTCAGCGCCGCCGACGGGGCAACGCACGCCCGATCCGGGTCAGCAGCCCTTGGATGCCGCCCGGAGCGGCGATCATGACGACGATCAACGTGACTCCGAAGATCGCCAGCGGAAGGTTCCCCTCCCACCGCTGTGCCACGGCGGGCGACAGCGTGAACAGTTCGGTCAGCGAGTGGGTGAGGTCGGGAAGCGCGACCAACAGCACCGCGCCCCAGACCGCCCCGGCGAGACTGCCGAGGCCGCCGATGACGATCGCCATCAGCAGGAACAGCGACAGGGTCAGCGAGAACGCCCCCGGTGACACGCTCTGTGCCAGCACCGCGAGCAGCCCGCCGCCGAGGCCGGCGCAACCAGCGCTGACCACGAACGCGAGCACCTGGGTCCGGGCGACGTGGATCCCGGCGAGACGGGCGGCGATCTCGTCGTCGCGTACGGCCCGCAGCGAGCGGCCGAACCGGCTGCGGACCAGGTTCGCCAACAGGAGCATGGTCAGCAGGGTGACGGCACCGGCCAGCCAGGCCTGCCAGCGTTCGTAGGGGAAGTAGGGGCCGAGCCCGAGCGGTGGTGGTTCGACCGGCACCGACAGGCCCTGTTCGCCGCCGAACATCTCGTCGAAGGTGATCGCCACCGCCGGCACGACCACCGCGACGGCCAGGGTCAGACCGGCGAGGTACGGGCCGCGCAGCCGGGCGGCGGCGAGTCCGATGACCGCCCCGACGGCGACCGTGACCAGCACCGCCGTCAGCAGCGACACCGCGAGCAGCCAGCCGGAGGTGGCGCCGCTGTCGGCGATCCGGGTCTGGGTCAGCGCCACGGTGTACGCACCGGTGGCCATCAGCGCACCGTGCCCGAGGGAGAGCTGCCCGTTGAGTCCGGTGAGTACGGTCAGCCCGGCGGTGGCGCAGAGGTACGCGGCTACCGTGGCGAGCTGGAAGTTACGGAACGGCTCCAGCCCGTACGTGGCGGCCAGCAGCAGCAGCGCCGCGACCAGGGTGATGCCGAGGTGACGCAGCAGTGTCGACCGCCCCAGCACCGCGGACCTGCGCGCCACCGGGGGCGCGGCGACCTGCGTCGGCGCGTTCACACGTGCCTCGCGGCGACACCGGAGAAGAGGCCGCCCGGCCGGGTCAGCAGCACCACCAGCAGCAGGGCGAGGACGGCGAGCGGGGTGACGTCGCCGCCGACGTACCCGCTGACGTAGGAGAGCAGCAGCCCGACCACCAGCCCGCCGATGACCGCGCCGGGTGGGCTGTCCAGCCCGCCGACGACCGCTGCGGTGAACGCGGAGACGAAGACGAGGTCCATGGCGTGCGGGTGCAGCCCGAGTTCGGTCGGGATGACCAGCATGCCGGCGAGTGCGCCGACTCCGGCGGCGAGCGCCCAGCCGAGGGTGAGCATGCCGCCGACGTTGACGCCGAGCAGCCGGGACACCTCGGGGGCGAAGGCCGCCGACCGCATCCGCAGGCCGACCGGGGTCCGGCCGAACATCCAGGCCAGGCCGAGGACCACCGCGCCGACCGCGGCGAAGACGAACAGGTCGTACGGGGCGAGCAGGACCAGCCCGCCGATGGTGAGCGCGGTACGGTCGAACGGCGCCGGTGCGGGCAGGAACTCGTTGCCGTACACGATGCCGAGGACGGCCTGGATGACCAGGACCAGCCCGAGGGCGACGATGACCGCGTTGAGTGGTGACGTGTGGCTGACGAAACGCATGACCGTCAGGTCCACCACGGCACCGAGCACCAGTCCGGCGGCGAGCGCGGCGACGAAGCCGAGCCAGTAGGAGCCGGTGGCGACCGACACGCTGTGCGCGACGTACGCGGTCGCGACCGCCATCGCCCCCTGGGCGAAGTTGACGATGCGGGCGGCACGCCAGATGAGTACCAGGGCCAGGGCGAAGGCGGCGTACACCGCTCCCCGGGCCAGGCCGTCGAACGTGAGAAAAACGAAGCGGTCCAAAGATTCCTCCCTCCGAGCTGTCCGATGTGGGGGGTGACGCGGGGTCCGGTCAGAACCCGAGGTACGCGTGCCGCAGGTCGGCGTCGTCGCGCAGTCCGGCCGCGCTGGTGGCGATGGCGATCTTCCCGAGCGACATCACCACGCCCTGGTCGGCGACGGACAGCGCGCTGCGTACGTTCTGCTCGACCAGCAGCACGGTGAGCCCGGTACGGTCACGAAGCTGCCGCAGCAGCGCCATGATCTGGGCGGTCACCCGGGGTGCGAGCCCGAGCGACGGCTCGTCGAGCAGCAGCAGCCGGGGTCGGCCGACCAGGGCGCGGCCGAGCGCGAGCATCTGCCGTTCGCCGCCGGAGAGCTGGTGGCCGGCGTGGCGTCGCCGTCGGGTGAGCGGTTCGAACAGGTCGTAGACCTCGTCGAGGGCCACCCGGGCGTCGGCCCGGTCGCGTCGCCAGAGCCCGCCGAGGCGCAGGTTCTCGTCCACGGTCAGTTCGGCGACCACGCCGCGCCCCTCCGGCACGTGCGCGAGCCCCCGTCGGACGAGTTGTTCGACCGGGACGCCGCGCAGGTCGTCGCCGTCGAAGAGGATCTGTCCGCCGGTCGGCCGGACCAGCCCGGAGAGCGTACGCAGCAGCGTCGTCTTGCCGGCACCGTTGGCACCGAGGACGGCGGCGATGGTGCCGGGCGCGACGGTCAGGTCCACCGACCGCAGCACCGGCGCGGCACCGTAGCCGGCGACCAGTCCACGTACGCTCAGCAGGGCGTCGTCGGCGCTCACGCGACCGCCCCCTTCTCCGCCTCGACGCCGGCATCGGGCCTGGCGTCGGCGGTGTCCTCGACCTCGGCGCCGAGGTAGGCCTCGGTGACCGCCGGGTCGTCCCGGATCACGGCGGGTGGTCCGGCGGCGATGACCCGGCCGAAGTCGAGCACCACGATCTCGTCGCAGACCGCCATCACCAGGTCCATGTGATGCTCGACCAGCAGCACCGCGCACGGATGAGCGGTGCGGCGGGGCAGGTCCCGGATCAGGGTGCCGAGTTCGTCGATGTCGTCGGCGCCGAGGCCACCGGCGGGTTCGTCGAGCAGCAGCAGCCGGGGTCGGGCGGCGAGCGCGCGGGCGAGGGCGACTCTTTTGCGTACGGCGAAGGGCAGCGTGCCCGGGGCGGCGCCGGCCTGGTCGGCGACGCCGAGTCCGTCCAGGATGGTCAGGGCGTGTTCGCGCAGCCTGCGCTCGTCACGATCGCTGCGCGGCAGCCCGAACAGGGCGGACGCGAAGCCGGCCTTGGCCGAGTTGGTCGCACCCGCCATCACGTTCTCCAGCACGGTCAGGCCCGCGAAGAGCCCGACGCCCTGCAGGGTGCGGGAGATGCCGAGGCGGGTGAGCCGGTGCGGGCGGGGGCGCAGCGGTCGCCCGTCGAGGGTCAGCGTGCCGCTCGACGGTTGGACGAGTCCGCAGACCACGTTGAACAGGGTGGTCTTGCCGGCGCCGTTGGGACCGATCACGCCGACGACCCGATCGGCGGGCACTCGTAGCGAGACGTCGTCGAGGGCGGTGAGCCCACCGAAGCGCACCCCGATGCCGTGCAACGCGAGCCCGTGCTCCGTCATCAACATCCCTCGTCCGGCCTCCGAACTAATTACACTCGGAGTGTACGTTTCCGAAACCTGGCGTCAATACCTTCGATGCGTACTTGTTACTTAGCAGTAGCTAAGCCGTTTACACATCGGTCATCCGGGCAGGTCAACCAGAGTGGCGAGCTTTGCCCGGTGCCGGTCGGCGGTGCCGAAGCCGATCGCCGCGCTCTTGGCCCGCTTCAGATACAGGTGCGCCGGGTGCTCCCAGGTGAAGCCGATCCCACCGTGCAACTGGACGCACTCCTGCGCCGCCGTCACCGCCACCTCCCCGCAGTACGCCTGCGCCAGTGCCGCCGCCACCGGGGTGTCGACGGAGTCGCTGGCCAGGCAGTCGGCCGCGTACCGGGCCACCGCCCGGGCCTCGGTCACACCCACCCACACGTCGGCGAGCCGGTGCTTGACCGCCTGGAACGAGCCGACCGGCCGACCGAACTGGTGTCGTTGCCTCACGTACTCGACCGTGGTGTCCAGGCACCACTGGGCAACCCCGACCTGCTCGGCGGCGAGCAGTGCGGCACCCGCGGTGAGCGCGTCGGTGACGGCTCCGATCGCGGTGTGACCTGTCGCGATCCGCCGGCCCGGTGCAGCGTCGAGCGCGATGTCGCAGAGCTGCCGGGTGGCGTCGAGCGAGACCACCGGCACCCTCGACACCCCCGGCCCGCCCGCTTCCACCAGGTACAGTCCGTCCGTCGCCGGCACCAGCAGCAGACCCGCCGGCAGCGCGTCCGCGACCCCGACGATGGTCCCGGTGAGGTCCCCACCGTCGACGACCACGTGCTCCGGAAGCGGTCCGGGTGGGGTGGCGAACGGAACCGCCAGCACGGCGATCTGCTCACCGGCCGCCAACTCGCTCAGCAGCTTCGTCTCGACGCAGCTCAGCAGCGCGCGTACGGCGACCGCGTGACCCAGGTACGGCACCGGCGCGGCAGCCCGCCCGAGTTCTTCGAGCACCACCGCCACCTCGCGGAAACCCGCGCCCGCCCCGCCCAGCGCCTCCGGTACGGCCAACCCGGCGAGCCCCAGGTCGACCGCGAGCCGCCGCCACAACCCCGGGTCGTACGACTCGGCCCCGTCGACCCGCGCCAGCACCGCCGACCACGGGCTGTGTGCCCGGAGCAGCGCCCGTACGGTCGCACGCAGCGCCTCTTCGGTGTCGTCGTAGCGCAGGTTCGTCATCGGTCCACCCGAGGTTCGGCCGGCAGGCCGAGGACCCGCTCGGCGATGATGTTGCGCAGGATCTCCGAGGTGCCGCCCTCGATCGAGTTGCCCCGTGCCCGCAGGTAGCGGTAGGTGGCACCCCGGCCGAGCAGGTCCGGTTCGGTCGGGCTGCGCAGCGACCAGTCGTCGTGTCGCAGCCCGTCGGCGCCGAGCAGTTCGACCTCGGTGCCGCTGATCGCCTGGGCCAGCCCGGCGAAGGAGAGCTTGACCGCCGAGCCTTCCGGGCCGGGCTCGCCGGCCACCAGTTGCTGGCGCAGTCGCAGCGCGGTGAGGCGAGCTGCCTCGGCGCGTACCCAGAGGCGCAGGATCTCGTCGTGACGGCCCGGCGTACGCAGATCGGCCCGCTCCCGCCAGGTACGGGTGAGCAGCCCGATCATGCCGCCCTCGCGGGCCATCGGGGCGCCGCCGATCGAGACCCGCTCGTTCATCAGCGTGGTCCGGGCCACCTGCCAGCCCTCCCCCACCGCGCCGAGCCGCAGCGAGTCGGGCAGTCGTACGTCGGTCAGGAACACCTCGTTGAACTCGGCCTCCCCGGTGAGCTGCCGCAGTGGTCGCACCTGCACGCCCGGTGCGGAAAGATCGCAGACGAAGTACGTCATTCCCCGGTGTTTCGGCAGCTCAGGATCGGTACGGGCGAGCAGGATCCCCCAGCGCGCCTGGTGTGCCATCGAGGTCCACACCTTCTGCCCGGTGACCAGCCAGTCGTCGCCGTCGCGTACCGCCCGGGTGGTGACGCCGGCCAGGTCGGACCCGGCGCCCGGCTCGCTGAAAAGCTGGCACCAGATCTCCTCGCCGGTCCACAGTGGCCGCAGGAAGCGGTGGTGCTGGTCCGGGGTGCCGTGCCGGAGCAGGGTCGGCGCGGCCATGCCCAGGCCGATGCTGTTACGGCGGGGTTGGTTGTCCGGTGCGCCGGCCAGCACGAACGCGGCGTCGACCACCGGTTGCAGGTGCCGGGGCACGTCCAGGCCGCCGAGTCCGATCGGGTGGTGCACCCAGGCCAGGCCGGCGTCGAACCGGGCCCGCAGAAACTCGATCCGGTCGCCGTGCGGGTCGTGCTGCCCGAGGAACGCGGCGACCCGGTCGCGGAGCCGGTCAGCGGCAGCGAAGTCGTCGCCCACGCTTCTCTCCTCATGTATTTGCATCGTTGGTGCAATATAAACGCACGACCGCGCCGGACGGAAGCCCGGCGCGGTCGCGGTCGCCACCGGAGGCGGCCGTGGGCCAACCGCCGCCGGTGGTGGCGATCAGGAACTGGGGCAGGTGTTGCGGTACTCCTCGATCGCCGTGCCGGACGGTCCCGGGCAGAGGAACTGCTCGTACCGGGTGTCGTCGTCGACGAACCGCTTCAACCAGGCCACCGCCTGCTTCGCGGTCGGCGTGTTGGTGGTCTGCGGGAAGAAGTGGCTGGCGCTGTTCAGCTCCAGGTACGCCTTCTCCGCCGACGCCGGGATGCTGTTGTAGAACGGCACCGAGTGCGACGACACCGGGGCGATCGTGTCGCTTTCACCACCGATGATCAGCGTCGGCACCCGCAGCGTCGACCAGCTCTTGGTCGCGTTCCACGGGGCGAGCGGAACCGCCGCCTGGAGCGACGGACGGCTGCGAGCCGCCTCCAGCGAGCCGCCACCGCCCATCGAGTGACCGGCGACGGCGAGCCGACTCGGGTCGATCCGGGTCCGCACCGAGCTGTCCTCGACCAGGTAGTCAAGAGCGGCGAGCAGTTGCTGGCCCCGGCTCGCCGGCTGGTCGTAGATCGTGTTCGTCTCGATGCCGATCACCACGAAGCCGTGCGAGGCGATCCGAGGCCCGAGCCAACTGATGCTCGACCAGCTCGCGGTGAAGCCGGGCGAGATCGCGACGGCGCCGAAGGTGCCCTCGCTGGTGCTGGTCGGGTAGTAGATGACCCCGCCGCCGAACCCGCTGACCAGCGAGGAGACGTTCTGCGAGGAGGTGGCGAACGGGCCACGGCTGGCTTCGAGGATCGCGTTGGTCGGGTTCGGACCACGCTCGTACGGGCCGGCGGCCTGGGCGGCGCCCGGCACCGCGACAAGGCCGGTCGCGACCAGGGTCGCGGCCGCGGCGAACCGGGCCAGCCCGAGAAGAGCGGATCTCGTACGGGTGGGGGCGGGGGTGGAGGTGTGTGATCGCACGTCGGTGTACTCCCTTTTCGTCGGGGTCATATCGACGTGCACCAGTGTTTGACGTGCCGGACCGGCCACGCATCGGCAAAATCACCAGTCTGTTGCCGGTAAGGGTTTCGTCAGGCGGGCTCGACGACCACCAGCTCTCCGACCTGCTCGCCGATCGTGGTGCGTGCGTCCCCGGACAGCCCGACGTCGGTGATCAGTACGTCGGCGGCCCCCAGCGGGGCGATGGTGGCGATGCCGATGGTTTCCCACTTGGTGTGGTCGGCGAGCACGACGAGCCGACGGGCCGCGCCGATCAGGCACCGGTTGACCCCGGCCTCCAGCAGGTTCGGCGTGGTGAACCCGGTTCGTGGGCTGAGCCCGTGCACGCCGAGGAAGAGCAGGTCGACGTTGAGCGCGCTGATCGCCGCCTCGGCCACCGGGCCGGTCAACGCGTCCGACGGGGTACGGATGCCGCCGGTCAACACGACCGTCTGGTCGGCGCGCGGATTCTGGTAGAGCGCGTCGGCCACCGGAATCGAGTTGGTCACCACGGTCAGCCCCGGTACGTCGGAGAGCAGGGTGGCCAGCGCGGCGGTGGTGGTGCCGGCGGAGAGCGCGACGGCCATCCCCGGCTCCACCATCCGCGCGGCCCGCTCGGCGATGGCCCGCTTCTCCGCCTGCTGGCGGACCGACTTCGCGGCGAAGCCGGGTTCTTCGGCCGAACCCGGCCCGGCGAGCGTCGCACCGCCGTGCACCTTGTCCACCAGGCCACGCTCGGCCAGCGCCTCCAGGTCGCGCCGGATCGTCATGTCGGACACGCCGAATCGACTGACCAGGTGGCTCACCCGTACTCCGCCGCGTTGACGGATCAGGTTGAGGATCGCGGTCTGCCGCTGCTGGGCGAGCATGGGGGAAGTCTCCTTCGCGCGGTGACTGTCGTCGGGATCAGGCCGGGTCGCCGGTCCGATCCTCGCGGACGACCGCCACGTCACCGGCCGCCAACGTCAGCTCACCGGCGCATCGCGCCCCGGTCAACAACTCGGTGCCGGTCGCCGGGAGCCGTACCTCCGCGTCGGTGTGGTTGATCGCGAACAGCCAGCTCCGGTCGTCGTCGCGGCGGCGTACCACCTCCACTCCGGACGGGACCGGCGCCGCCGGGCGCACCCCGGCCTCGTCCACGAGCCGGGCGACCAGCCGGTCCGTGGCCGGTTCGTCCAGCCGGGTGCCGACGTACCAGGCCGCGCCGTCGCCGACCCGGTGCCGGGTCAACGCCGGCACGCCCGGCAAGGGCCCGTCGGTGTACGACGCGAGCACCTCGGCACCGTCGGCGTGCAGCCACTCGGTCCACACGTCGGCGGTGCTGCCGTCGTCGAGCCGGACCTGTTCGCCCTCGCGCAGCGGGAAGAACTCCTCGGTGCGTACGCCGAGCAACTCCCGGAACGCGCCCGGGTAGCCGCCGAGCCGGATGTGGTCGTTCTCGTCGACGATGCCGCTGAAGTAGGTGACCGCCGCGGTACCACCGCCCTCGACATACCGGTGCAATGCCGCGACGTCGGCGTCCCGGACCAGGTAGAGGGTCGGCGCCAGGACCAGCCGGTAGCCGCCGAGGTCCGCCGACGGGTGGACGATGTCGGCGGTCACGCCGGACCGCCAGAGCGCTCGGTGCAGGGCGGTCAACCGGTCGGCGTACTGGACGTCGACGCTGGGGTGCGAATCCAACTCGACGCCCCACCACGCCTCCCAGTCGAACAGGATCGCCACGTCGGCCTCGACCCGGCTGCCGCGTACCTCGGCCAGCGCCTTGAGGTCGGCGCCGAGCTGGCAGACCTCGCGGAACACCTTGGTGTCCGGTCCCGCGTGCGGCACCATCGCGGAGTGGAACTTCTCGGCGCCGGCCCGGGAGGCGCGCCACTGGAAGAACAGCACCCCGTCGGCGCCACGGGCGACGTGCGCGAGGCTGTTGCGGCGTAGCTGCCCGGGCAGCTTGGCCACGTTGCGCGGCTGCCAGTTGACCGCGCTGGTGGAGTGCTCCATCAGTAGCCACGGATCACCACCGGCAACTCCCCGGGTGTGGTCGGCGGCAAGCGCCAACCCGAGATGCGGCTGCGGGTCGGCCGCGGTCAGGTAGTGGTCGTTGGACACCAGGTCCACATCGTCGGCCCAGGACCGGTAGTCCAGGTGCTTGATGCCCGTACCGATCATGAAGTTGGTGGTGACCGGCTGACGGACCAGCGTGGCGAGCACTCCGCGTTCCGCGCGCAACTGGGCGCGCTGTTCGTCGGAGGAGAAGCGCAGGAAGTCGAGCTGCTGTGTGGGGTTGGCGAAGGTGGGTGCGGTACGCGGAGGGTTGATCTCGGCCCAGTCGCCGTAGCGCTGGCTCCAGAACGTGGTGCCCCAGGCGGCGTTGAGCCGGTCCAGGTCGCCGTAGCGCTCGCGTAGCCAGCCCCGGAACGCCTCGGCGCTGACGTCGCAGTAGCAGTGCACGTTGTGGCAGCCCAGCTCGTTGGAGACGTGCCACATCACCACGGCGGGGTGCTCGGCGTAGCGGCCGGCGACCGCCCGCACCACCTCGAGCGACCGCTCGCGGAACACCGGTGAGCTGGGACAGTACGCCTGCCGTCCGCCCGGCCAGAGGATCGTGCCGTCGGCTTGGCGGGGCAGCGTCTCCGGGTGCGCCCGGGCCAGCCACGGTGGCGGGCTGGCGGTGGCGGTCGCCAGGTCGACCTGGATGCCGCCGTCGTGGAGGAGGTCCAGCACCCGGTCCAGCCAGCCGAACTCGAACCGGCCCGGGGTGGGCTCCAGCAGGGCCCAGGAGAAGATGCCGACCGAGACCAGGTTGACCCCGGCCCGGCGCATCAGCTCGACGTCCTCCGACCAGGTCTGCTCGGGCCACTGCTCGGGGTTGTAGTCGCCGCCGAAGAAGATGCCGTCACCGTGCCATTGCCGCATGAGAGCTGAGGGTGCACCCCGCAGGTCACCGAAGTCAACAGGTTCCAACATCGAGGAGCGCTCCATTGGCTGTTCGTGTTTATCCATGTGGATTCTCGGTGGAAAGGTTTTTCGTCGGGATGTCGAGAACGGTGCTGGCTGCTTCTACCTCAGGGTGAGAGCACCGAAGATGGTGCGCAGCCGTGAGGAGCAAAACCATGAAGTACATGCTGCTGATGCAGTTCAGCGCCGCCGGAACGGACTTCCCGGGCATCGAGAACTGGACCCCGGAAGAGGTCCAGGCGCACATCGCGTTCATGGGCGAGGTCAACGGCAAGCTCACCGCCGCGGGCGAGTGGGTCGACGGGCAGGGACTCGCTGGCCCGCAGCAGGCCCGGATCGTCCGTTCCAGTGAGGGCGGGACGCCGGTGGTCACCGAAGGCCCGTTCGCCGAGACGAAGGAGTTCCTCGCCGGCTTCTGGATCGTCGACTGCGACAGCCCGCAACGGGCGGTGGACCTGGCCGCGTACATCTCCACCGCACCCGGCCCCGGCGGACGTCCGCTCAACATGCCGATCAAGGTGCGCCCGGTGTTGTCCGCCCCACCGCAGGAGCTGTGAGGGCTGACCATCGCCCCCCGCACCGAGGACCTGCTGCGCGAGTTGGCGCCGCAGGTCCTCGGCGTGCCCGCCCCGCCTCCCTGCCACAGAATCTGACCGTTACTCGCCAAACCACCCGAGGAAGCGGTCATCGAGCTGCTCGGCCGTCAGCTCGGTCAACTCGATCCGGGCGACCTGGAGGTAGGGCGTCAGATAGCGGCGCAGAACGTCGGGCTCGCACTGGCACAGCTCCTTCAACTGGCGCCGCCTCATCACGCAGGGCCAGGGCGTGCCGCAGGCGATGCACGCCCAGTCGGGACGCGACGGGCCGTGCAACGCGGGCTGGTCAGCCATCGCCGCCGGCCCCGCGGTTGGCCTGCCGCTGGCGTACGTAATAACAGGGGTAGTACGGCCAGCCGCACGCACACGCCACCCGCCACGGCCTCCACCACCGCCGTACGCGCCCGTGCTTCACGATCTTCGCCACGATCCCGTCGCCTTCCGTTACCGTTCAGTCCAGCGACCCGTGTTCACCGGTCGGTGTCGCGCCTGCTCGGTGTGCCAGGCGCGCAGCGCCTCCTTGAGCCGAAGGTTCTCCTCCCGCAACGCCGCCTCGGTCGCCTCCCGCGCCACCAACTCGTCCGTCACCCGCCGCACGAAGGCGTACACCTGCTCCTCGGCCAGTCCGCGACGCCCGATCCGGGTACGCCGAAAGCGGGTGAGCCGAACCTGCTCGGGTCGCAACCGGGTGAGTCGTTGGACCACCCGGGAGACTCCTACGGCCGAGGTCACGATTCTCATTTCTCCTTCTTGGTCTAGCTGCTTCGTCGGGGCGTACCGGCGCCGGACGGGAGACGGTCAGCGGCGGGTGCGGGTGGTCGTGGTTGGGGTTGCGCGTTGGCTGGTCAGTTGGGTCGGCCTGTGGGGGCGGGCGAGCAGACGCAGGCCGTCGAGCTGTACGAAAATCTCGCGCTTCTCCGTCGCCTCGCCCTTCCGGTTGAGTACGTATCCGGTCAGCCAGATCCAGCCGTCGTACGTGGGCTGCTTCGAAACGACCGTGACCCGGAAGGTGATCGCGCTGTCACCACCGAACTGGACCGAAGCGGGCGCTCCCACCCCCAACACGTCACCCGGTTCGGGCATACCCACGACAACCCCTGTTCGATCGTCAGACGGGCACCGACCAGAGCTGCCAGCGCCCGAAAAATCACCGCAGCTACGACAGCCCAGGACACCAATCCGTCGTCGTTGACCAGGCACGTCACCGTGAGTACCTGTTGTATCGAGCAAACTCCGCCTGACACTGTCGCGATAGGTCATCGCTATTAACAGCTAGGTGTTAACCCCTGTGATTTATCAAACCAACAGGGCATGCTTATCCGTGAGAAGCCAACCGAGTTGCACGCTGAGGAGGCATGAGTTGTCGAGCCGAATCAGGGACGCACGGCTGTCCCGCGGCTGGTCACAAAGCCGGCTAGTGCATGAGATCGAACGCCGCCTAGCCGCAGCAGGACAGCCGACCGTCACGACCGCTAGCTTGAAGGTCTACATCTCTGAGTGGGAGAACAGTCGCCGGGCGGTCGGCCCGGAATACCGCGCGGTATTGCGGGAGGTGTTCGGGCAGACTGATGGCGAGCTGTTCGCTGTGGACCCCGAGCATGAACTTCCCTCGCTCGACGAGGCATACACGGAGCTGGCCGACAGGATCGAGACAGCAACCGCCATCGACTTGCTGATGATCGACACTCTCGTCCAACAGACCGAACTCTTCCGGAGGATGGACCGCCAGCTCGGAGCAGCCATTCTTGTTGACCGAATGAACGCGCATCTCGCAACCCTTGAGAACGCGCTTGCCTATGCGGTACTACCGACTGCCAGGCGGCCCGTCGCAGAGGTGCTGGCCAGCGCCTCAACCCTCGCCGGGTGGCAAGCGCTGGACGTCGGTGCCGTAGATCGAGCCTGGCGGCACTACGAAACCGCACGCCGTGCTGCTGCTGAGGCAGAGAATCCCGCATTGCTTGCCCACGCCATGGGCGAGCAGGCTTACGTGCTGGTTGACGCGGGTCGCGCGAATCTTGCGGTACAACTCATCCGAGAAGCCCGGAAGTCTGCGCACGGTAAATCCCCCGCACGACTCCTAGCATGGCTGGCGGCGGCGGAAGCCGAGATGAGCGCGATCAGCGGCGATGACTCGGCGTGCCGGGCGGCGTTGGATCAGGCTTCAGCCGCGCTACCATCCGGCGCGGAATCCCGTGACGCGGACGTACCCGGCGTCTTCCTCAACGAGAGCCACCTCGCCAGGTGGCGAGGCAACGCGCTGGCGCAGCTCGGGGACGCAGGCGCCCTGGCCGACCTGCATAGTGCGCTGGACCGCCTCGACCCCACGTTCGCGAGAGCACAGGCTGGTCTCCGCATCGATCTCGGGCAGGCCTACTACACCAGCGGTGAGCTTGGCGAAGCGCGACGCCAGGCGGGACAAGCCCGTATGCTCGTAAACCGGACGGGATCTCTCCGACACCGGCGACGGCTCGACCACCTGACGTTGTCCCTCACAAAGGCCAACTAGTCTGCCGGAGGGCCAAAGGCGAGCACGTGCAGCAGACCGATCAAGGTCCCGGAGCCTAGAAGCTCCTGCTTCGCCGCTAGATCCCGTACCGCAGCGAGTGGCACCCACTGGACCCGGCCGATCTCCTGGGGATCGCTCGGCGGACCAACGAACTGGGCGTTTCGCGCAAAGAAGACTGCGTGCGGCGAATCGACCATCCCAGTCATCGGCTGGTAGGACACCAGGCGGTGCATGGGGCCTGGGCGCCACCCGGTTTCTTCCTCGACCTCTCGCGCTGCCGCGACCGCTTCGTCCTCAGCGTCATCCACGACACCGCCAGGCAGTTCCCAACCCCACTGATCGGAGACGAACCGGTGCCGCCACAGCATCAGCACCCGGTCGTGGTCGTCCATGACCACGGCGACGACAGCTCGGAACAGCCTGACCACATGATGCTCGAACCGCTCACCACCTCCCGGTGGCTGGACGTCTGCCAGCAGCAGACGTACCCACCGGTGCTCGTAGATAGTCCGTTCACCGTAGACCCGCCAACGCATCGAGTCTGGGCTGTCATCGGTCATGGTCCGACGCTACCGCTTCGTCGACATCTGCTCAGCTCGCGTACTGAGCGCCCCAAACCAACCGAGCCCGAGCAGGAAATACCCTCCAAGTCGTCAAACGCCTACGACTCCTAAACCGCCCCTGACGATGCTAAGCGTTCCTCATTCACTCCGAACAGACGTCACCAGAGGAGGATCGCCACTCCCTCGTCAGCGGGTCGCACGCTCTCTACGTCGCACGGCTCGTCCGTCGCTGGACCATCTTGGCTGGGGGCTGGGCGAACCCTCGCATCAGGCGCGAGAACCGTCGTTCCGTCGCAGGCAGCCGCCAATGTGCCAGGACGAATCACGTCAAGCTGTTACTCGCGTGGGCCGGTATCGCGCTGCAACCACCCCCGACCGGAACTCATGGCGATCCACGAGCTCGAGCTGGATGCGCTCGCGCAGACCGGCGAGCAACATCGGCCCGTGTCCGGCAAGGATCGGCTGCACAAGGAACACGTACTCGTCGATCAGTCCCAGATCTGCCAACGCCAGGGGGAGCGTCACGCCACCCACGAACAGGCCCTCGCCTGGCTCCTGCTTGAGCCGCTGAACCGCTTGCCCCAAGTCGCCTTGTACCAGCTCGGCATTCCAATCGACCCCGCTCAGCTTGCTCGACACGACGTACTTCTTCGCCCGGTCGATGGTCTCGGCGAACGGGACCTGCCACTCGCCCATCCGGTCAGGCCACGTGCCCGTGGCGGGCCGCCGCCACGCCGACTCCATCATCTCGTAGGTCACCCGGCCGAACAGCAGGGCATCGGCTCGTTCCATCTCAGCGGTCCAGTAGCGCATCGACTCCTCGTCGGGGGCGAGCCCTGCCTCGTGATGGCAGCAGCCGTCGAGTGTGACGTTGATCGAGTATCGAAGTGGTCTCATCTCGTTGCTCTCCCTTGATGCGCGCAGCGCGTTTCACCGGACCGTGCTCAGACTACTGTCGGCGCTATTTCTCATCGGCGCCCGCCACCTACTCAGCACCGTCGCGCTGCGACCCAGACCGCAGATGGTATGTATACGCGTGTGAATAACGATCATGCCGACCCTGAGGATGTCGCGGTGCTCCGCGAGGCCTTCCAGGTCGACGACGGTGGTACGTCGGCACTGGGTTGGGCCGCTGTACGCGAATTCGAGGGCGCGCAGGGCATTGTCC
Source organism: Micromonospora sp. NPDC049523 (assembly GCF_040676775.1). Taxonomy (NCBI): domain Bacteria; kingdom Bacillati; phylum Actinomycetota; class Actinomycetes; order Micromonosporales; family Micromonosporaceae; genus Micromonospora; species Micromonospora sp. NPDC049523. Next base: position 362,414 of record NZ_JBFAPP010000006.1, on the reverse strand, counting down.
TGCCCGAGCCCTACCGGACATTCGTCGCGGAGATCTCCGACGGGTCGGACTCCGGGCCACCGGAGTTCGGGCTGGTCGGGCTGGCGGAGTTGCCCGACGACTGGGGCGACGACCGGCCGGAGCGCGTGCTGAGCCGACCCTTCCCGCTGACCTCGATGTGGCTGTGGGAGGACGACCCCAGGCCGTCGGAGGAGGTCGAAGCGCTCCGTGAGCCGGTCTTCAACGACGGGTCGATCGTGTTGGGCACCGACGGATGCGGCATGTACTGGCACCTGATCGTGAGCGGACCGCACCGAGGGCACATCTGGAACATCAGCGGCGAAGGCGCCGCGCCCTTCGGCGCGGAGTTCGGCTACACCACCGCTGATCCAGGCTTCATGGGATGGGTCAGACACTGGACCGCGAACAAGTCATGGTTCGACGCCACGGAAGGCAGTGTCATTGGGTCGACTGCCTCTGATCAGCCCTGGTAGAGGTCGATGAGGTTGCCGCTGGGGTCGCGTACGCAGGAGGCGCGGGGCTTCCAGGTGAAGTCGGTCGGGGGTTGCACCTCGGCTCCCCCGGCGGCGAGTGCTCGGGCGTGGGCTGCGTCGACGTCCTCCACCAGCAGCCCGAAGTGGGCACGGCCACGGTCGGTCGAGTCGGGAGCGGCCTCCTCCAGGGTGATGAGGAAGAACCGCTCACTGTGGTGGGTGCCGAACTGTAGCGAGCCGATCGCCTCGTTGAAGACGACATCGAACGCCTTCGTGTAGAAGCTTGCCGCAGCCCGTACGTCCGTCACCCCGATCCTGATCTGCGCGGGATGCACGGTTTGCAGGGCGGGCATCAGCTCTCCCTTCTCGATGAACTCGTCCACCGCCACCACCCGCTGCGACAGCTCGCGCACCTGGGCGACGAGCCGCTCGCGGTGAGCGTCGAGAGCCGGCGGGACAAGCTCACGGCTCCCCGCCAGCAGCGCCCTGATCTCGTCGATGGGCAGGTCGACCGCGCGTAGGCCACAGATCAGTCGGGCCTGCTCCACCTGGTCGTGCGCGTACTGGCGGTAGCCGCTGTCGGGGTCGACGCGAGCCGGCTTGAACAGCCCGATCTCGTCGTAGTGCCGCAGCGCCGCAATCGACAAGCCACTGACCAGCGCAAACGCGCCAATGTTGAGAAGTTCCCTGTCTTCCACCCCGCAAGCATCAGGTCTCAGCCCACCCGAGAGTCAACCCACGCCGCGCCCCTTTCTTGATCAGGGAGAGTTCGGCCGGCTATAGCGAGCCAAACTCTCCCTGATCATGGAGAACCCACCCCAGGAGGCGTGGACAGCAGGAGGGGCGGTCACGGGGAGCACAACCCATACGCGATGTTCACGTGAACACGTCGAGCCCCCACGCGTGAACTTCACTAAGACAGTCCAGCCCAGCAACTCACCTGAGGCACCTCCACCAGCACAGCCAGCACCCAGGCACGGACAGCACCGGCAGGCACGACTTCAGCAGGTGTTCAACGAGGAGTGTCGAAGTTTCTACAGGTGTTCGGTGGGGTGTACGCATCGATGGCGTTAGGTTGCTGGAAACAAGCGCTTAACACGGTGAACGCCGTACCGGCGTCGATGTTAGCGCTAACTATGAGTCTTCTGATGCCAGGGGGTAGACCGTGACGCCAGCACGTCCAGCTATCGATCGGCGCGGGTTGCTGAAAGTCGGCAGCGCCGCAACAGTGGGAGCGTTCGTCGCTCCGCAACTCGGCAGCGCGGCGCAGGCCGCACCGGACTCCGACACGTCGACCCTCGCAGCCAGCTCGCCGGAGGCCGGGTTCCTGGACCAGAATCCGAGCTGGGTGGTGAAGCCGTTCGCTCTCGACCAGGTCACCCTTGCCAGCGGTACGGTCTTCGCCGAGAAGCGTGCGCGCGTACTGAACCTGGCGACGGCGTACTCGGCGGACCGGGTATTGCACAACTTCCGGGTGACGGCCGGGCTGCCCACCCCGGAGGGTTCGTCACCGCCGGGTGGTTGGGACGACGCCACCGGCAACCTGCGCGGGCACTTCAGCGGGCATCTGATCACGATGTTCGCCCAGGCGTACGCGTCGACCGGCGAGCAGGTCTACCGGGACAAGATCGATTACATCGTCACCGAGCTGGGCAGGTGTCAGGACGCCATCGCGGCCACTGGGCAGGCGAGCCATCCTGGTTTCCTGGCCGCGTACCCGGAGACTCAGTTCGTCCGGCTGGAGTCGTTCGCGACCTACCCGACGATCTGGGCGCCGTACTACACCTGCCACAAGATCATGCGCGGGTTGCTCGACGCGTACCTGCTGGTGGGGAACGAGCAGGCGTTGGAGATCGTGACCCGGATGGGCGACTGGGTGCACAGTCGACTCTCGGTCCTCCCCCGCGAACAGCTCAACCGGATGTGGGCGATCTACATCGCCGGCGAGTACGGCGGCATGAACGAGGTGATGGCCGACCTGCACGCGATCACCGGCGACGAGCGTTACCTGACCACGGCGAAGTGCTTCGACAACCGACAGGCTCTCTTCGGTGCGTGCGTGGAGGACCACGACATCCTCACCCGGCTGCACGCGAACACCCACGTCCCGCAGTTCGTCGGCTACCTGCGGGTCTTCGACCGGTCGAACGAGCCGGACTACCACACCGCCGCCGAGAACTTCTGGAACATGGTGGTCCCGCACCGGATGTACGCCCACGGCGGCACCAGCGGCACGTGGCCGGCCAGTGAGGGTCTGCCCGCGAACACCAACGCGGAGCTGTTCCAGCCTCGGGGCAACATCGCCAACTCGATCGCGGGCAGCGGGGCCGAGACCTGCACCTCGTACAACCTGCTGAAGGTGGCGCGGAACCTGTTCTTCCACGATCCTGACCCGAAGTACATGGACTACTACGAGCGGACCCTGGTCAACCACATCCTCGGGTCCCGCCGCGACGCCGACAGCACCAGCAACCCGAACGTCGTCTACTTCCTCCCACTGAGCCCCGGCAACGTACGCGGTTACGGCAACACCGGCACCTGCTGCGGCGGAACCGGTCTGGAGAACCACACCAAGTACCAGGAGTCCGTCTACTTCCGGTCGGCGGACAACGGCTCGCTTTACGTCAATCTGTTCGTCGGCTCGACCCTGAACTGGGCCGAGAAGGGGATCACGGTCACCCAGACCACCGACTTTCCCCGGCAGCAGGAGAGCAGGCTGACCATCACCGGCAAGGCACAGCTCGACATCCTGCTGCGGGTGCCGAGTTGGGCGAAGAACTTCCAGGTGTGGATCAACGGTCAGGAACGGTTGGGGCCGAAGACGCCGGGAACGTACCTGCGGCTGCGGCGGATGTGGCAGACCGGCGACACGATCCGGATCTCGATGCCGTTCGGTTTGCGGGTGGAGAAGGCGCTCGACCGGGCCGACACCCAGACCGTGTTCCACGGGCCGGTGGTGCTGGCGGCGCTGAGCCAGGAGCGGGAGTACCGGGAGTTCTCGTTCTACCGGCAGGTCAAGCTCGACGGGGACATCTCCCCCGCGTTCGAGTCGGGCACGTCCGGCACGTTCACCACCAACGGCCACACCCTGCGCCCGCTCTACATCGGGGACACCCAGGCCCACCACATCTACTTCCGGCGTACGGAACCGACGGTCGTCTTCGCGACGTACGACTCGGGGGTGGTGAACAAGGAGCGTGAGGGTCAGACGTTCCTGGACCTGGTCTGGGCCCAGGCCCCGTTCGGCAGCCACCAGGAGTTCATGAAGACGGTCACCGCCGCCTCCGCGAACTGGGTACGCCAAGGTGTCTTCACCCGCGAGGAACGAACCGCCATCCTCGCCGCGGCCACCGACGCCGAAGACGCGCTCCGCCCTTGAGACGCAAGTCAGGGAATGGGGGACGATGCACCCACTCAATCGGCGCTCTCCCTCCCCACCTCCTCGTCCAGGAAGTCGACGTCTATGCCGTTGTCTACAAGAAGCCGGGTCAACCCTCGATCAAGATTTCCCCAGATACGGCCGAGCGCGCTCTTGTACGTCACCCACTCCAACTGATCAGCTTGCGACGCATCCTTCCCGGGGTGGGATCGCTTCACCCGATCCAGGAGTACGTAGGTGCCATCGATATCGTAGTACCATACGTCGCCCGTGGACGCGAGGACGATATACGTCCCGCTCATCAGTTCCGCTGTCCGTGAATCCGGGTCGGCGCGCTCCTCGCGAAGGATCCACCACCCCTCGGCGAGCCGCTCATCCACCCAGTCGTGGCCGGCTGGAACCTTCCTTCCGAATATCGTCGTTCTGAACCGCTCTTCCTGCACCCGCCGCACAACACTGGCGTCCATCTCGACCCGGTGATTGCGAAGCTCGCCAACGATCTTTCGAGTCAACTCAAGGGTCGAATCCACGCGCGTCGCATGTAGTTTGCGATCGTTTTCGTCGGCAACCCGACTCGCTTCCTGCTGCTCCCGCTGGCGTACCATCTCCTGCCGCACGTGCTCAGCGAACTCACTCACCCGCGCCAGCCTTTCATTGCCCAAAGGAACATCGAGGGCACCACTTCATCATGGCAGCAAGGCACGACCTATCAGCAAAACGGGCACATAGGTGCCAGCCAACATGACATAAATGCGAATGGCACCGAGATCGGTGGCAGACCGACGACATGATCCGGTCCCAGGCTGACGCCGTTAGGTGGTTTGCACGATCGTGAGGAGTTCGGCCGGCGGGAGCCGAACCCCTCACGATCGTGGTGGGCCCATCGGGTGACGACGACTCAGCGGCCGGGGGTCAGGGTGACGGACCGCCCCGGCTCGAGGGTGATCCGACGCCGCCAGTTCCCCGCACGTACCTCGGTTTCGGTGCCGCCGACGCTGCGGATCGTCGCGCTGGTCACCTTGCCGTTGCGCCAGGCGAGATCCACCTCGAAGCCACCTCGGGCGCCGACGCCGGTCACCTCACCGCTGGGTGCCCAGGCGTCCGGAAGCGCGGGCAGCAGTTCGATGACACCGGGTCGTGAGTAGAGCAGCATCTCCAGCGCCGCGGCGGCTCCGCCCAGGTTGGCGTCGATCTGGAAGATGGTGTAGCTGCCCTGGCTGTACATGTCGAACAGGTTGGCCGAGGTGCCGTTGCCGTTGTTCATCGACGGCCGCAACACGGTCAGGTAGAGCTGGTACGCGTTCTCCGCGTCCTTCAGCCGGGACCAGCACAGCGACCGCCACGCGCAGGCCCAGCCGTAACTGTCCATGCCGCGCGCGGTGAGCAACGCCCGTACGCCGTCGACCAGTTCCTTCGGGCTGGTGTCGGTGTTGATCCGGTCGCCGGGGTAGAAGCCGATCAGCGGGGAGAGGTGCCGGTGTGTGGTCTCGCCGAGGTTCTCCGGGGTCATCCACTCCTCGAGCCAGCCGCTCTTCGGGCTGACCCGGGGCAGGTAGAGCCGGGACTGGAGGTCGGTGACCTCGGCGGCGAAGTCCTGGTCCCGGCCGAGCACCTCGGCGGCGACCTTGATCTGCTGGAACAGGTCCCAGGCGAGTTCCTGCGCGTACGTGATGCCCTTCGCGTCCGGGCCGTGCTCCGGTGACCAGGCGTTGTCGTCGACCAGCACCTCGCGGGTCGTACCGTCCGGCTCGGTGACCGTGGTCGGGATGAGCCGGGACTGCCAGAACTCCGCCGCACCCTTGAGCACCGGGTAGATCTTCTCCAGGTACGCGCGGTCCAGGCTGTACTCGTAGTGCCGCCACAGCGAGTTGCACAGCCAGGCGTTGCCGGACGGGTGCCAGACCCAGCCACTGCCGCCGTAGATGTTCGTGGAGAACGCGACCGCCCAGCCGGCCAGTTTTCCGCTGCTGTTGCGGAAACGGTTGCGGGGGTCGTTGTACAGCCGTCGGGTGACATCGGTCCAGACCGGCAACTGGGACACGCAGTAGTCGGCCAGGGCGTGCGCGGTCTCGCCGAGCCCGGCCGGGTCGGCCAACCAGTAGTTCATCTGGATGTTGATGTCGGTGTGGTAGTCGCCGAACCAGTCCGGGTTGTTGTTGTGCACCCAGATGCCCTGGAGGTTCATCGGCAGCCGGTCACGGGAGCCGGTGATGTTCAGGTACCGGCCGAACTGGACGTACATCGCTTCCAGTTCCGGGTCGGGGGTGGTCGGGTCGGTGTAGCGGACGGCGATCCGCGACCAGGTATCCAGGGCCCGCTGCACCGGCGTCGACTCGCCCAGGCGCAACCGCATCCGGTCGTAGAGCCGCCGGTAGTCGGCGACGTGCGTGGCGAGCAGGCCGGCTGCGGGGACCCGAGCGGCCGAGGCGATTTTCGTACGGGCGAGCGCGAGCGGGTCGACCGCCGGGTCGCGGAAGTTCTTCGCCGCGTCCCGGGAGTAGTCGGTGCCGCCGCAGATCACCACCAGCAGTTCCCGGCAGCCCTCGAAGGTGACCTTGGAACCGTCGGTGCCGATCCGGCCGCCGGAGCCGATCGCGGTGACCGCCGCCGCGTACCTCAGGCCATTGGGCAGCGTGCCGGCGAAGCTGGCCTGGCTGCCGGCGGCCGTGGTGGTCTCGCTGTGGGTGCCGACCAGGGACACGGAACCGGTGTGGCTGCCGCCGCCGGACTGGGTGAGCCGCAGGACGATCACGTCGTCCGGGTGGCTGGCGTAGACCTCGCGCCGGTAGTGCGCCTTCCCGATCCGGTAGCTCACCGACACGATTCCGTTGCTGAGGTCGAGAGTGCGGCGATAGTCCGTGTACGTCTGCGGGTTGTGGCCGGTCAGCGCGACGCGTACCTGGGCGAGCAGGCCGAAGCTGCCGAAGCCGTTCCCGTCGTACGGGAGTTGGCCGTCGCTCTGCAGGGTGTCGTTGCGTCCACCGGTCCAGAACGAGCCGTCGGTGAGGTAGACGACGTCGTCGGCGGGGTTGCCGCCGGTCAGTGCACCGAGCCGGCCGTTGCCGATCGGCAGGCCCTCCCGGATGATCTGGTCCTCTTTGGCTGGTGTGCGGTACCAGAGCGTGGTGACCTGGGCCTCCGGGACCAGTGTGGCTTCGGTGGGACGGGCCGGTGCGGCGTGCGCGGCGAACGGCCGGGCGCCGGCGATCGCGAGACCGGCCCCGGCCGCACCGGTCAGGCGGAGGAAGTCACGACGGGACGATTCGAGCACGGTGGTTTCCCTTCCGACACATTCATCGGATCTCTACCGCCTGGATCCGGACTTTCCGCCATCCAGCAGGTAACGTGGGCCATCATCAATCCGATGTTTTCATAAATTATGTCGGTCGTTCGGGGATGTCAACAGCCGTCGTCCCGGGCCTCAGCGGCGGCGGATCAGGGACATCAGCTCGCTGTGGGTATCGGCGTCGGCGGCGACCACCAGCCCTCGGCCCGCCGGCCCGATCGGGGCGCCGTCGATTCCGGTGACCACACAGCCGGCGGCCCGGCAGATCGCGATGCCCGCGGCGAAGTGCACGCTCCCGGACAGGTCACCACCGTCGGTGACGTACGCGGCGCGTTTGCCGGCAGCGACCCAGGTCAGCGCGAGCGTCGTGGAGACGACCCGGGGCCGGAACCGGGCCACGAAACCGGGGTGGGCGAGCAGGTCCACGGCCCGGAATCCGGGTGCGTTCGGGAACGGCGGGTCCAGGTTGACGTCGACCAGGCGGGTGTCAGGTGTGGGCGACAGGAGTGCGTCAAGACCGTTGTGCCGTACCAGGGCGGTCCCACCGTCGGTGAAGAAGACCTCGCCGCTGAACGGGTCGGCCACCGCCGCCGCCCCGTCACGCAGCGCCACGTTGACCGCCACCAGCATGTTGCCGACGGCGTAGTTCAGCGTGCCGCACAGGGGATCCACCAACCACTGACGTACGGAGTCAGCCGCGCCCTGCTGGCCGCCCTCCTCGCCGAGCACCGCGTCGTGAGGCCGCTGGGCACGGATGACGTCGAGAATCGCCTGCTCGGCGGCCACGTCCGCAGCCGTGGCGAAGTCCCCGGCACCCTTGTCGATCCGGCTGAGCCGCTGGCCGTACATGTCACGCACCACGTTCGCGCCGGCAGCCGCCGCGGCCATCGCCACGCCGACATCGACATCGTCACTTCCCGTATACGAGTTGATCATTCGTGCAGCATATCGGGGCAAAGCCGGTGCAGACCTCCGGAGCGACAGAGCCGCCACATCCGGGGCACCGGACGCCCCACACGATCTTGTACTGATGCGTACGGTGATGCCTGCGTCAGCGGGATAGTCCTTTTTGGAGCCATGTGCTCTCGACGACGGTCGTGGTGATCGACGGCGGCGGTCGTGCGGGTGGCCACCGGGTGGCGGCACCACCCGGGTACTCGCCGGTCAGGGCACTCTCCCCCGACGCAAGGCGGTCGCGGCCACTTCACCGCCGTGTTTCCGGGGTCGTCTCGGGAGGCGATTCGCCAGGCTTCCCCACCGTCGCGGCTCGCGTCGCGACCCGTTGCCCGGGCACAACTCCCTATGACACGATCCGCTCAGATGATCGTCCCCTATCGATGTAGGAGGTGCTCATGACCCGGATGCTGCGTCACGTGGCGGCTCGCCTGGTGGGTAAGCCCCAGGTCAGCGGACGTTACCCGTACTGGTTCTACGGCTACGAGGGCAACTAGACCTGCGCCCTGGCACTGCCAGGAACCACTCCCATCACGACTACCGACAAACAGTGATCACAGGATCCCCGCCCGGGGATCCTGTGATTCTCTCTTGGGGGCCCGGATGGCACACGTCAAGGAGATAAGTCGACCGCCAGGTCCGCGCGGGCACTGGCTGATGGGCAACATCCCGGCGTACGACAACGACCGGATCGGGTTCCTCCGGCGCTGCCACCACGAGTACGGCGACGTCTTCTCGTACGACGAGCGGACCGTGTTCGTGATCGACCCGGACCTGACGCACGACGTGCTCGCCCGTACGAACCGCGACTTCGTCACGGAACTGGCGCCCTTCGACACCCGACGGGACATCGAGCAGGCCACCAGGCAGGGCAATTCCTGGATGTCCGCGCGCCGTACGGTGTGGCCGGGGCTCAACCACGCCAACTCCGTCGCGGCGGACGACCGTACCGTCGAGATCCTCGACGAGGTCACCGACTCGGTGGCCGGTGCCGAGTGTGACGTGCTCCCCCTGATGCGTACGTTCACCGCCCGGTCGATCTCCGAATACTGCTTCGGTCCCGACTCCGCCGAGATCCCCGAACTTCTCGCCGAAAGCCTGGACGTCACCCGACCGTTCTCCGGCACGTCGTACCAGTTGCCCGCCTGGCTGCCGCTGCGACGCAACCGCCGCTTCTTCCGTTCCCACCGGCACACCATCGACTCCCTGACCGCGATCGTCGCCCGGCGACGCGCCTCCGGCAGCGGGAACACCCACGGCGACCTGCTCTCCCTGCTGCTCACCGCCGACCCGGGGATGACCGACCGGGCGGTGATGTCGACACTTCGCGGCATCCTGATGGGCGGCCACGGTGTTCCCGCCGCCGCGCTCGCCTCGATCGTCCGGGAGTTGGCCCGCCAACCCCGACTGACCGCCGACCTGCGCGCCGAAGCGGGCGGGCCGGGCGGTGACGCCCAGCCGGCGGCGCGGCTCCCGCTGGCCGAAGCCGTGGTCAAGGAGGTGCTCCGGCTATACCCACCCGTGTGGCTGATGACCCGCACCGCCAGTACGGCCACCACCCTGGGCCAGTGGTCGCTACGCCCCGGAGACGACGTGCTGCTCAACCCGTACCTGATCCACCGGGACCCACGGTGGTGGCAGCGACCGGACGAGTTCGACCCCGGCCGCTGGTTGACCGGACGACCGGCGCCCAGCGCGGCGTATCTGCCGTTCGGTGCCGGTCCCCGGGTCTGCGTGGGCTCGGCGCTGACCATGCGGCAACTCACGCTCGCCACCTCACGGCTGGCCCAGCGCTTCACCGTCGAGTCACCGAACGCCGAGACGGCCGACCCGGAGTTCCTCGGCCGGCTCGCACCGACGGGGCTCCGGGCACGCTTCCTACCGATCACCCGTTGACGTCCGGACGATGCCCGCCGTCCAGGACACGAGGATGCGCAACGCCTCGTGCGAGGGCGAGCCGGGCTCGGCCGTCGCCGAACTCCGTGACTTCTTCACCGCGGAACTCTTCGACGCATAGTCCCGGTAGCCCGCGTCGTCAACGGATGCTGGCGCCGTAGACGTGGTCGACGGTCATCACCATGAGCACCCTGCGGTCGGACACCATCACCGACCGGTACTCGTCCCAGTCCGGGTGCTCGCCCGCGGCGAGGCGGTAGTAGTCCACCAGCGCCTCGACCTCGGGGCCGTGGGGGTCGGTTCCCGGGCCGGTCAGGGTCGCGATGCCCTCGGCGGTGGCCCATTCGCGGCCGTCCGGGCCGGTGACCTCCAGTGTGGCGCGCGGATCCCGGCGCAGATTCGCCGTCTTGGCCCGCCCCTGCGTCATCGACACGTAGAGGAGACCGGCCTGCCGATCGTAGAAGGGCATGACGGGGGAAAGCTGGGGGCGACCATCCGCCTTGATCGTCGCGAGCACGCCGAGCCGGCTTGCGGCGAGCAACGTACGCGGGTCGAACCGGGTCGCGGTCATGCTCGTACCCCCGAAGGTGTGCGGAACTGCTCGATCAACGCAGCGTAACCGTTTCCGCCGTGCCCGGCGGCCACCGCCTGTTCGGCCAGGGCCCTGACGAACCTCGGCAGTTCGGCGCTGACACCGAGGGACTCGCTCTCGTGCACGAGATGCTCCATCGTGGCCAGGTGGGTGTCGATGGTCGAATCCAGCACCGGATAGGCTCCGTCGTCGATCTGCCGCGCATAGTCGTGCACCCAGTCTGCCACGGTTCCGATCCCCATCTTCGCGATCGGGGCGAAGGCCGTGGCGTCCACCCCCGCCGCGCCCAGCAGGGCCGCACCGTGGAGGAATCCGTTCAGGACGCCCCACATCACGCCGAGCATCGCCATCTCGAACAGCGCCGACAGGCCGGGGTCCTCACCGATGAATGTCGTCGTTTCGGTGGCGAGGCTTCTCAGGGCCGGTTCGTGCAGGTCGAAGGCGGAACGGGACCCGCTGTAGAGGATGGCGGCGTCCGCCGTACCGATGCCGGCGGGAACAGCCATGATCGCGCCGTCGAGGTAGGTGACGCCCAGTCGCGCCGCCCACTCGGCGGTTTCCCGCGCCACCAGCGAGGGTCCCGAGGTCAGGTTCACCAGGACCCGACCGGCGAGGGCGTCGCCCAGCGGGTCGAGCAGTTCGTGTACGGCGTCGTAGTCCGACACGCAGACGACCACGAGCGGGCTGGCCGTGACGGCGTCGTGGGCCGAGTCGGCGAGGGTCGCGCCCCGGGCGACGAGGTGCTCTGCCTTCGCCGCCGTACGGTTCCACACGGTCGTGGGGTGTCCGTCCTGCAGGAACGCCCCGGCCAGCGCCTGGCCCATCAGACCGAGGCCGACGACCGTCACCGGACCAGGACCGGCATCGCTGTCTCGCATCGTGTTTTCCCATCGAGTCGAATTGATGGTGCTGGCAGAATCATCAACGTTCACACCGATATGAAGGTCAAGGGGGAACGAGAGTGCTGATCGGTGAACTGAGTCGACGGTCCGGCGTCAACGCACATCAGTTGCGGTACTACGAGGCCCAGGGCCTGCTCGAGCCCGGCCGTGGCGCCAGCGGCTACCGCGAATACACCACCGACGCGATCCTGACCGTGACCCAGATCCGGAAGCTGCTCGAAGCCGGGCTGTCGACCCAGGACATCGGATTCCTGCTGCCCTGCGCCACCGGCACCGCCCCCGAACTCGAACCGTGCCCCGATCTCCTGGACACCCTGCGGGCCCGCCTGCACGGGCTGGACGAACGCATCGACACCCTCGCCCGCTCCCGACAGGCGCTGCACGACTACATCGAGACCACCGAACAGCGGGCTTCCGGGGAATACCCGGCCTGCGACTCGACCGCCGTGGCGTCGTCTCCGGCGTGACCCGGTCACGGCCGAATGGCGCCGCGAATCCGTACGCGGCGCCATTCGGCGGTGCAACAACCGGGCCGGTGTCCCGGGACCGGGGGCGGGTTATCGGGCGGGGGCGTCGGGGGCGTCGGTGTCCCGATCGGTCGGCGACGGGTCGGGGGCCTCCACCGGGCGCAGCCACTGCCAGAGCAGGAAGGCGAGGCCGAAGACCAGCATCGCCAGCCCGGCCCAGAGGTTGATCCGTACGCCCTGGGCTTTGGCGATCTCGGCGTCGGAGTCGAACAGGCCCATTCCGGTGACGATCACGCCGTACGCCAGGAACAGACCACCGATCACCCGGCGCAGGTCGAACCGGCGGGCGGCGGCCGAGCGGCGCTCGGCCTCGGTGGTGTCGAGTGTGTCGGTGCTCGGATCGGTGTTCTCGGGCATCGTGTCCACCCCTTTCAGAGGACCAGCAGGTAGAGCAGACCGGACAGGGCGAGGGCGATGCCGCCGAGCAGCAGCGGCGAGCGGTACCAGGCGGCGTCACCGGCGAGTACGTCGCCCTTGAGGTCGACCCCGCCCAGGCCGTAGACCAGGCCGCGCAGGTCGTCGTCGCGCTTCGCCGCGCCGAACGGCGTCAGCACCGCCGCGACGATCGCGACCAGGACGAACGCCACCCCGGCGCCCCAGAAGCTCTCCTCCAGGTCGGAGTCGAACTTGAGCACGTCGGCCAGGTAGAGCAGGTACGTGGCGAGCGAGCCGACGGTGCCGGCGAGCAGGGACCAGAACCCGGCCCAGGCGGTCATCCGCTTCCAGAACATGCCGAAGATGAAGGTCGCGAACAGCGGGGCGTTGAACAGCGAGAACAACGTCTGGATGTAGTTCATGATGTTGCTGAAGCCGGCCGCGATGAAGGCCGTACCGATGCCGACGACAACACCGCCGATGGTGGCGATCCGGCCCACCCGCAGGTAGTAGTCGTCGTCACGGTCGCGCCGGACGTAGGACTGCCAGATGTCGTACGTGAAGACGGTGTTGAAGCCGCTGACGTTCGCCGCCATACCGGCCATGAACGAGGCGAGCAGCCCGGTCACCGCCACACCCAGCACGCCGTTGGGCAGCAGGTCGCGCATCAGCAGCGGGATCGCGTTGTTGTACTGCAACGCACCGCTTTCCGCCCCGAGCCCCTGCACGGTGATCAGGGCGATCAGACCGGGGATGACCGTCACGACCGGGATCAGCAGCTTCGGGTACGCGGCGATGATCGGCGTACGCCGGGCGGCGCTCATGTTCCGCGCGGACAGCGCCCGCTGGACCTCGGCGAAGTTCGTGGTCCAGTAGCCGAACGAGAGCACGAAGCCGAGGCCGAAGACGAGCCCGATCCAGTTCGCACCGAGCGGGTTGGCGGAACTGCCGGTGTCGGCCCAGGTGTGCAGCCCAGCCTCGCCGAGGTCCGAGGCGCGCACCGCGTCGAAGAGTCCGTCGACACCGCCGACCTTGACCAGACCGATCACGGTGATCGGGATCAGCCCGGCGAGGATGACGAAGAACTGGAGCACCTCGTTGTAGATCGCCGAGGTCAGCCCGCCGACGGTGATGTAGGCCAGCACGATCGCCGCGCCGACCACGATGGACAGCCAGAGCGGCCAGCCGAGCAGTGCCTGCATCACCAGCGCGAGGGCGTAGAGGTTCACCCCGGCGATCAGCACCTGGGCCAGCGCGAAACTCAACGCGTTGAACAGGTGGGTCGGCCGGTTGAACCGCAGCCGCAGGTACTCCGGGACGCTGCGGACCTTGGAACCGTAGTAGAAGGGCATCATCACGATGCCCAGGAAGACCATCGCCGGTACGGCACCGATCCAGTAGTAGTGCAGCGTCATCATGCCGTACTGGGCGCCGTTGGCGGCCATCCCGATGATCTCCAGCGCGCCGAGGTTCGCCGCGACGAAGGCCAGCCCGGTGACCCAGGCCGGCAGCGACCGGCCGGAGAGGAAGAAGTCGGTACTGTTCCGGATCGCTCGGCGGGCCATGAAGCCCACCCCGAGCACCGTGACGAAGTAGAGCGCCAGGATCGCGTAATCCAGCGCGTTCATGTTCAGTCTCAGGCCGCCATCCACGCCGCCACCTCTCCTTCACCGGCACCGCACACACCGGCGGCGCGGGGCGGCTACTACCCGAGGTGAGAAGTTTTCACTCCTGTCGGGTGGATCACGGTGCGGTAGGGAGAGTTCAGGCGGTCACAGGCTGGCGGACCAGGCGAGGATCTGGTCGACGTGCGCGCGGGTGAGGCCGACGGCCGGGTCCGCGGCGACCAGGATGGTCGGTGCGGTGCGGTTGTCGCGCCAGGTCCGGGCCTCGTGGGTGTGCGCGTCGTCGATCCAGGCCGTCGGCCGGTCCTGCGCCAGTGCGGCGATCAGCGGAACCTTGGCGTTCGGATGGAACGGCACCGGCGGCATCGTGAGTACGGGCAACGCGCGGATGCCCAGCAGCGGCGCGAGGAGGCGGTTCGCGTCGTCGTTCCAACTGGTCGCCCAGGTGACGTCGAAGGTGGCGGCCAGCTCGGTGATCCAGGCACCGTGACCGGGGTTGATCCTGATGGACTCTTCGCCGGGAAACAGGTCGTGTTCGGAGAAACCGGCGGGGCAGGGGCCGTCGAACGGGTTCAGCACCCCATCTATGTCGAGGAACAGCAGGGGACGGTTCATCTGATCAATTGTGGCCGGACCGCCGTCGGAAGTGGTGCCACGACAGCCGCCATCAGGACCAACTGCGTACGCGTTCGGACATGGGCGAGCGCCGGTCGGACAAGCTCTCGCTCGTCCGACCGGCGCTCAGGCGTGCAACGCCACCACGGGAGATCGGCCATCCTCCCCGCGGGTCGGGTCAGGCCGTACCGGCGCGCATACCGCCGCGACGGCGACGGACCACGGTCAGCAGGACCAGGACCACACCGAGGAGCAGCAGCCCGGCACCGACGCCGAGCTGACGACCGAGCGAGCTACCGGTGACCGGGAGCTGACGGGGCACCACGGTCAGCACGACGCTCGCGCTCAGGCCCGACTCACGACCGGTCGCCGTGATCAGCCAGGTGCCCTTCCAGTCCGCGTCGAACGTGATCTGGAACTCGCCCTGGGCGTTGGTCACCGCGACCAGCGCCGGCGGCGGTCCCGACGGGTACGCGACCGGCACCATCGCGACGGTCGTACCGTTTTCCTGACGGACGGTGGTCCGCTCGACGGCACCGGCCGCCGCCGCCTGTGGCGTGAAGACGATGTCGACGGTCTCGTTCGGCCCGTAGAACCGGCCGAACAACGTGACCTCCTCGCCGATCGCCACGGCCGACTCGCTCAGAGTCAACACCGGCGGCTGCGGCGGGTAGGGCGGTTGTGGTTGGGCGGCCGCCGGGCTGGATGTCATGGTGGCAAGCGCGCCGGCCATGACGAATGCCGCCATGGCCGAGGCGACGATGCGGGTGAGCCGCATGATGGATCCTCTCTCTACTGTTCACACGTGATTGCAGGATTGACACGGGTGGTCCAGGGCGTGGCGCCGGGCGTCAGCCACAGGTCTGCGGTGCCGGTCCGGGTCACCGGGGTCAGCAGGTCGACCTCCAGCTCCCGGGTCTTGCCCGGTGGGATGTCGACGCTGAGTACGGCGACCCGGCGACCGCGTTCCATTCCGGCACCGATCGGGGTGGCCGCGCCGTCGAGCCGGGCGCGTACCGGGGTACCGCCGACCGGGCTGAAGACGTAGGCCACCACTCGGTTGCGGTACGGGTCTCCGGGAAGCTGCAGGCCGAGTACGGAATCGCTGAGGCCCTTGCTCGGCGCGGTCGAACCGATCGCGAGCCGCAGCTTGAGTTCGCGCCGCCCGTCGGGGCGGCAGCCGCCCACGGTCAGCTCGGCGGAACGGGTCAGGTAGTAACCGAGCTTCGACCCGGTGCCGTCGTTGAGGAAGGCTCCGACCGTCGGCACCGTCTCGTGTTCCGGGAGGACCCCGGCGACGCGGGTTTCGACCAGGTCGTCCTGCTCCTGCTGGTGGGCGCTCCAGAACAGGATCCGCCGTTCGTCGACCGCCCGGTCCAGTGCGTCGAGCAGCTTGCGCGGGTCGACCGTGCGGGTGAGCAGGGCGTCGAAGACCGACATCGCCGCGTTGGCGAAGTACTTGTCCTGGTCCTTGGGCGCGTCGATGCGCGCGTACGCGTCGGAGAGCAGGGTCTTCACGGCGGTGGCCGAGGTCAGCGTCGGGTGCTTGGGCACCGGCACCGGGCCGATCGCCTCGAGCAGGTAGGACAGGGTCACCGGGTCGGTGGCGAGCACGCCGTCGACCACGGTGCCGGTCCGACGCCGGTACATCTCGCGGAACAGCGCGGCGGCGGTCGGGAAGTGCGGGGTCAGGTTCACGTCGGCCGGGTAGATGCCGAGCAGGTCGGTGTAGAGGCCCCGCATGTCCTTGTCGAGCTCGCTGACCGGCTTGTCGAAGCCGCCCAGCTCGGCGGCGGCGCCCTGCTTGAGGATCTGCACCTTGCCGCCGTCGGCCCGGATCACCGCGTACGCGCCGAAGATGCCGCCGGTCGAGCGCGGTTCGGCCAGGTTCTGGAAGGCGACGAGATACGTACGCGGGCCGCCCGCGCCCAGCAGCGGTGGGAGCAGGACCGCGCCGTGGCGGGCGGTGGAGGTGAGATCGGCGAGTCGGTCCAACTCGGCGCGCAGTTGCTCGACCGCGTCTCGTACCGGTGCCTGGAGGCCGGCGGAGCGAATCCCGTCGACCCGTTCGCGGGCCTGCCGGACGGCGGTGTCGGCGGTGCTCAGCTCGGGTGCGGCGGCCTGCAACCGGGTCAGGTCGAGTCGTCCGCCCTTCGGCACCAGCGTGGCCAGGTCCAACCGGAGCAGCGACGGGAAGGCGTGCCGGGCGAGGTCGTCGACGGCGACGGCGACGTCCCGTACGGCCGCCAGGTCGTCACCGGCGTAGGGCGCGTGACCGGCGAGCCGCCAGGTCGGGTCGCCGGTGGCGGAGCGGGCCGCGCCGGCCTGCGACTGGAGTGCGGACAGGGTACGGGCGGCCTGTTCGGTGTCACCGGCGAGCACCTGCTCGCCCAGCTCGCGGGCGAGGCCGGCGGCGCTGAGCAGGTGACCCCGAGCCTGCCAGCCGCGCAACCCGAGCCAGCCGACGCTGAGGAACAGCAGGCAGGCGACCACCAGGACGGTGATCAGGGTACGGCGCAGCCCCACTCGCGACCGGGGCCGGCTGGACCGGCGTCGAGAGCGTTGCATCGGGGCAGATTCGCCCTGCGTCACACCAACACACTCCATAGTTTGGGCAAAACGACCATAAGGATGTAATTGCTACAGATCTCTATAGCACGCTTATTCGTTTCGTCGCCGTTGTACAGGCTTTTTACAGCCCATAAGTGGCGGGTTGTGAGTAAAACTCGCACTCGGCGTGGCGCTCGGCGATCAGGGCCGTTTTCCGCAGGTCGCGCCAGCCGGCCGCTCGTTGCACCCGGTGGGCTACCGGCCATCCGTGACGCCGGAGCAGCGAGGAGGAGACATGCTCGGCGGGGTGCTCATCGTGTGCCACGCGAATCTGTGCCGGTCCCCCATGGCGGAGTACCTCGCCCGGGAACTGCTGGTGCAGCGGCTCGGCAGCGAGGCGGCGACCGTACCGGTTGCCAGTGCCGGCACGCACGCGGTGCCCGGCTACCCGATGCACCCGCACGCCGCCCGGGTCACCGCCGAACGCGGAACCGACCCGGAGGCGTTCCGCAGCCGGCCACTGCACGCCGAGCAGCTCCGCGCTGCCGGGCTGATCCTCACCGCGACCAGGGCCCAGCGGACCACCTGCGTCTCGCTGGCCCCGTCCGCGCTGCGCCGTACGTTCACCCTGCGCCAGTTCGCCCGGCTTGCCGCCGCCGCGGTCGAGCAGGACAGCGCGGTCGAGCAGGGCGGGGCGGTGCCGGCCGGGCAACGGGATCCGGTACGGCGACTCGACGCGGCCGTGGCGGCGGCCAGCCGGGCCCGGGCCGGTTTGCAGCCTCCGGCCCGGCCCGACGACGACGATCTGACCGACCCGGTGGGCCTGCCGATCGCGGAGTTCCGTCACTGCGTACGCGAAATCGAGCGCGCGCTGCGACCGACCGTGGGACTCATCGCGGTATCCGGCTGAGTTCCTGGGTCGGTGTCGCCCCTACCGTCCGCGGATCCTCCCGCAGCGGTCCCAGCTCGTCCTCGTGCCCGCCCACCGGCGCCGTCGCGACGCCGGTGTCGGTCCAGTCGGCCTGCTGGGTCGCCGGCACACCCGAGATCGGCGCCGGTGGCGGCTCGGCCACCAGAGTCCGGTACATCTCGTACTGGTAGTTGTCCGACCTGGCCACCTTGGCCATGTTGAGTACGCAGCCGAGCACCCGCGCGGAGACCGCCTCCAGTGCCTCGGTGGCCGTGGCCACCTGCGCCCGGGTCGTCTTGCTGTGCCGGGTGGCGAGCAGGACCCCGTCGGTCTGCACCGCGACCACCGCGGCATCGGTGACGGCAAGCAGCGGGGCGGTGTCGACGATGACGATGTCGGCCGACTCGCGCAGCGCGCGCAGCAGGTCGGCCATGCCCTTGGAACCGAGCAACTCGCTCGGGTTCGGCGGCATCGAACCGCCCGGCAGGACCAGCAGCGACTTGTCGCCCCAGGGCTGCACCACGTCCGCGACCTCGACCTCGCCGATCAGCACGTCGGTCAGGCCGATGCCGGCCTCCAGCCCCAGGTACTGGGCAATCTTCGGCCGCCGCAGGTCGGCGTCGACCAGCAGCACCTGCCAGCCCGCCTCGGCCAGCGAGATGGCCAGGTTGCAGGAGAGGGTCGTCTTGCCCTCACCCTGGACCGAGCTGGTCACCGCGATCACCCGCGCCGACTCGTGCACGTCGACGAACCGCAGGTTGGTACGGAGCTTGCGCATCGCCTCCGCCCGCGCCGACTGCGACGCGGCGCCGACGATCAGTGGCGAGGTGAGCGCCTCCACGTCCCAGGGAATCTGACCCAGCAGCGGACTGCCGGTGAGCTGCTGGAGGGTGGCGCCGTCGCGGACGGTGTTGTCGATCAGTCCACGCAGCACACAGAGTGCGATGCCGAGCAGCAGGCCGAGCACACCGCCGACGGCGAGGTTGCGGGCTGGCCGGGGTGAGACCGGATCGGCGCTGACCCGCGGACCGCTCACCGTCTCGATCTTCACCGGTGGTTCCTGGGCGCCGGGCGGCGTCTCCAACCGCTGGACCAGCGAGACGAAGTGCGACGCCACCGACTCGGTGAGCCGCAACGACCGGGCCTGATCACTGTCGGTGACCGTGGCCCGGAGCAGTACGGTGTTCGCCTCCACCCGCGCGGTGATCCGCGCCTGCACCTCGTCGGCGGTGAGCCCCACCGGCCCGTCGGCGACGATGCTCTGTGCGAGCCGGTCACTGGTGAGCAGGTCGGCGTACGACTTCACCCGCTGCTGGAGGAAGAGGCCACCCTGGTACGCGTCGGTCACGCCCTGGCTCTGGGTGGTGACGAAGAACGTCACCGACGAGGTGTACAACGGCTCGGTACGCACGGTGACGAGACCGGCGGCGCCGAGCCCGACCATGACCGTCGCCAGTACGAGCCACCAGCGTTGGCGCACGACGGCAAGGTGGGTGCGCAGATCCATCAGGCCAGACCTCCCTATCTGCGGCGTTAACGGTTGATCCGGCGTGCGGGCTATTCGGTGCGCCCGGAAACTCAGACAGTATGAAAAAGATCCATACCGCCCGTATTCAGCGCCGAACCGAATGTAGAGGACTGAACCGCCCTTGTGCCCGTATTCGGCCCAACACGGCCGATATTGCTACCGGGCTTTGCCGTCGCCACGGTGGGGGTCGTGCGACTCCTCGTTGTCGAGGGACTCGCTGAGACCTTCGGTGAAGTCGTCGCCGGGTACCGCCACCTCCTCCGCCTCATCGAGCTCGTCCGGGCGGTTCACGCGCTCCGGCTCCGGCAGCGTCGGGTCACCGGCGAAGCCGTACTCGTTCGGCTCGTCGTGGCGAGCCCCGTCATCGGGCGGTGTGCTCATCGCTCGACCCCCTGTTCGTCGGGCCGCCCCGCGCAGTCGGTCACGGCCGCGTACGCCCTGGCCGGACCGGCCCGAGCACCACTCACGGTAGGCACGGCGAAGACGGCGGGATGGCAAACGCCGGGCATTGCCACGGTTACCCGGTCGGGCTCGTCGGCGCCGGACCAGGCCGGTCGGGAGAGGTGGTGGGCGCCGGGCGGGTCGGGCCGGCGCCGGTGGCGGGGGTCGCCAGCACCGCACCGATCACCGTACGTAACAGCACGATCGTTCCCGCCGTGGCGATGTCGGTCCAGTGCTCGGCCGAGACGAGCCGGAGCAGGCTGGCCGCGGTCAGCAGGTCCAGCAGCAACCGCAGGGCGGTACGCCAGGACCGGACCCCCAGCAGCGTGACCACCCCGGAGAGCAGGGCGGCCGCGGTGATCAGACTGATGGCCAGCGACCGGATCACGGCGGCGGTCCGTGGGGATGATCAGCGGGTGGTGTACGGCCGGCGATCTGGCGCTGTTCCTGTTCGATCTCGCGGCGCAGGAAGTAGTTCAGCGCGGTCCGGATGGTGGCGATGGCCGCCAACTGCCCGATCTGGTCGAAGCTCGGGGCGACCGCGGTACGCAGCACGTCCGCGGCGAGCTGGAATTCGAGGCCGAGGGTGAGGAACCGCCCCAGCGAGAGCCGGATCGGGGTGAAGACCGCGGCGCTACGGTGGCGTACCGCCAGCACGACGAAACGTACCGCCGCCCAGATCGCCCCGACGAAGATCACGCACGCGCCGACCGCCTCCACCACGGTGACCAGCACACCGGAGACATCGCGCAGCAGTTCCTCGGCCAACCCGGCTCCCTCGGCCCGCCCGGCGTGGCGCGCAGCCCACCCGGCGTGGGGCACACCCGAGGGCGGTTACCCCACGCCGGGCCGAGTAGGCCGGAACGGATCAGAGCAGTTCCTTCAGCCCGTCGAGCAGCAGCCAGAGCCCGGACAGCGCGAACAGCGCCGCGGCGCCGTACTTGATGACCTTCTCCGGCAGCCGGCGGCCGAGCATCCGGCCGACCAGGATGGCCAACGCGTCCGCCGCGACCATGCCCACCGTCGAGCCGACCCAGGTGCCGAACCAGCCGTACTGGGTGGCCAGGGTGATCGTCGCCAGCATCGTCTTGTCGCCCAGCTCGGCCAGGAAGAACGCGACCGACACGGCGATGATCGCCGAGCGTTTGGTCTGCTCGGCCTTGGCGCGTTCCTCCTCGGTCAGCTTGTCGCCGCGCAGCGTCCACGCGCCGAAACCGAGGAACGCCACACCGGCGCCGAGCGCGATCCAGCCGGTGGGCAGCGTCGCACCGAGCCCGTAGCCGATCGCCACCGAGGCCAGGTGGACCAGCGCGGTCGCGATCGTGATACCGATCAGCACCGGCACCGGTTTGAACCTGGTGGCGAAGGTCAAGGCTATGAGCTGTGACTTGTCGCCGAGTTCGGCAACGAAGATCACGCCGAAGCTGACCACCAGGGCAACAAAAAAGCCCTCCATGAAAACCCTTCCCGGTCGGGACCGGGTCCAGGGCGCGATCGACCTCGACCCGGCTTGAACAGCCTGGTCGAAGGTCTCGCCCGCCTCACCGTGGTGAGGCCGCGTGGCCGGATGCTTGCGCACCAGTATGTCGACCACGACATTGGGAGCTACTCCCCTTCGCGCATCCGAGCCTAGCCGATCTCGTACCGAACCGGCGCGCCGGGCCGCCGAGCGCACCGGCCCGGTACGAGATGAAGCCGGTACGGCTCAGACCACCTGGGCGAGGACCACCGCGAAGAGGTGCCGCTCGTCGGTCCAGCAGCGGCGGACGAGGAAACCGGCCGAGTCCAGCTCGGCGGTGACACCCTCGGGCCGGAACTTCGCGGACACCTCGGTCCGCATCTCCTCACCCTCGGCGAAGTCCACGTCGAGGTCCAGTACCCGTACCCGGCTCGGCCGGCGCGCCCGCAGCCGCATCTCGATCCACTCGTGCTCCGGGTCCCAGAGCGCCACGTGCTCGAACGCGGCCGGGTCGAAGTCCGCCCCCAACTCCCGGTTGATCACCGACAGCACGTTGCGGTTGAACTCGGCGGTCACGCCGGCCGCGTCGTCGTACGCGGGCACGAGCACCGCCGGGTCCTTGACCAGGTCGACCCCGAGCAGCAACCAGTCGTCGGACTCCAGCGCGTCCCGCATCGACCGGAGGAACTCCGCACGCTCGGCCGGCAGCAGGTTGCCGATCGTCCCGCCGAGGAAGGCCACCAATCGGCTGCCACCGGTCGGCAGTCGGTCGAGCTGATGGGTGAAGTCGCCGACCAGGCCACGGACCCGCAGACCCGGGTACGCCTCGGCGATCTCGGCCGTGGACTGGCGCAGCGCGCTGATCGAGACGTCCAGCGGTACGAACGTGCCCAGCCCACCGTGGCGGGTGAACGCGTCGAGCAGCAGCCGGGTCTTCTCCGACGACCCTGACCCCAACTCGATCAGCGTCTTCGCCCCGGTGGTCCGGGCGACCTCGGTGGCGTGCTCGGCCAGGATCGCCCGCTCGGTCCGGGTCGGGTAGTACTCCGGCAGCCGGGTGATCTCCTCGAACAGCTCGCTGCCCCGCGCGTCGTAGAACCACTTGGGCGGCAGCCACTTCGGTTGCGCGGTCAGCCCGGTCCGGACGTCCTCGCGCAGGGCTCGGGCCAGGTCCCGCTCTTCCAGGTAGATCTCCAACGGATCCGCGGTCACGCCAACTCTCCTATCGGTCGCAGGTGCAGCTCTTCGGTGGTGGCGACGACCAGTTGGCCGTCCGGTACCCCGGCCCAGGCCGGGTCTTCGTCGAGCGGTTCGGAGCAGATCAGCACCGAACCGGGGCCGGTGCGTACCGACAGGGCGTGTCCGGCGGTGGAGGCGACCGCCGTGGTGCCGTCGGTGAGCATCAGGTTCAGCCGGGCTCCGGGCACGGCGGCGGCGACCATCCGTACGGTGCCGGCGATCGCCTCGCCCGGTGGCACGCCGGTGCGGAGCTGGTGCCGTACCAGCGCCCAGAGCAGCGCCGCGTCGGTGGGGGCGTCCAGCGTGAGCAGGTCCCGGACCGGCAGCCCCTCGGCCAGCGGCACCAGCGCCTCCGGCCAGCCGGGTACCGCCCCGTTGTGGCTGAACAGCCAGCGTCCCTCGGTGAAGGGCGCCGCCGCCGTCTCCACCACCGGCATACCGACGGTGGCCGAACGGACCGCCGCCAGCACCGCCCCGGAACGGGTGGACGCGGCCAGCGCGGGCAGGGCCGCGTCCGCCCAGATCGGGGTCGCCCGGCGGTAGCGCACCGGTTCGGGGGTGTCGGCGTACCAGGCGACACCGAAACCGTCGGCGTTGACGGTGCCGCCGCCGCGCATGTCCAGGGGCGCCCAGGACTGCCGGACCAGCCCGTGCGGCGGGTCGAAGAGCAGGGCGGCCAGCGGTACCGGTGGCCCGAGGTAGACCAGGTGCCGGCACATCAGCAGGCAACCTGGGGCAGCCGGAGACGACCGTATGCGTGCCGGTGGCTCACGCGCCGATCTCCTCCGGTCGGGGGTCGCGGGCACAGCGGAAGCCGCTGAAGATCTGCCGCCGGATCGGCAGGTCCCAGTTGCGGAACGTGCCCCGGCAGGCCGACCGGTCGGTGCCGAACGACCCACCCCGCAACATCCGGTACGAGTTGCCGAAGAAGACCTCCGAATACTCCCGGTAGGGGAACGCGGTGAAGCCGGGGTAGCCCTCGAACCCGCTCGACGTCCACTCCCACACGTCCCCGATCAACTGGTGCACGCCGAGCGGCGACGCACCGGCCGGGTAGGCGCCCACCGGCGCGGGCGCCAGGTGCCGCTGACCGAGATTCGCCTGCTCCGGACCGGGATCGGCGTCTCCCCACGGGTAGCGGCGCGAGCGTCCGGTGGCCGGGTCCCAGCGGGCCGCCTTCTCCCACTCCACCTCGGTCGGCAGCCGCTTGCCCGCCCAGGCCGCGTACGCCTCGGCCTCGTAGAAGCAGACGTGCACCACCGGCTCGTCCAGGTTCAACCGGGAGTACCGGCCGAAGCGGACGTAACCCCACTCGGTCCCGTCGTGCCGCCAGTGCAGCGGCGCGGTCAGCCCCGCCTCCTGCCGGTGCTGCCAGCCCGGCCCGCTCCACCAGCGCTCGTTGTCGTAACCGCCGCCGGTCAGGAAGGCCAGGTACTCGCCGTTGGTCACCGGCGCCGCGTCGATGAAGAACTCGGGTACGTCGACCACGTGCGCTGGGCGCTCGTTGTCGAGCGCCCAGGGGTCGGTGGAGGTGCCCATGGTGAACCGGCTGCCGGGCACCCGTACCTCACCGGAGACCGACACGACCGCGGGTGGTGGCGGCGGCGCGGCGAGTGCCGGCGGACCGACCCGCAACTGGTGGGTGGCGAGCATCGTCTCGTCGTGCTGCTGCTCGTGCTGGACGATCATCCCGAACGCGAACCCGTCGCTGACCAGCCGACGGCTGTCGAACCGGATCCCGTCGAGCAGGTCGAGCACCTTGTCCCGGACGGTGACCAGGTAGGACCTGGCCTCGTCGGGCCGCAGCAGCGGCAGCGCCGGCCGGTCCCGGCGGGGCTGTTTGAACGCGTCGTACAGGTCGTCGATGTCGCGGCGGACCGGCTCGCGGCCACCGACGTCACGTACCAGCCAGAGCTCCTCCTGGTTGCCGACGTGGGCGAGGTCCCAGACCAGCGGCGACATGATCGGCGAGTGCTGGCGCATCAGCTCCGTCTCGTCCACCGCCTCGGTGAGCAGCGCGCTACGGGTACGGGCCCGTTGCAACTCGTCTGCGATCCGTACCCGGAGGTCCTGGTCCGATCCCGCAGAGGTCATGGTCGTCTCCTGTCCGCGGCGCCCAGTCGCCGCTGCACGATGTGGCTGATCTGGTCACGGGTCGCGGGCGCCAGGTCGGTACGGTCGACCGCTGCCAGCGCGACCCGCAGTACGGCGGCAGCCGCCTGCGCCAGCGCCGGGTCGGCCAGGCCGTGCCGGGCCGCCTCGTCCCAGCGGTCGAGTACCGGCTCACAGGCCTCCCTGGCCAGGCCGAGCGCCTCGGTGTCGTCGAGCAGCGCGGCGAGCACCCCGACGGGTGCGATCCACTCGCCGGGTGGCTGTGCGTCGAGGTAACGGACCTCCAGGTAGCCGCGGGCCCGTACCGGGGGGAACAGGGTGCTGATGTGGTAGTCGAGGTCCTCCTCGGTCGGCGGCTGCGGCAGTGCGCCACCGATCCAGTCGCGGAAGGTGATCCCGTCCGGCACCCGCCAGTCGCCGTCCGATCGCCGTACACAGAGCAGTGGCGCACCGAGTGCGTAGGCCGACCAGGTGGCGACCGGATCCGTGCCGGCGCGGGCCGCCGTCCAGGCCGGTCGGGTCCGGGGCGGATCGATGGCGAACCACGCCGCCATCCGGGCCGAGGCCCAGCCGGTGTCGCGACCGGCGTGGTGCCGTGCGGTCGCGAACGCGGCGAGCAGCGGTGGTCCGAGCCAATGGAGTGCGTCCCAGCGGTCCCGGAACCCCTCCGAAGTGCCGGCGTCGAGACAGACCTGCAGGCCGGCGGTGCTGTACATCATGGTCCGCCCGGCTGGGCCGCGGCGGTCGAAAGCGGTGCGCATCGCGCGGTATCGGGGAGTCTCCACCACCGGGGTGGGCGTGCGGTACGGGTCGATACCGCTGTGACCGAGCCTCAGTCCGGCACTGGCCAGCAGTTCGGTGAGGCGGTCGATGTCGGCGCTGGTGTGCGTGTGCAGGGCGCGTAGGGAGCGGTGCGGGGCGGAGGAGATCTCGACCTGCCCGCCGGGCTCGACGCTGACCGTGCCGTGTCCCGGCAGTGGCGAGGAGACGCCGGCCGGGTCGAGTGTCGGTGGTGCATGCGATCCGAGCGCGGCCCGTAATCGGTCCGGGTCGACCGGTCGGGCCGGGTCGTCGCGGTCGTGAACGGTCCATTCCAGTTCTACGCCGCTGAGCATCGGTGGACCGGTCTTGAAACAGATCTTCGCCAGGTAGCCCTCCGCGTCGGACAACTCGCGCAGGACGGCTGGCGTATCGAGGTCGGCCGGTATCACGGCATCGATCTCCCTTCGTTCGACCGACTGGAACTACCCTTGCCGTCGTTTTCCAATCCGACCTTCACCGGCCGGCCTGTCGGGAGTGCCACCTCCTCGTGTCTACCAGACGAACTCCGTCCCGATCACGAAACGGATTCACGATCCGTACGCGGCACCGGACGCGTTGTAGCCGCATCCGCACGAAGCAGCACAACAAATCCATGCCGATCAACGCAAGCCCTTGGCGCGACCCCGTCCTCGGCTGTGGACCAAGGAGTGACAAGGATGTGAGTTGGGTAGGGATCCAGTCGTGCTGGCTCCGGGAGTTCTCCTCAACGATCGCTACCAACTCGACGCACGCCTCGCCACGGGTGGGATGGGTGACGTGTGGCGCGGGACCGACCTCCTGCTCGGCCGGCAGGTCGCGGTCAAGGTGATGCTGCCCGCACTGGTGGCCGAGCCGGACTTCATCACCCGGTTCCGCGCCGAGGCCCGGATGATGGCCCTCCTGCACCACCCCGGCATCGTACAGGTGTACGACTACGGCGAGCAGACGCTGAGCGAGGGCACCACCGCCGACTACATGGTCATGGAGTACGTGGCCGGCGAACCACTCTCCCGGCGGATCGAGGCAGCCGGCCGGATGGGTGTCGCAGAGACCCTGTCGGTGGTGGCACAGGCGGCACGGGCCCTGGACGCCGCGCACGGCAGCGGGATCGTGCACCGGGACGTGAAGCCGGGAAATCTGCTGATCCAGCCGGACGGCACGGTGGTCCTGGTCGACTTCGGAATCGCCCGCTCCGCCACCATGACCCGGATCACCAGCACCAACGCGGTTCCGGGCACCGCCCTGTACATGGCGCCGGAGCAGGCTGCGGGCCGAGCGGTGTCGGCCGCCACCGACATCTACGCACTCGGCGCGGTGGCGTACCACTGCCTCGCCGGGGAGCCGCCGTACACGGGCAAGACCGCGCTGGAGGTCGCCATCCGGCACCTGCACGACCCGCCCCCGATCCCGCCGGCCGACCTGCCCGCACCGGTCGCCGCACTGGTCAGCCGCGCGCTGGCGAAGGCGCCCGAGGACCGGTACCCGACCGCGGCGGCATTCGCCGAGGCGGCCGACGCCGCACTGTCCGCCGCCGACGGGACCGCCGGCGCCGCCCACTCACCCGTCGCCGGCTCCGCCGCGGTCGGAGTGGGGTTGGCCGCCGTCGCCGCCGCGCGGTCGGCAGGCACCGACGGTGGCGTGGGTACGGGCACACTGCCCGAGATGCCGGTCGTCCGGTCCGGCCCCTCCGACGGGATCGGCGTGCCCGCTCCGGCCGGTGCCCGCCCGAACGGGGCGTCCCGTCGCCGTGCGGTCGTCATGACCGGGGCCGCCACACTGCTGGCCGGCGGTGCGCTGCTGGGCGTACTCGCGTTCGGACCCGACGACGGGGGCAGCGGACAGACGCCGCCGGCCAACCCCACCGCCACCGGGGCGGCACCGGGCGCCGGCCCGAGCGCGGGCACCGATCGCGGCGATCCCGCACCGTCCGGGCGTACCTCGGACGCACCGGCCCCCGGCGCGCCGTCCGGCCCGACCGTGACCGGCTCCCCGGGCGCCTCGGCGAGCGCGGCGCCGAGCGATACACCGAGCCCGGCGCCGACCACCGCCCGACCGAGCGCGAGCCAGACGTCGGCGGCGCAGACCCCACCACCCGAAACCGACGCGCCCGCTACACCGGATGCCCCGGCCGAGCCGCAGGTGCCGGTAGCGTCGCCGGGCAACCCCTGACCTCGACCGGCACCTTCGCCGGGAGCCGGCACGGGGCGTGCCACCTCGGAACGCGAGAACGCCATTAATCCCGTTTCACGCTCATGCACTTATAAGTCGCCATAAAGTGCGGGTTACCTGGTTACAGCCCTAGGAGCCCCGTATGAGCGTTGAGAAGCTGGTCGTCATCGGTCAGGGATATGTCGGCTTGCCGTTGGCGATCCGCGCGGTGGAGGCCGGCCTCGACGTCGTCGGCCTGGACCTGGACGACAGCCGGGTCAAGCGGCTCAGCGCCGGAGAGTCGTTCATCGAGGACATCTCCACCAGCCGGCTCAACGCGGCGCTGGCCACCGGACGTTACCGGCCGAGCAGCGACTACACCGACGCCCGCGACTTCGACGTCTGCGTGATCAGCGTGCCGACCCCGCTACGCGACGGCGCACCGGACCTCAGCTACGTCGAGCACGCCGGTACGGCCATCGCCCCGTACGTCCGGCCGGGCTGCACGGTAATCCTGGAGTCGACCACCTATCCCGGCACCACCGAGGAGCTGCTCCGGCCGCTGCTGGAGGAGGCCACCGGTCTGCAGAGCCCCGGCGACTTTCACCTCGGTTACAGCCCGGAACGGATCGACCCCGGCAACCCGACCTGGCGGCTGGAGAACACGCCGAAGGTCGTCTCCGGGGTGGACGCCAGCGCCCTCGCCCGGGTGGACGGTTTCTACCGGCGGATCGTCGAACAGACGGTCGCGGTCGACTCGACCCGGGTCGCCGAGCTGACCAAGCTGATCGAGAACACCTTCCGCCAGGTCAACATCGCCCTGATCAACGAGCTGACGATGTGCGCCAGCGAGCTGGGCGTCGACGTGTGGCAGGCGATCGACGCCGCCTCCACCAAGCCGTTCGGCTTCATGCCGTTCCGGCCCGGCCCGGGCGTCGGCGGCCACTGCCTGCCGATCGACCCGTGCTACCTGTCCTGGCAGGTCAAACGGACGCTCGGTCGGCAGTTCCGGTTCGTCGAGCTGGCCAACGACATCAACCACGAGATGCCGCAGCACGTGGTGCAGCGGCTCATGGTGGGTCTGAACAAGCAGGGCCGCACGATCAACGGGGCCCGGTTGCTGCTGATCGGCCTCGCGTACAAGAAGAACACCGGGGACATGCGCGACTCCCCTGCCATCGAGGTGGCGGCCCGGCTGCGCGCGCTGGGCGCCGAGGTCCGCGCGGTGGAGCCGTACGCCGAACCGCACCACATCCCGGTCGGCGTGACCGTGGTGGACCTGACCGAGGACGAAGTGCACGCCGCCGACGCGGTACTGATCGTGACCGACCACGACGGACTGGACTACGAGATGATCGGCTCGTCCGCGACGTACGTCTTCGACAGCCGCAACCGGTGCGTCGGCCGGGCGGTCGAACGGCTCTGAACCCCGCCCGGTCACGCGCTGGCGGCCGGATCTCAGCCGACGGAAGGGCTCAGCGGACCTCCAGACCGAGCGTCTGGGCGATCACCACCGCCTGGGCGGCGTCGATGACCGCGCCGCTCAGCCGGGCGGCGCTCGGATCGAGCGCGCTCAGGTCGCTGCCACGCAGGTCGCACCGGACGAGGTTGACGTGCTGCAGTTGGGCACCGGAGAGATCCACGTTGACCAGGGCCGCCTCGGTGCAGTTGGCCGCGGTGAGGTCGACCTCGCGCATCCGTACGCCGTCGAACCTCACCCCCCGCAGGTCGGCACCGGGCAGGCCGACGAACGACCAGTCGCCGCCGACCACCCGCAGCGGACGCAGGTCGGACTCGGTGAAGGTGCTGCCGACGAACTTGCAGCCGGTGAACTCGGCCTCGAAGAGGTTGCAGCGCTTGAACGTGCAGCGCAGGAACGCCGAGTCGGTGTGCCGGGAGGCGTTGAACTGGACGTTGCCGAAGGTGCAGTCCTGGAACACCGTGCCCCGCGTCGATGCCTCCATCAGGTCGACGTGCAGGAACGTGCACCCGACGTAGGTGCTGTCGGTGAACTCGTCGCCGTACCAGTCTTCGTTCCGGAACGTCTCACCCTCGATCATCTTCACCACCACGGCAGCCTAGTGCCGGGCTACGACAACATGCCCGGAGCCGGTGGCTCGCCGTGGTGGTGGTCCGGGGGGTGTGGGCCGGATCAACCGGCGGCCGGCACCGGCTCCGGGGCGTACCGGGACTGGCTGCGGTACCAGTCGACGGTCTGGGCCAGGCCGTCGTCGAGCGGCACCGGACGGATCGCCGGGAACAGAGCGCTGAGGCGGGTCGAGTCCGCCTGCGACTCGCGTACGTCACCCACCCTGGCCGGGCCGTGCGCGACCTCGACCGGGCGGCCGACCAGCGAGGCGAGCTTGCCGATCAGGGTCAGCAGCGAGACGCGGTTGCCGTACGCGAGGTTGACCGGGATGGTCGAGGTGACCCGGCGTACGACCGCGTCCGCGAGCACCTGGGCGACCGTGCCGACGTAGGTGAAGTCCCGGCTCTGGGCCCCGTCGCCGTGCACGTCCAGCGGCTCACCGCGCAACGCGGCGTCTACGAAGGCCGGGATGACGGCGGCGTACGCGTGCCCGACCGACTGCAACGGCCCGTAGACGTTGAAGAACCGCAGTGCCAGGGTCGGCACCCCGAATGCCGAGTGGTACGCCAGCACCTGCGCCTCGGCGGCGAGCTTGCTGGCCGCGTAGGGGCTCATCGGTCGGGTGGCGAGATCCTCGTGCTTGGGCAACTCGGCCACGGAGCCGTATACCGACGAGGACGAGGCCGCGACCAGGTAGGTCCCGGCGCGACGGCACGCCTCCAGCAGGTAGAGGGTGCCGGTCGCGTTCGCCTCGTGGCTCGCCACCGGGTCGGCCAGCGAGCGGGGCACCGACGGGCGCGCGGCGAGGTGGATGACGGCGTCCATCCCGTCCACCAGTTCGTCGAGCAGGTCGCGGTCGAGGATCGACCCGGTCACGAGCCGGACCGGGAGGTCGGCCAGGTTCGCCTCGAAGCCGGTGCTCAGGTCGTCCAATGCGACAACTTGCCCGATTTCCGGCCTATCGACCAACTCTCGGCAGGTGTTGGCACCGATGAAGCCGGCTCCGCCGGTAACGAGGACTCTCACCCGATATCCCTCTCTGCACGGAACAGTTAGACAACCTGGACGTCGGGCGACACCCCAGTCGTGAGGCACATTTCCCGCCCGGGACCACGTGATAGACGATCATGTTGGATGAAATCAGTATTTGTCGCCCTGGCGATGGTATATGGCCTATCGTGCTCAACGGGGCTGAATTCCAACGAGACTCGCGGCACGTCAGCGAGCGATACAGAGGGGACGTTCCATGCCACGCGGCACGATTCTGGTCACCGGCGGCGCCGGTTTCATCGGCTCGCATCTGGTGGACGCGCTACTCGCCCGAGGCGACCGGGTGGTCGTCCTGGACAACCTGTCCACCGGGCGGATCGCCAACCTCGACCAGGCATCGACCCACCCTGACCTGCACTTCGTCCAAGGTTCGGTGCTCGACGAACTGGTGGTCGACGAACTGGTGCACCGATGCGACACCGTGGTCCACCTCGCCGCCGCGGTCGGTGTCAAACTGATCGTGGAGCAGCCGCTGAAGTCGCTCACCACGAACATCCGCGGTTCGGAGATCGTGATCGAGGCGGCGCACCGCTACCGGCGCAAGATCCTCATCGCCAGCACGTCCGAGGTGTACGGCAAGAACTCGCGCGGGCCGTTGACCGAGGACGCCGACCGGATCCTGGGCAGCCCGGCCGTGGTGCGCTGGGCGTACAGCACGGCCAAGGCGGTGGACGAGATCCTGGCCAACGCGTACCACAAGGAGCGGTCCCTGCCGAGCATGGTCGTCCGGCTGTTCAACGTGGTCGGTCCCCGGCAGAGCCCCGCGTACGGCATGGTCATCCCGCGCCTGGTCCGCCAGGCGGTCCGGTCCCAGCCGCTCACCGTCTACGGTGACGGGTCACAGACCCGCTGCTTCGCGCACGTGACCGACGTGGTCGGCGCGCTGATGGACCTGCTCGACTGCGAGGCGGCGATCGGCGAGACGGTCAATGTCGGCTCCCCCGCCGAGATCAGCATCCTCGACCTCGCCTGGCGGATCGTGAAGCAGACCCAGAGCACCTCCGAGGTACGGCTGGTGCCCTACGAGACCGCGTACGGTCTCGGCTTCGAGGACATGGTCCGGCGGGTACCCGACATCACCAAGATCAATCGCATGATCGGTTGGACGCCGACGCGCACGCTGGAGGACATCCTGCGCGAGACCGTCGCCGAGGCGCGGGCCGAAGAGGCCGGCCGCATCCAGATGCTGCCGGCGTGAACGTGCCACTGCCGGCCACCGAGCCGGCGATCGGTGCACTCGCCGCGCTGCTGCTGGTCGCCGTACTCGTGGAGCCGGCGCGGCGGGTGGCGCTGCGTTGCGGCCTCACCGACCGACCCGCCCCGCACAAGGCACACCGCCGGGTCACGCCGTACCTCGGCGGGGCGGCCCTCGTCGTCGCCACGCTGATCCCGACCGCCGCCCTCGTGGACCTCGACGGGTCCCGGATCTGGCTCGTGCTCGCCGCCGCGCTCGGCATCGCCGTGCTCGGACTGGTCGACGACGCCCGTACGCTCAAGCCGAGCACCCGGATGGCGATCGAGGCGCTGCTGGCCACCGCCGTGGCCCTGGGCGGCGTACGGCTGAACCTGGTCGGTCAGGAGCAGCTCGACCTGCTGCTCACCGTCGGCTGGATCATCGTGGTGACCAACTCGTTCAACCTGCTGGACAACACCGACGGGGCACTGGCCACGGTGGCCTGCGCGACCGCCGTACCGCTGTCCGTCTTCGCCGTTGTCGCCGGCCAGCCCGACCTGGCCCTGTTACTGCTCTGCCTGGCCGCCGCCTGCACCGGATTCCTGCTGCACAACGCCGCGCCCGCACGGATCTTCATGGGTGACAGCGGATCCCTGTTCATCGGTTTCCTCATCGCCACCAGTGCGGCGATGGTCGCGCCCGGACGGGCGACGGTGGACCGGTCCGCCGTCCTGCTACTGATCATTTTCGTCGCCGCGGTCGACACCGGACTGGTGCTGGTGTCCCGGCAACGGGCCGGCAGGTCGTGGCTTCAGGGTGGCACCGACCACGTCGCGCACCGGCTGCTGCGTACCGGCGTCGGACCGCACGCGCTGCTGGGCACCCTCTTCCTGGGCACGTCGACCGCCGGGCTGATCGCGGTGCTGGTTTCGGCCGGTGTGGTTCCCGGCAGTACCGCCCTGCTCGGGGCGCTGGGTGCCGCGGCCGTACTGATCGTGCTGCTGTTGCAGGTGCCATCCGGCTACGGACAACCGACCCGGCGCGAACAGCCGACGTCCGCGACGACGGCCGGCCGCGCTCCCGACACGGTGCGAGGTTGATTCGACGTGGACGTGGTACGGATCCCGGCCCGCCGACGACGCGGTGGTGACGTGGGGTGAACGACGGGCTCGATTTCCTCTTCGACGGCATCACCCCGCGACCACCGCGACGGCCACCGGCGGAACCGGATGGGCACCGCTGGGGCCGACGGCTGCGCCGGCTCGCGTTGAGCACCACCATCCTGGTGTCGGCCGGCACGGTGGGCGTGCTCGCCGTCGGCTACCTCACCAGCTCCGACCTGACCGGCCGGATCTCCCGGGTCGGCGAGGTGTTCGGCCCGGTGGAGAGTGCCGAGCGGCCGGTGACCAGCGCGGCGGTGCAGAGTGCCCGGAGCATCCTGGCCGTCGGCGCCGAATTACGCGGACCCGATCGGGGGACTGACCTGGACGGCGAGGCGTCGGACGGGCCGCAGGACGAGCCGGCCGGCGAGGGGCAGGGCGGCGGTCCGGACGGGTCCGTGCTCGAGCGGCGTGCCGACGACCCGGTCCCGGCCAACGCCCCCGCCGACGATGCGGTGCCGAGCCGGGTCGGGCAGCCGCCCACTGGTGCGATCATGCTGATCCGCTTCGACCCCCGGGACGACTCGGCCTCGGTGGTTTCGATTCCGTACCTGACCGGGGTGGACGTGCCCGGTCACGGACGTACGACGGTCGCCGCCGCGTACGCGCTGGGCGGTCCGACACTGCTGGTACGGACTATCGAACAGCTCACCGAGGTGCGGATCGACCACTTCATGGTGATCAAGTTCGATGAGCTCGCGCCCGTGGTGGACGTGCTCGGCGGAGTCGACGTGACGGTCGCCGCCGCGGTCACCGACCGGACCGGCGTACGGTTCCACGGCGGCGTGAACCGCCTGGACGGCGACCGGGTGCGGGCGTACCTGCGACAGTCGGAGAACCTGCCGGACGGGACGGTCGACCAGATCCAGCGCCAGCAGAACCTGCTCCGGGCGGTGCTGGTCAAGGTCGCCTCGACCCCACCGGACGGCAACGCGCTGGACAGCTACCGCCTGCTCGACGCGCTCACCCGGGCGGTCTCCGTCGACGACCACTTCGGCCGTGAGGAGCTGCGCGAGGTGGCGCAGGCAGCCGGCGCGGTCGGGACCGACAGCATCTGGTTCCTCACCGCGCCGACCGGGCGCCCGGCAGGCCGCGGGCACGAACACGCGCCGGACCCGGACCTCGTAGCGGACCGGTGTGACCGGCTCTGGCAGGCGTTCAAGACCGGCACCGTCGGTGACTACGTCGCGCAGCATCCGGAGGATCTGCTCAGCACCGACACCGCCTGACCGGTCCACCGGGTTCGGCGTCTCGGCCCGTCGGCGCGGCGGGCTCAGCCGGTCAGCACCGCGACGATCGTGCTGCCGGGGGTGAATCCGCCGGCCGCGGTCAGCGCGAAGATGCCGTACATCATCTTCGCCGGGTAGACGGGGTCGAGCGTCAGGCCGTGCCGGTCGGCGAAGTCGATGACAAAAGCGTCCAGCTCGGGGCGGCGCTTGGCGTACCCGCCGAAGTGGAAGTCGTACTCGATCCGCCAGTTTGCGGTCGCCGAGCCGCAGGCCTGGCGCTGTAACCGCCCCACCTCGGCGTCCAGGAACTGCCCGCCTCGCAGCACCGAGAAGCCGATCGCGGACCGGCCCGGCGGCAAACCGGCGGCCACCCCGGCGAGCGTGCCCCCGGTGCCGACCGGCACGCAGATCACGTCGAACGGTTCGCTGATCTCGGCCGGGAGTTCGGCGCAGCCGCGTACGGCAAGCTCGTTGCTGCCGCCCTCCGGCAACAGGTAGTGCTCACCGAACTCCGACCGGAGCCGGGCCAGCAGTCCCGGGTCGTCCTTGTCGCGGTAACCGGACCGGTCCAGGTACGTGAGCCGCATCCCGCGATCCACCGCGTACGCCAGTGACGGGTTCAGCGGGAGGTGCTGCTCGCCCCGGATCACCCCGACGGTGGCGAACCCGAAGTAGGCACCGGCCGCCGCCACCGCCCGAATGTGGTTGGAGTACGCCCCGCCGAAGGTCAGCAGCGTCCGCAGATCCCGTTCCCGCGCCGCCACCAGGTTGTACTTCAACTTGCGCCACTTGTTGCCGGGCAGGTCGGGATGGATCAGGTCATCCCGCTTCAGCAGCAGCCGTACGCCGTGCCGAGCCAGCCGCTCGTCGTGCAGTTCGGTGACCGGCGACGGCAGGCGCAGCCGTACCCGTCCGCTCCACCATGTCTCGTCCGCCACCCCGGTCACGGTAACCGACCGTCATCGATCGAAGCCCGCCGGTACGCGTTTGCGTGACCCGCCGTAGTGGGTATCAGGAGCACGCAGATCCAGGCTCTCGGACGAGGAGGCAACAGTGCGCATCGGATCAGCAGGAGCGGCCATCCTTGTCATCTGGTTGATCATCGGAGCGATAGCGGCCGGTCAACGCGGCTACTTCGACAGCTCCAACGACAACTGTGCGGAGGCCGGTACCACGGTCGTGACGGTCATCGCCGGCCCGCTCAACTACGTCGGGCTGAACCCCAAGGTCAGCTGCGAGGTACCGCAGCCCTCGAAGTAACCCCTCCCCATAGCGTCACAATCGGCCAGCGGGCCGGTACGCGGCTCCCCCTCCGCGTACCGGCCCGCTGGCCGTTCCGGGTGAGCGGAACGGATCCGGGGCTGGTCCGTCGCGGTCCGGCCCACCGCGGTTACGGGTCCGCAGAGCGCCCGAACCCATATCTGCCAAGGGCCGGAGGTCGTGAGAAGCCCCACCGTGGTCGCGCTTCCGGGGCCGGGATGCCCGACGGTACGTTTGTTATTGGTCAACCACTAATGAAGGAGCGCGCATGAGCAACGCCCTGGTCTCCGAGCGGCGATCCGCCGCGCAGCACGCCCTCGCCGAGCACCTGCGACTGGTGTCATCGGGCCGGATCGACGAGTGGATCGACCTGTTCACCCCGGACGGCATCCTCGAGTTCCCCTATGCCCCGACCGGCGTTCCCCGCCGAGTCCAGGGGCGTGCCGCGCTGCTCGCCCACATGAACAACTTCCCGGAGACCTTCGAGGTGCAGTTCGTGGACCTGGTCTTCCACGACACCACCGACCCGGCGACGGCAATCGCCGAATTCCGGTCGACGGGACGAGCGGTGGCCACGGGTAAGCCGTACGAGCAGACCTGCATCTCGGTGGTCTACACCGACGACGCCGGCCGGATCACCCGCTACGTCGACTACTGGAACCCGCTCGTGGCCATCGAGGCGCTGGACCCCGGCACGGGTGGGGCCGGCTCAGACAAGATCGCGTTCGGCAGCTGATGGGTTCGGGCGCGGCGCGGGGTGCCGACCCCGTGCCGCGCTGCCGTGATTGACTGTCGGTCATGCCCGCCCCCGGCTCGAGCGAGAAGAGCGACCAGCGCCGCCAGGTGGTCCTGGATGCCGCGGTCACGTGCTTCGCACGCAAGGGCTTCTACGGGACGACGACCAACGAGATCGCCGAACGCGCCGGTATCTCGCAGCCCTACGTCTACCGACTGTTCGCCAACAAACAGACGCTCTTCGCCCACGCCGTTTTCCACGTGTCCGAGTTGATGGCGAACACCCTGGCCGCCTACGTCGCCGAGGCCGGGC
Organism: Micromonospora sp. NPDC049523; assembly: GCF_040676775.1. Lineage (NCBI taxonomy): Bacteria > Bacillati > Actinomycetota > Actinomycetes > Micromonosporales > Micromonosporaceae > Micromonospora > Micromonospora sp. NPDC049523. Next base: position 325,592 of record NZ_JBFAPP010000006.1, on the reverse strand, counting down.
CGATACCCCAGCCGCCGGAGGTGGCCCTGCGTACGGCCCGGTCCGCCTACAGCGCCCTGATCCAGGACCGTGACGTACTGCGATTCCTCATGCACGCCAACTGCGCGGCCGACGAGCCTCTCGTCGGCGACGCCGTGCGGTGGTGCTACGCCAAGCAGGTCGAACTCGTCAGCAAGCTGGTGGGATCCGACGAAGCTGTCCGGCAATGGTTCGGCGCCGGCATGCTCGAAAACGTGACGACCGCCCTGGGCCTCGCCGACATCGACGAGCCATGGGCACACACCCTCAGCGGTCGCTGAGCCCGACCACGAACCGCGGCCGACATTCGCCGACCTGCGCGGCCGACCAGCAACACTGCTACGCCCCTGTCAGCCCCGCTCAGAAACGGTCGAGACGGCAGCCCGCCAGCATCGGCTCGACCGCGTTGTCGACCAGTTCCCGCGCGACCAGGCGGCCCACGGCCGGGGCGAGTGTGACCGCGGAGTGCAGCACCGCCACGTAGAGGCCGGGCACCTCGACGACAGGACCGACGATCGGCTCACCGTCGGCCGGCATGGGGCGGGCGCCGACCCGGGTGCTGAGCAACTCGACGTCCGCGGCGCCACGGAAGGTGGACCGGACGGCGGCGAGGGTCCGTTCCGGCGAGTCCGCGGCGGCAAGTAGCCGGTCCCCGGCGACCTGCCGAAGATCGAAGTCCGGGTTGTTGACCACGGTGCGGACCAGACCGGCCGGAGCGCGGAACCGGAAGAGCGTCGCCGGCGACGGTTCGACCGGGACGCGTACGCCGAGCGGCGCACCCAGCGCGGCCGTGGCGACCCCTGCCGCGAGCACCACGGTCGCACCGGGGAGGGGTCCTGCGGCCGTCTCGACCCCGGCAACCCGACCCGCCGCGTCCCGGCGGACCGCGGTGACCGGGGTGTCCGGATGGACCCGGGCGCCATGGGCGCGGGCACCCGCGACCAGCCGTTCGGTCACGCCCACCGAGTCGACGGAGCCGTCGCCGGGTGCCCAGACGGCCCACTCCGGCGGCTGCCGCAGGGCGGGCTCGAGCGTCGCCACGGTGGCCGCGTCCACGATCTCCTGCCCGGGCCCCGCCTGCGGCGCGCTGTCCGCCGCACCCCAGGACAGCGACCCGGACCAGGTCACCGGGAGTCCTGGGAGTTCGGCCTCGAGCCGGCGGTACTCCTGCGTCGCGGTCGCCCGCAGCGCGGCGGCCGGACCGGTGCGTACGCCGGACGCGCCGATCCAGGCGAACGAGTCTGCCGTCACGCCAGCGCCCGGCTGCCCGGCGTCGACGAGGGTCACGACGGCACCGGCCCGGGCAGCGTGATAGGCCACCGAGGCGCCGACGATGCCCGCGCCGACCACGATGACCGTCCCGCCCGAAGTGGCGCCATCGCCGAGCTGGGCGAACTGGGAGTGAGACATGGCGTGATCCCTTCCTGGGCAGCAGCAATCGACCCGACCCGAGGAGCCAGGGCAATACTGCTGGTCGGCCGACGGTAGACCTTCGCCGGGTCGAGCGTCAGGCGGCCCTGGTTCGTGGCCGGCCCCGGCGTTGTTGGCGCGCCGCGCCAGCGCGACCCGCACTGACATTTGTCACCGGCGCCTGTGCGTCCCGCACGCGGGACGATGACTTAGCGCACTAGAGACTGTGCCGTCCCGTACACGAGACTCGGATCATCGATCAAGTCGGGGATTCCCACGGGCGGAAGCCAGGGAATCCCGCAGGGATCCGCCGGAGGAGCCGCGACGATGGACGAACGCTACGACGCGTACTGCGCGGTCGATCCGCTCTTCTACGACTCGTTGGCCACCACCGGCACGGCAACGGCCGAGTTCAGCGTCGCCGCCCGCGCGGTACCGGACGGCTGGCAGCGGGAGCCGAAGGACGACTGGTACGTCTACGGGCCGGTCGGCGGCGCCCTGCCGGCCCAGGGTTGGAAGATCCACCTCTCGGCCACCCTGGAGAACGCCGACCGGGTGCTGGCGGGCGTCTGGGACTACTGCGTACCGCGTGGACTGTCGTTCAAGTTCCTCCGTGGGCCACGCCTGTTGCTGATGCGCAACGCCAAGTACGCGCCGCGCGGCTCCAGCGGCAAGTTCGTCACCATCTACCCTCGGGACCCGGACGAGCTGGAGCTGGCGTGCAAGGAACTCGACGAACGGCTCTCCGGCCAGGCCGGGCCGTACATCCTCAGTGACCTGCGGTACGGCGCCGGCCCGGTGTTCGTACGCTATGGCGGCTTCGCCGCCCGCTACTGCCTCTCCCCGCACGGGCAGGTCGTGCCGGCGATCGCCGGCCCCGACGGAACGCTGGTACCGGACCGGCGGGATCCGGTGCTGCACCTGCCGGACTGGGTGACGTTGCCGGACTTCCTCGCCCCGCACCTCGCCGCCCGCAACGCCACCAGCACCACCGACCTGCCGTACCGGATCGAACGGGTCATCCACTTCTCCAACGGCGGCGGCCTCTATGTCGGGCGGGACCTGCGCACCGACACCCAGGTGGTGCTCAAGGAGGCCCGCCCGTACGCCGGGCTGGACGCCACCGGTGCCGACGCGGTGGCCCGGCTGGCCCGCGAGGGCGCCATGCTGCACCGGCTGGCCGACGTGCCGCACCTGCCGCGGGTGCACGACGAGTTCGTGTTGGGCGAGCACCGCTTCCTGGCCCTGGAGTTCGTCGTCGGACAGCCGCTGAACCGGGTCCTGGTGGAGCGCTACCCACTGATCGACGCCGACGCGGACGCCGACCGGCTGGGCGCGTACGCGACCTGGGCGCTGGGGGTGTACGCGCAGGTCGAGGCGACCGTCGAGGCGATCCACGAGCGGGGCGTGGTCTACGGCGACCTGCACCTGTTCAACATCATGATCGGGCCGGACGACCGGGTCACCCTGGTCGACTTCGAGGTCGCCGCGCCGGTGACCGAGACCGGCCGACCGGGGTTGCGCAACCAGGGGTTCGCCGCCCCGCGTGATCGGACCGGCTTCGCCGTCGACCGGTACGCGCTGGCCTGCCTGCGGCTGGCACTGTTCCTGCCGCTGACCCAACTGGTCCGGCTGGCACCGGCCAAGGCGGCGCACTTCGCCGACATCATCGCCGCACACTTCCCGGTGCCGCGGACGTTCCTGGACGAGGCGGTCGAGGAGATCACCGGCGGTCGGGGCGCGGTGGAGGCCGCCGCACTGGACTTCCCGAGCGAACCGGCGGACTGGCCGGCGCTGCGTACCCGGCTCGCGGGAGCGATCCTGGCCAGCGCCAGCCCGGGCCGTACGGACCGGCTCTTCCCCGGCGACATCGAACAGTTCCGCGCGGGCGGGCTGAACCTGGCCCACGGCGCCGCCGGAGTCCTGTACGCACTCGCGGTCAGCGGCGCCGGCCGGTTCCCCGAGCACGAGGACTGGCTGGTCGAGCGGGCACTCGATCCGCCCTCGGGCAGCCGGTGCGGCTTCTACGACGGACTGCACGGCGTCGCGTACGCACTGGAGCACCTCGGCCACCGGCAACGGGCGCTCGACGTACTCGACATCTGCCTGCGGGAGCCGTGGACCCGGCTCGGGCACGACCTGGCCGGTGGCCTGTCCGGAATGGCGCTGAACCTGGCGGAGTTGGCCGGGCGCACGGGTGAGCCGGGGCTGTGGGAGGCCGCCTGGCGGGCCGCCGACCTGGTCGCCGAACGGGTACGCCGAGCCGACGACACCGGGGGCCGGATCAGTGGCGGGCAGCATCCGTACGCCGGGCTGACCCGGGGTCGGTCGGGCCCGGCGCTGATGTTCCTGCGGCTGTACGAAACCTGCGGCGACCCGGCCCTGCTCGACCTCGCCGCCACCGCGCTCCGCGAGGACCTGCGGCGCTGCGTGGTCCGCGCGGACGGTGCGATGGAGGTCGACGAGGGTTGGCGGACCATGCCCTACCTGGCGCACGGCAGCGTCGGCATCGGGCTGGTCCTCGACCAGTTTCTCCGGCACCGACCGGACGAGCAGTTCACCGAGGCGTCCGCGGCGATCCGGCGGGCCGCCCGGTCACCGCTCTACGTGCAGTCCGGTCTGTTCGCCGGCCGGGCCGGCATCGTCGTCTACCTCGCCGCCCGAGTCGCTGCCGCCGATCCGGCCCCCGCCGACGTGAGCGCGCCGGATCGGGACCGGCGGGAGTTGGCCGGTCAGCTTCGGCGGTTGAGCTGGCATGCGATGCCCTACCGGGACGGCCTCGCCTTCCCCGGCGAACAGTTGCTGCGGCTCTCCATGGACCTCGCCACCGGCAGCGCGGGCGTGCTGCTCGCGATCGCCGCGGCCCGCTCCGACCGACCGGTGACGCTGCCGTTCCTCACCCCCTGGGCTCCATCCGCGCAGCGCTCACCGAGCGACCCCGCCTGAGACTCCCTCGCGCCCGCGAGGGTGGACAACCGATCGAACGAATGAGATGAGGTGGCACGACATGGCGCTTCTCGACCTGCAGGGCCTGGAACTGACCGCGGAGGAGCTCAAGGGTGGTGACACCGGCGGAAGCCGGGCCAGCCTGCTGCTCTGCGGCGACAGCTCGCTGTCCCTGGTGACCTGCAACTGATCGGTTCGACACCGAGCCCTGGGTGGGTGTGTACGCGCCCACCCAGGGCTTCCTCCCAGGCTCGCGGCCCGGTTGCCGGGACGGCTAGATCCAGCCTCCGTCGCGGGCGATCCGGACCGCCTCGATCCGGGTCCGCGCGCCGGCCTTGGCCGCGATCCGGGACAGGTGATTGCGTACGGTTCCCGGTGACAGCCCGACCCGCGCCGCTATCTCCACCACCGGTGCCCCGTCGGCGGCTATCTCGAGCACCTCGGTCTCCCGGACGGTCAGCGGGCTTTCCGTGTTCAACGCCGCGACGACCAGATCGGCGTCGACCACCGGTTCGCCCCGGGCCAGCCGGCGTACCCCGTCCACCACCCGTTGCGGGGTGACGTCGTTGCCGAGGAAACCGACGGTCCGGCTCCGGGCCCGCAACGCGCCGCCGAGTGACCCGGGTCGCCGGGTGTCGACCAGCACGAGCACCGGGCAGGGATGTTCGTAGCGCGGCGCCGCCTCGGTGGGTCTTCCGGTGCCGAGCAGCCCGGAGTCGACCACGGCGACGTCCGCCCGGCTCGACCGGATCGCCGGCTCGACCTGCTCGATCCGATCGAGTTCGGCCACCACGTCGATGTCGTCCTCAGTGGTCAGTACGAAGGCCAGCGCGCCACGGATCAGCGCACCGTCGAGAGCCAGCAGCGTCCGGATCAATCTACCGTTACCTCTCTCGCGTTCGAGGTGGCGCCGAAAGCAAGTTCAGGTCGACAGAGTCGGCATATGTAGGGATTTAAGCATGAAGGCTGGTGTTGCGCCCGGTGGCACGGCGGTTGACGGTCACAGCCAACCGTTGCGCTGGGCACGGCGTACCGCCTCCAGCCGGTTGCGGGCGCCGGTCTTGCGCAGGATCACGGTCAGGTGGTTGCGCACCGTCCCGTACGCCAGGTACAGCCGACAGGCGATCTCCCTCAACGGCAGGCCCTCCGCCGCCGCCCGCAACACCTCCCGCTCCCGTACGGTGAGCGGCCCGACCGGTGGACTCAGCGCGGCGACGGCGGCCACCGGGTCGATCACCCGCTCCCCCAGCGCGACCAATCGGAGCAACCGGACCAGTTCGGCCGGCGGCAGGTTCTTGTCGATGAATCCGCGTACGCCCGCGCGGAGCGCCGCCTGCAGAGTCACCGGACAGCGGTGGGTGCTCATCGCCAGCACGCTGGTCCCCCGCGCCGTCACCTGGAGTTGCCGCAGCACCGCGAGCGGATCGTGGCGGGCCGGTCCGATGTCGATCAGTACGACGTCGGGCCGTTCCCGCCGCACCACGCAGGCGACGTCGGCCGACGGGGCAAGATCGGCCACCACCTCCAGGTCGTCCTCGCTGGACAGCAACATCCGCAGCGCACCCCGGAGCAGTCCCACCTCCTCGACGATCAGCACACGGATCACGGAGCCTCCCGATCTCGGCGTCGGCCGATGGTGACCCTTCGTGTCGATTGGACCGACCGACATCGTAACGTCAGGTTACGAAGCCCGCACGGTACGCAAACGGCCGTCGTGCCGCGAACGGACGCGCTGTCCGCCATGGGGCCTCGACCCCGCCCGGTCGCGAGGGTTCGCGCCGTCCGATCCGGTGACTATCTTGGGCAGATGTCCCCCACCGCGTCGAACGCGCTACCGAACGCGCTGCCGATCGTGCAGTTCCACAGCCGACCGGAGACCGTGGACCTCTCCTGGGGCCACCCCGACCCGGCGACCCTCCCGGTGCAGGAGTGGACCGATGCGTGCGTCGGCGCGCTACGCCGGTACGGCGGCTCCGCGCTGACGTACGGCTACGCGAACGGTCCGGCTCCGCTGGTCGAGTGGCTGACGGAACGGCTCGGTCACACCGACGGCCGGGCACCGGACCCGTCACGGATCTTCGTCACCGCCGGTGCCTCGCACGCGCTCGACCTGGTGGCCAGCCTGCTCTGCCGGCGGGGCGACACGGTGCTGGTCGACGCACCCACGTACCACCTGGCCTTCCGGGTCCTCGCCGACCACGGTGTGACGCTCGTGCCGACCCCGGCCGACCGGGACGGGATAGATCCGGCGGCAACCCGTGACCTGGTCGCTCACCTGCGGCGGGAGGGGCGCCGGGTGCCGTTGCTCTACCTGGTGCCGACGTTCGGCAATCCGACCGGGTGGAGCCTGGGCGAGACCCGCCGGGCGGAGCTGGTCACGGTGGCCGAGCAGACCGGGCTCGTCCTGGTCGAGGACGACACCTACCGCGAACTCGCGTACGACGGGACGGCGCCGCCGTCGCTCTACAGCGCCGCCGAGGACGGGACGGTGATCCGGCTCGGCTCGTTCGCCAAGACCGTGGCGCCGGGGCTGCGGCTCGGCTGGCTCACCGCCGCACCGCCCGTGATCGCCGCCCTGGCCGGGCGCGGCTACATCGACAGCGGCGGCGGGGTCAACCACGCCAACGCCCTGTCGATGGCGGAGTTCGCCCGTGCCGGTGCGTACGAGCACCACCTCGAACGGGTACGGGACCGCTACCGGCGGCAGCGTGACGCGCTGGTCTCGGCCGTCCGGCAGCACCTGCCGGAGGTCACCTTCGACACTCCCGCCGGGGGCTGGTTCCTCTGGCTGCGGCTACCCGCGCCGGTCAGCGCGACCGCACTGCTGCCGTACGCCGAGGCGAGCGAGGTGTCGTACCTGCCCGGCACCCACTTTTTCGTCACCGACCGCGGTGACGACCGGCTGCGCCTGTCGTTCTCACTGTTCGCACCCGACCTGCTGGAGGAGGGCGCCAGCCGGCTGGCGCGGGCCGTGGCCCACCTGACCTCGTCCGCGGTCCCGGACGAGAGGCGCACGCACAGACCCTGAGCTGGGCGACACTTCCGCGGGTGTAAGCCCGGCTCAGCCGAGCGGCGATGGGTGTGAGCCCGGCTCAGCCGAGCGGCGATGCGGTCGGGTCGGCGCTGCCGGTCGGTGCCGGGACCTGGGTCGACGTCGGGTCCTGGCTCGCAGTGACGGTCGGGGTGGGCGTCGGCTCGGGGTCCTGGGTGGTGGACGGCGACGGCGTAGGGGTTTCGCTCGGGGTGGGCGACGGCGTAACCGGTGCCGAGGTGACCGGCGGCGTCGGAGTCGGGCTACTCGGCGTGGGCGTGGGACGGCCCGGCGTCGAGGTGTGCGTCGACCGCGGCGTCTTCGACGGGGCGGCGTACGGCCGGGGGTGGGAGGCAGCGCCGGTGCTCGTGACCGGACCGGCGGCTCCGGTGCCGCCGGAGCCCGCCACCGACGGCGTCGGCATGCTGGTCTCGGCCGAGGCCGGGCTCATCGGCACGATGATGTCGGTCGGGCTCGCCGACACCGGGTCGTACGGCGTGACCGCCAGGCCGGCGGTCGCGGCGCGACCGAGCCCCTGCGTCGGCTGACCGTTCGCACGCGGTACCCGGTCGGGGTTCGCCGTACCGACGGCGGTGAGCGCGACGCCGAGGCCGACGCTGCCGACGAGGATCGCGGCAAGCACCCCGATCGCGGGCCGGGGTGGGGGCGGTAGCGGGCGACGGTGGGCGGGCACGGAAGCTCCCGGTGCGGGTGAGGCGGAAACGCCGAGGTCAGCGCGGGTAAGGCTCGTACCCTGCCCGGTGTCGACGCCGGTACGCAACGAGACGCCGGTCCGCTGTGGGCTATGTCATAACCAATCAGCATCGACCCGCTAATCCAGTCATCAGACCGACATGCCGGACTCGACTGAGTAGTCCGATACGCGCCACACTCCTACAGACCCGCGGCCCGGTCGTAGCGCTGGCGCAGCTCGCGCATTCCCGGCTCGCCCAGCGACTCCTGGCGCGCCTGCTGCTGGTACTGCTCGGGGAAGAGCTGCCCGACGCGGTCGCTGAACGAGACCTCGTCGGTCGCCTCGGCCACCTGCACCGTGGGCGGCTCGGTGCCCATCGCCACCACTATCGGCCCGACGAGTTTGACCGCCCAGTCCCAGGGTCGGTTCGGCTCGGCCACCCCGCAGAGGTGGAATCCGTACGCCGTCCGTACCTCGGCGACGGTGGCCGCCTCGGCCGGTTCGAAGCCGAAGACGCGTACGCCGCAGACGACCTTCGTCTGCGCGGGCAGGTCCCCTGCGTGCTCGCCGTGGCCCTGGTGCTGCTCCGGCCCGACCTGTTCGAGCACCACGACCAGGCGGCGGCCGAGCTGACTGGCAAGGTCGTCGGCCGGCGCCGGCTGCGAACCAGCGGTGTTGACCAGGAGTACGACCGTGGCCGACACCGCCAGCAGGATGACGCCAACCCAGACGAACCGGTTGCGCCACCAGGCCGACGCCGTGGCCGACTCGACATCTTCCGGAGAAACTCGCATGGTCTTCCCATCACCGGTCTGACCCCGGTGGGAACGCCAGCACGGTCGTGTCGCGTGATGGTGGGCCCTACGGTGCCGGGGCGTTGGCTGAGCTCTGGTCACGAACCCGGTCCGGTGGCACGCCCGAACACGACGACCACCGCCTGTGCCTGATCCGGCTCCGCCGGCCGGCGTGGTTGCCCCCGACGCCGTGGCGATAACGACCATCGGAGCATGCCGGGCAGCGCCCGGTCAATGGGTTACCGTCGATCCGTTCGCTGTCCGGGCGCGACCGGTGCCCCGGCTAGACCACGCCGACCTGCGTGGCCGCGGCCCGTACGGTGTGGTCCAGCAGCAGTGCCGTGGTGACCGGGCCGACGCCGCCGGGCACCGGGGTGAGCCCGGCCGCGTGCTCCGCGACCGACTCCGCGTCCACGTCGCCGACCAGCCCGCCGTCCGGGGTCGGGTTGGTGCCGACGTCGACGACCACCGCGCCCCGCTTGACGTGCTCGGCCGTGACCAGTCCGGCCCGGCCCACGGCGGCCACCAGGACGTCAGCCGTCGAGGTCACGCCGGCCAGGTCGGGCGTACGGGAGTGGCACACGGTCACCGTGGCGTGCCGGTCCAGCAGCAGGTGGGCGACGGGCTTGCCGACCACCGTGGACCGCCCGATCACGGCAGCCCGCCGGCCGGCCAGCTCGACGCCGTGGTGGTCGAGGATCGCCAGCACCGCCGCGGCCGTCGCGGGCGCGTACGCGGGCAGCCCGGCCGCGAGCCGGCCGAGGCTGAGCGGGTTCGCCCCGTCGACGTCCTTCTCCACCGCGATCGCCCCGGCCAGGTCCTCCAGCCTCGCCCCGGCCGGCAGCGGGGTCTGCAGGATGATGCCGTGCACCGACTCGTCGGCACTGAGCCGGTCCAGGGTGGCGCGGACCGTCGCCACGTCGGCGTCGGCGCCCAACTCGACGACGGCACAGTTGATCCCGATCTTCACCGCCGCGGTGCTGATCGACCGCACGTACCAGGCGCTGGCCTCGTCGTCGGTGGCGACCACGACGGTGAGCTGGGGCGGGGTACCGGCGGCGGTGAGCAGGGCGGCCCGTTGCGCGGTCTCGGCCCGGATGGCGGCGGCCAGTTCACGACCGCCGAGCAGGAGCCCGCTCATCCGGCGATTCCCGCCCGTACGGCGGCGGTGACCCGGCCCGCCCGCTCGGCCAGTTCGTCGACCCGATCCGTGGCCGCGACCAGTTCCGCGCGGGCGGCGTCGTCGCGTACGCCGCTGAGGTTGATCTCGACGTTGACCCGTGCGGTGGTCGCGGCGGCGCGGGCGGCTTCGACGGCGGCGGCCACGTCGGAGCTGACGTTCGGGTTGGCGACCGGCAGCAGTTCCTCCGCCAGCGTGACGATGGTCGCCGCCGCCGCGATCACCCGGGCCGGCGGCTGTGCCGCACCGACCAGCGCGGATGCGATGGCCTGCGAGCGGTCGGCCCGTTGCGTCTCGGACTCCTTGGGCAGCCGATAGGCGTCGGTGACCACGGTGAAGGCGGACGCGTCGTCGGCGGCGAGTTGGAGCGCGGCGCCGCGTAGCTCGTCGGCGCGCTCACGGATCCGGTCGATGGTGTCCTGGTGATCGGCGTACTTCTCCCCCGTGCTGTACCGGGCGACCATGCCGAGCAGCGCGGCCGCCTGGGCGGCGTGCAGGGCGGCGGTCGCGCCACCGCCGGGTGCCGGGACCCGGTCGGCGAGCCGGTCCAGGAAGTCCCCGATCTTCTCGTCGCGCATCCGCGCTCGTCCTCCGCGTCGGTCGCTGGTGCTGCCGGGTAGATCCTGCCAGGGTTCACGGTCGCGCCCGAGCCCAGCCCGCCGTCGCCGGGTGTGTCCGCAGCGGGTCAGGCCGGACCGCCGGTACGGGCGCCGTCGACCGCCCGTACCAGCGGGAATCCCGATTCCAGCACTTCGATGGCCCGGAGCAGTTCGGAGATCCGCGGCGGCTTGCCTCGGATGGTGCCCAGCACCGCGCCGGCCAGCGCACCCGCGAGGACCCGTACCTCGAACTGGTCGGCGTCGCCGCCCAGCCGATCGGCCACCGCCTGACCCAGCAGGTCGATGGTCCGGAGCAGCTCGTCCATCTGGGCCGCCCGCAGCTCCGGCACCGAATAGATCAGGCGTTGCCGCGCCTCCTCCTGCTCGCGCTCCTCGGGCGTCAGGCGGAGGAACACCGACTCGACGGATCGCCGGAACGCGGTCAGTACCGGAAGGTCGGCCGGCTGGTCGACGAACGAGGTGAGCAGGATGGGGTCGAGGTCGTCGGTCAGCACCAGCCGTTCCTTGGACGGGAAGTACCGGAACAGGGTGCTGGGTGAGACCTCGGCCGCCTCGGCGATCTGCTCGACCGTCGTCTCCGCGTAACCCTGCTCGGCGAACAGCCGCATCGCGTGCTCCCGGATCGTCGCGCGGGTCCGGATCTTCTTGCGTTCGCGCAGCCCGAGCGTCTCTGGTTCAGCCGACATGCACAGATTCTGGCGCATCCGGCACCGGTTGCGCCGCCGGCCGCCGTCGGGGCAGCACGATCACCGCCGTTATCGCGGCGACGACGCAGATTCCGGCGCAGGCCCAGAGCATCAGGTCCATGCCGTGCACGTACGCCGACCGCACCGTGTCGAGCAGGTCGGGCCGGCCCAGTTGCCGTGCCACCGCCACCCCGGCGGTGACGCTGTCGCTGACCGGCAGCCGTACCTCGTCGCCCAGCCCGGAGCGGTAGCCGGAGCTCAGGATCGTGCCGAGGATGGCGACGCCGATCGTGCCGCCGGCCTGTCGCAGGGCCTGGATCAGCGCCGAACCCGATCCGGAACGTTCGGTGGACAGCGCGCCGAGGGCGGCGTTCATTGCCGTCGGCAGGGCCACCCCCATGCCCGCGCCGACGAGGGCGATCCAGGTACCGGTGTACCAGTAGGCGGTGTCGGTGGCCGTGTTCGCGCCGAGGGCGAGACCGATGGTGAGCAGCACGAATCCGACCGCGAGCACCGGGCCGGGGGCGAACGTCCGGACCAGCCGGTCGGCGAGCCGGGTGCCGACGAGCAGGCCGGCGATCAGCGGCAGCAGCCGGACTCCGGTGCCGAGCGCGGTCGCTCCGGTGACCGACTGGAGGAACTGCGGCACCGCGAACAGGAGCCCGAACAGGGCGAAGTTGACTCCGGTGGCGAGGATGCTGCCCCAGGTGAAGCCGCGACTGCGGAACAGGGCGAGGTCGATCAGCGGGTGCGCCGTACGGCGTTGCCAGGCCACGAACCCGACCAGCAGGAGCAGTCCGGCGGCGATGGTGAGCGGGGTGCCGGGGTCGCTCCAGCCGTCCTGTCCGGCGCGGATGAAGCCGTAGGTCAGGCCGAGCAGGCCGAGCGAGGAGAGCAGGACTCCGACCAGGTCGAGCGGGGTGGGCCGGTCACTGCGCGATTCGGGTACGAACAGCGCGACCGCGATCACGCCGAGAACCACCAGCGGCACGTTGATCAGGAAGATGGAACCCCACCAGAAGTGGGTCAGCAGCCAACCGCCGAGGATCGGGCCGAGCGGCAGGCCGATGGCGGTCGCGGTGACCCAGACGGTGAGGGCGCGTGCCCGCTCGGCGGCGTCGGTGAAGATCACCGGTAGCACGGCCATGGAGAGCGGCATCATGATCGCCGCCCCGAGTCCCAGCACCGCGCGGGCGGCGATCAACCCGTTGGCGGATCCGGCGTAGGCGCAGATCACGGAGGCGGCGCCGAACAGCAGCAGGGCGCCGAGCAGCAGCCGGCGCCGCCCGTACCGGTCGCCGAGGGCACCGGCCGGGAGCAGGGTCGCCGCCAGCACCAGCGTGTACGCGCTGCTGAACCACTGCAGTTGGGCGGTGGTGGCGCCGAGGTCGGTGGCCAGGGTCGGCATCGCCACGGTCAGCACCGTGGTGTCGAGCCCGATGGTGAGCATGGCCAGGGCGAGGGCGGCCAGCGCCCACCACCGGCTGGATGGGGTCTTCATGCCAACTCCAGGGAAAGTAGGAGACGAACTGAAATGATAGTAGCTCTCAAAATCGAGTCACTGTCAATTCGCGTCCCGGTGGCGGCGACCGGTCGGAACGGGCCCCGGAGCCTAAGATCAAATTTGGGCGACCGCGCAGCGGCCGTCGGCGGCCGGAGACGTGAGGCGGTGGAGGTCGGATGGAACAGCAGGTGCGCCCCGGCGAGGTGGATCTCGCCCGGTTGAAGCAGCGGATGGGCCGGGTCGGCGTCTGGAGCAACCGGATCGGCCAGGAGTCGGCGGCCACCGCCGGTGCGGCGGTCAGCGAACTCGAGGACCTCGGCTACGGCACGGTCTGGGTGGGCGAGACCCCGGCCAGCAAGGAGGCGCTGGTCCACGCCGGCATCCTGCTCAACGCCACCCGGGAGGTGATGATCGCCACCGGCATCGTCAACATCTGGGGCCGCGACGCCACCGCCGCGTCGAACGGCGCGAAGGCCCTCGCCGAGGCGTCCGGCGACCGGTTCATCCTCGGCCTCGGTGTGAGTCACGCCCCACTCGTGTCCAGCCGCGGCCACGACTACCGCAGGCCGCTGGCGGCGATGCGCGCCTACCTCGACGCCATGGACGCCGCCCCGTACGAGGGTCCGGTCTCCGCTCCCGTGCCCCGGATGCTGGCCGCGCTGCGGTCGGGCATGCTCGAACTGGCCGGCAGCCGCACCGAGGGCGCCCACCCCTACTTCGTCACACCCGAGCACACCGCCCGGGCCCGCGCGGTCCTCGGGCCCGATCCGGTGCTCGCGCCGGAACAGACCGTCGTGTTGACCACCGACCCGGACCGGGCCAGGACGATCGGCCGGGTCTTCACCACCGGCTACCTGGCCATGCCGAACTACGCCAACCACATGCGCGCACTCGGCTGGGACGAGCGGGACCTCGCCGACGGGGGCAGCGACAAGCTGGTCGACGCGATCGTGGCCTGGGGCGAGCCGGAGCAGATCGCCGAGCGGATCCGGGCGCACCACGACGCCGGCGCCGACCACGTCTGCGTACAGCCGCTCGCCCGTACCGCCGACGAGCAGTTGGCCCAGCTCAGGGCGCTGGCGCCGGTGCTGACCGGTAACTGAGGCGGCGACTCAGCCCGGCCCGGTCGTCACAGCTCGACCGGGCCGCCGGTACGCCAGTACCAGCCGTCCTCGCGGGCCATCAGCCCCTCGGCGATCAGGTAACGCCGCAGCGACACCCAGTCCGTCTCGTAGAACGCCCGCAGCACCGCGTCGACCTCCCGTTCGGGAAACCGCACCCCGGGCTCGAACGCGGTGACGATGTGTTCCAGCAGCACGCGCCGCTTGCCGGCCTTCGCCGGGATCATCACCAGCCGGTCGTCCCTGAGAAACGTACGCAACACCTTTTCTCGGTCACTACCCACCCTTCGCACCGTAGTCGGCCGGACAACCCGTTTTCCCGACCGACCGGCCCGATCCCCGTGGGAGCGACGGCCGCAGGGCTACGCCGTGGCCGGCGCCTCCGCGTCGGCGAGCACCACCGGCGGCGGGACGATCGGCAGGTAGACCCGGAAGCGGGTGTCGCCCGGCGTCGAGATCACCCGGATGTCGCCCCGGTGCTTGGTCACCACGATCCGGTACGAGATGTCCAGCCCCAGCCCGGTCCCCTCACCCACCGGCTTGGTGGTGAAGAACGGCTCGAAGATCCGGTCTCGGATCGCGTCCGGGATACCCGGCCCGGTGTCCCCGATCTCGACCACCAGCATGTCGCCTTCCCGGCTGGTCCGCACCGAGAGCGTTCCGCTGTCGCCCATCGCACCGAGCGCGTTGTCGATCAGGTTGGTCCAGACCTGGTTCAGCTCCGCCGCGTACGCGGGAATGGCAGGCAGGTTCGGGTCGTAGTGCTTCTCCTTGCGTACCCCCGCCGGGATCTTCGCCTTCATGATCGTGAGCGTGGCGTTGAGCAGGTCACGCACGTCCACCGTCTGGTACGGCGCCCGGTCCAACTGGGTGTACTGCTTCGCCGCGCCGACCAGGCCGGAGATCCGCCCGACCGCGTCGTCGATCTCCCGCATGAGCTGCTCGGTCTCGACGGTGTAGGTCAGCCACCGGACGGCCGGGTCGAGGTTCTCGTCGCCGACGGCGAGCGCGACCTGGTCCAGCCAGTCGGTGTCGATACCCCCGGCGACCAGGGTCGGGGCCAGCCGCCAGCCGTCGGCGAAGTGGTGCTCGTCGAGCCAGTCGGTCAGCGTGTCCTCGGCGTCGCTCGCGTCCAGCGCGGAGAGTTCGGGGGCGGTCGCCGCCCGCTTGACCGCGTCGTCCTGCAACTCGACCAGGTCGTGCAGGCGGGTGCCGTCGAGCCGACCGTCGGCGATCATGGCGAGCTTGTGCCGCATCCCGGTGACGTGGCCGCGCAGCGTCGACGTGGCCCGTACGGCCGCGGCGGCGGGATTGTTCAGCTCGTGGGTCAGCCCCGCGGAAAGCGCGCCCAGGGCGAGTAGCCGTTCCCGCTCACCGAGCAGCGTCTGGGTACGCCGCATGCCGTAGAACAACCCCTCCAGGAGGTGTACCGCCATCGGGAACCACTTCCGCATCGCCTTGGCGAACACCTCCGCCGGCAGCACGAACAACTCGCAGTCGGTGATCGCCCGCAGCGTGTTGGCGTACCGCTGGTCGGGGTCGTCGGGCATGTACGCCCGAATCGCCCCGCCGTATACGCCCCGCTGGCTGGTCCGGATGACCTCGACCTCCTCGCCGCGTACCCGCCCGGACTGCATGACGGTGCCGCTGAGCAGGACGTAGAAGCAGGTCGCCGGCTCGCCCTCGGCGAAGATGCAGGTCTCCGCCTCGCGCCGCTCCACCCGGCCCTGCTCGGCGAGCCAGTCGAGCTGCTCGTCGGTCAGCGACTCGAACAGGAACAGCGTGCGCAACTGCTCCCGGTCCAGCCGGTCGGTCCCCTGGTCACTCATTGCGCCTCCAGATACCGGTGTACCACCGTGACCGCCATGGCGCCCTCACCGACCGCCGAGGCGACCCGCTTCACCGAGTCGGCCCGTACGTCACCGGCGGCGAACACCCCCGGCAGGCTCGATTCGAGGTGGTACGGGTCCCGCGGCAACGACCAGCCGGCCGGCCGCTGCCCGTCGCGCAGCAGCGCCGGGCCGGTCACGATGAAGCCCCGCTCGTCCCGGGAGACCACCCCGTCGAGCCAGTTCGTCCGGGGCTCGGCCCCGATGAAGATGAACAGCCAGGAGGTGTCGACCGTACGCGTGCTGCCGGTACGCCGCTGGCACAGCGTCAGCCGCTCCAGGTGCTCCTCGCCCGAGCCGCCGACCACCTCGGTGTTCGGGTGCACGGTGATGTTGGGCGTCCGTTCGACCTGTTCGATCAGGTACCGGGACATCGACGACGCCAGGCTGTCCCCGCGGATCACGATGTTGACCCGGTGGGCGTACCGGGCGAAGTGCAGCGCCGCCTGGCCGGCCGAGTTCGCGCCGCCGACGATGTAGACGTCCTCGCCACTACAGCTGGGCGCCTCGGTCGCGGCGGAGCCGTAGAAGACACCCCGACCGGTCAGCTCGGCCAGCCCCGGCGCGTCGAGCATCCGGTAGGAGACACCGGTGGCCAGCACCGCGGAGTGCGCGGCGAGCGAGGTCCCGTCGCCGAACCGGAGCAGGCGGGCGGTGCCGGCCGCCTCCAGGCCGACCACCTCACGGGTGCTGAGGATCTCCGCACCGAACTTCAGCGCCTGCCGGCGGGCCCGGTCGGTCAACTGCGCCCCGGACACCCCCTCCGGGAAGCCGAGGTAGTTCTCGATCCGGCTGCTCTGGCCCGCCTGCCCACCGGTGGCCCGCTGCTCGACCAGCACCGTACGCAGGCCCTCGGAGGCGGCGTACACCGCGGCGCCCAGCCCGGCCGGGCCGGCACCGACCACGATCACGTCGTAGAAGTCGGATGCCGGTGTGGTGCTCAGGCCGACGTGGGCGGCCAGGTCCGCCTCGGTGGGCGTGGCCAGTGCCTTGCCGTCCGGGGTGATCACCACCGGTACGTCGGCCGCGGTGAAGTTGGCCGCGGTCAGCAACCGCTCACCCTCCGGTTCGTCGGCGAGCAGCCACCGGAACGGCACCAGGTTGCGGGCCAGGAAGTCGCGCATCGCGAACGACGGCGCGGACCAGCGGTGCCCGATCACCCGGGTTTCGGTGGCCGTGGCGTCCGGCGTGGCCAGCCAGGCCTCGATCAGGTTGTCGAGCACCGGGTAGAGCTTCTCCTCCGGCGGGTCCCACGGCTTGAGCAGGTAATGGTCGAGGTCGACCACGTTGATCGCGTCGATGGCCGCGTCGGTGTCCGCGTACGCGGTCAGCAGCACCCGCCGGGCCTGCGGAAAGAGGTCCATCGCCGCTTCGAGGAACTGGATGCCGTTCATCTGCGGCATCCGGTAGTCGGCCAGCAGCACGGCAACCTGCTCGCCCCGGAGCTTGAGCTCCCGGAGCGCGGCCAGTGCCGCGTCGCCGGAGTCGGCCCGCACCACCCGGTACCGGTCGCCGTAGCGCCGCCGGATGTCACGAGCCACGGCACGCGACACCGCGGGATCGTCGTCGACGGTCAGGATCGCGGGGTTCACCATGAAGTTTCATCCTGAAGGAGAGGTAGAGCTGCCTGCCAAGTCTCCGGCAACCCTAGATGACTCCGGCCGTCGTGCCGACCTCGTGGTCGACGCCCAACCGGACATCGGTGCCGTCGGGTGCCGCGATTTCCGTACCCGGCGGACGCACCGGCGCCCGCGTGCGAGGCTCGCGGCATGCTGCACAGGGTCGCGGCGCACCGATGCGGGTGCTGATCGTCACCGCCGGATCACGCGGTGACGTGGCGCCGTACACCGGTCTGGGTGCCCGGCTGCAAGCGGCCGGGCACCGGGTCACGATCGCCGCGCAGCCCTCTTTCGCGGCCCTGGTGACCGGCTGCGGCCTGGACTTCGCGCCACTCCCCGGCGACCTGGCCGCGCTGCGGGCCGCGGGCGGACGGCGACCGCGGCGCTTCGGCGCCGGGGCCCGCAGCCTGGCCGGGTTCGTCCGGCTGGGCACCCGGTTCGTCGACGAACTCGGCGACGGCATCCAGGTCGCCGCCGACCGTGGGGTGGACCTGCTGCTCTGCTCCACCACCACCGCCCCACTGGGTTACTCGGTGGCGCAGCGGCACGGTGTGCCGAGCATGGGGGTGTTCCTGCAACCGATCCACCCGACCGGGGAGTTCCCGCCGATGCTGCTCGGCGCGCGGTCCCTGGGCCGCTGGGGCAACCGGAACGCGGCCCGGCTGGGTCAGCTGATCGCCCGGCGGGTCTACGCGAACGCCTCCCGGCGGCTGCGGACCCGGTTGGGCCTCCCCCCGACCAGGCTGCACACCCTGGTCGAGGCCGCGACGGCACGGGGTTGGCCGATCCTGCACGGCTTCAGCCCCAGCGTGCTGCCCCGACCCGCAGACTGGCGACCCGGCCTGGAGGTGGTCGGCTACTGGTGGCCGGCGGAATCACCCGGCTGGCGGCCGCCACCGACCCTGGTCGACTTCCTCGACGCCGGGCCGCCCCCGGTCTACGTCGGCTTCGGCAGCATGGTCGGCGGCAACGAGGAGTTCCGCGCGCTGATCGCGGCCGCGCTGCGCCGGGCCGGCGTACGCGCGGTGATCCAGGTCGACGACGGGGCGGCCCCGGTCCGGGCGGTGACCGACGACGTGATCACCATCGGGGAGGCACCGCACAGTTGGCTCTTCCCCCGGATGGCCGCCCTCGTGCACCACGCCGGCTGCGGCACCACCGCGGCCGGGCTGCGGGCCGGAGTGCCGGCGATCCCGATCCCGATGATGGCCGACCAGCCCTTCTGGGCGGCCCGGCTCGCCGTACTCGGCGTCAGCCCGGACATCGTGCCAGCCGGGCGGCTCGACCAGGTCCGGCTCGCCGCCGCGATCCGGGCCGCCGTCGACGAGCCGGCCTTCGCCGACCGGGCTCGCGCGGTCGCGGCCCGCCTGGCCGCCGAGGACGGCGCGGGCGCGGTGGTACGGGCGGTCGACCGCCTCGCCGGATAGCCCTCTCCCCGACGGTGGGCCTCGTTCGGGCGACATACCCGCTCGGTCGCCCACCAGCGGGCACCACGGTGACAGGGTCTGGGGTACGGGGCACCACCGGAGCAGGGCTGGAGGGGGCATGGGCGCCAGGACTTTCGTCGTGGCCGGCGGCACCAGCGGACTCGGGTTGGAGGTCGCCCGCAAGCTCACCACCGACCACCGGGTGTTCGTCCTCGGCAACGTCGCCGACGAGGTCGCGGCCACCACCAGCGAGTTGGAATGCGCGGGCACGACCTGCGACGTCTCCTCGTACGACCAGGTCTCGCACGCGCTCGACGAGGTGAACCGGCGCTACGGGGCACTCGACGGGTTGGCGCACTGCGCCAGCATGTGGGCCGGCGGGGCGCTGGAGGAGATGTCGCCGGAGGCGCTGCGCAAGGTCATCGAGGTGAACGTGCTCGGCACGGCGTACCTGCTGCGCGAGGCGCTGATCCGGATGCGCGAGCGGGGCCGGGGCAACATCGTCTACATCGGGGCGATGGCGGTCGACAAACCCCGCCCCGGCATCCCCGTCTACCGGGCCGGCAAGAACTTCGGCAAGAGCCTGGTGGAGTCGCTCGCCCAGGCCGAGGGGAGCGACGGCATCAAGGTGATGCAGATCCACCCCGGCCCGATGCACACCCGGCTCCAGGAACGGGTCGGCGCCGAGTTCCTCGACGAGATCTACGCCGAACCGGAGCAGGTCGCCCGGGAAGTCGTACGGCTGTTGCTCCTGGAGCCGGACGAGTTGTACCTCTCGGGTCAGGAAGTCCTCCGCGCCGACGGCAGGTGGTAAGCGCCGGACCCGCGACCGCCGAGCCGTCCACCTCGGCCTGGGCACCGCTGCGCGGTGCCGCGTACCGCAATCTCTGGCTGGCGCTGCTCGCCGCGAACATCGGCACCTGGATGCAGACCGTCGGCGCGCAGTGGCTGCTGATCGACGAACGTAACGCCTCGACGCTGGTCTCGCTGGTGCAGACGGCGAGCATGCTGCCGATCCTGCTGCTGGCGCTGCCGGCGGGGGCGCTCGCCGACGCGTTCGACCGCCGGCACCTGCTGATCGCGGTGCAGGTCTACCTCGCCGCCGTCGGCCTGCTGCTGACCATCCTGACCGCGACCGGCCGGATGCCACCGGCGCTGCTGCTCACCCTCACCTTCGCGATCGGCGTCGGGCAGGCGCTGACGCTGCCGTGCTGGGCGGCGATCATCCCGGAACTGGTGCCGCGTAACCAGTTGCAGTCCGCCTCGGCACTCGGCTCGATCAGCGTCAACGCGGCCCGGTCGATCGGCCCGGCGATCGCCGGACTGCTGATCGCCCGGGCGGGTGTGGCGCCGGTCTTCGCGATCAACGCGATCACCGTACTGGTCTTCGGGTTCGCGCTGCTGCGCTGGCGTACGGACCACGCGCGCGCGGTCGAGGTGCCGGAGCGGTTCACCGCCGCCCTGCGCGCTGGCGGGCGGTTCGTCCGCCACTCCCCGGTGGTCCGCCGGCTGCTGCTGCGGGCGCTGCTGTTCCTCGTACCCGGCAGCGCGTTGTGGGCGCTGCTGCCGCTGGTGGCCAACCGGCAACTGCACCTGAACTCCAGCGGGTACGGGGTGCTGCTCGCCGCCCTCGGCGTCGGCGCGATCGCCGGTGGGCTGATCCTGCCCTGGGTACGGGTACACCTGACCGCCGGCCAGTTCCTGCTCACCGCCGGGCTGCTCTACGGCCTGGCGCTGGTCGTGGTGGCGCTCGTGTCGAGCCTGCCGGTGGTGCTGGTCGCACTGGTCCCGGCCGGGCTGGCCTGGGTGACCGTGCTGTCGAACCTGAACGCGGAGATCCAGCTCTACCTGCCCGGCTGGGTACGCGCCCGGGGGCTCGCGGTGTACCAGGTGGTCTTCGCCGGTGGGCAGGCGATCGGCGCGCTGGCCTGGGGCGTGGTCGGCGACATGGCCGGGCTGGTCGCCGCGCACCTTGCCGCGGCCGTGCTGATGGTGCTCGGCGCGGTGACGGTACGTCTCTGGCCCCTGCCGGACCTGCGTGGCAACAACCAGGACCCGGAGGCGTACTGGCCGGCGCTGCGGCTGACCCACGAACCCGACCCGCGGATCGGACCGGTGGTGGTCCTGGTGACGTACGTGGTGCGGGCCGAGCACGAGCGGGAGTTCGTCGACGCGATGGAGCTGGTACGGGGCTCGCGGCAGCGTACCGGCGCGACCCGGTGGGGTCTGTACCGCGAGGGCGAGTCACCGGCCTGCTTCGTCGAGGTCTACCAACTCCCCTCCTGGGACGAGCACCTGCGTCAGCACGGCGGCCGACTGACCGGTACGGACCGGGAGGCGGAGCAGCGGGCGGTGGCGCTCGCCGAAGGTGCCCCGCAGGTCCGTCACCTGCTGCCCACCGAGGCCGGCTCCTGATCAGAGCCGGCTCGTAACGCAGCCGGTCATCGCGTGGCCGGCTCGTAAAGAGTCGGGCAAGACCCCCTATTCGGGGCGTACGGGCTGCCAGACTCGCGGGGTGGGCAAGAGAGAGGCGCGGCGACCGCTGCGGATCCGGGCCGCCGGGGAGGGCACTCGGGTCAACCGCCTGGAACTCTTCTTCGACCTGGTCTTCGTCTACGCCTTCTTCAACATCGCCCGGGCGACCACCGACAACCTCACCGGCATCGGACTGCTGCACGCCCTGCTGATCATCTCGCTGCTCTGGTGGTGCTGGATCGCCTACGCCTGGGCCGGCAACTCGATCCGCGCCAGCGAGGGAATGGTGCCGGTGGTGCTGTTCACGGTCATGGCCGCGATCTTCGTCGTGGCCCTGACCATCTCGGAGGCCTTCGTCGACATCCCCGGCGGCCTGTCCGGCCCACTCGTCTTCGCCTGCTGCTACTTCGTGATCCGGATCCTGTTCGTGGTGTTGCAGTGGCACATCGCCGCCGACCAGCCGCAGTTGCGCGCGCAGTTGCCCCGGGTGAGCGCGACGATCGTGGTCGCCACCGCGTTCCTGCTGCTCGCCGCACTGGTACCGCAGCATCTGCCGGAGGGGTCGGCCCGTACCTGGACCCAGATCGGTTTCTGGATGCTCGCCGTACTGGTCGAATACGGCGCCGGCTTCCTGGGCGCGGCAAGCGGCTGGCGGATCGCCTCGGCCGACCACTGGGCCGAAAGGTTCTCGCTGATCCTGCTGGTCGCGTTCGGCGAGCTGATCATCTCGGTCGGGGTGGGTGGCACCCAACTCCCCCATCCGATCACCTGGCCGCTGATCATCGCCGCGGTGCTCGGCATCGTGGTGACCGTCGCCCTCTGGTGGGCGTACTTCGACATCGTGGCGCTCGCCGCCGAGCAGGCACTGCACGCCGCGCACGGGCTGCAGCGGGTGATGCTAGCCCGGGACGCCTACATCTACCTGCACCTGCCGATGATCGCCGGGCTGATGCTGCTGTCGCTCGGCGGCAAGGAAGCACTCAAGCACATCGGCGACCCGAAGATCTCCCATGTCCCGATGCACCCGATCGCCGTCACCCTGCTGTACGGCGGCATGGTGCTCTACCTGCTCGGCCACCTCGGTTTCCAGGCGCGCATGCTCGGCACGGTGACCTGGACCCGGGTCGGTGCCGTCGTACTGACCGCCGCGCTGATCCCGCTCGCCATCCAGGTACCGGCGTTGGTGTCGCTGGGCCTGCTGGCCGCGGTGAGCGTCGCGCTGGTCGGCAGCGAACTCGTCCTGCTCCGCGGCTCCCGGCGCAGCATCCGGGAAGCCGTGCTGGAGGAGCGTCTGGCGAGCGAGGCGCGGGAAACCGCCTGGCGCCGTCAGCACCGGTGACACCGGACCCGGCCGCCGCCGTGGGCAAGCTCCTTGATCGGTACGGGTGCACCGCGCTTCAAGGTCGTTAGGATTCGACCGGTGAGCTGCCCGGCACCGGTGCACCGGTCGGACCGGTGCCCGTCGGCGGCGGAGATGGGGAGAAGATGGGCCTGCGCGAGGACGCCGCGACACTGCAGGACGAGTTGGCGGCACTGCGCCGCGAACTGCACCAGATCCCGGAGATCGGCCTGCACCTGCCGCGGACCCAGGAACGGGTGCTCGCCGCGCTCGCCCCGCTGCCGCTGGAGATCAGCACCGGCACCGACCTCACCTCGATCACCGCGGTGCTGCGCGGCGGCCGACCCGGCCCGGCGGTGCTGCTCCGGGGCGACATGGACGCCCTGCCCGTCGCCGAGAACACCGGCCTGCCCTACACCTCCCGGCACGACGGCGTCATGCACGCCTGCGGCCACGACCTGCACACCGCCGGACTGGTCGGGGCCGCCCGACTGCTCAGCGCCCGACGCGACGAACTCGCCGGTGACGTGGTGTTCATGTTCCAGCCCGGCGAGGAGGGCTTCGACGGCGCCAGCCACATGATCTCCGAAGGGGTGCTGACCGCCGCCGGTCGGCCGGTCAGCGCCGCGTACGGGCTGCACGTGCTCTCCGGGACCCTCGGCCGGGGCGTCTTCTCCTCCCGGCCCGGGCCACTGATGGCCGCGTCCGCCGGACTGTTCGTCCGGGTCGTCGGGGCCGGCGGGCACGGCTCCACCCCGCATCACACGCTCGACCCGATCCCGGTCGCCGCCGAGATGGTCACCGCGTTGCAGGCGATGGTCACCCGGCGGTTCGACGTGTTCGACCCGGTGGTGCTGACCGTCGGGGTGTTCCAGGCCGGCACCCGACGCAACATCATCCCGGACGACGCGAACTTCGAGGCGACCGTACGGAGCTTCTCCTCCGCCACGAACGCACAGGCGGGCGAGTACGCGGTCGCACTGTGCGAGCACATCGCCGCCGCGCACGGGATGCGGGTCGAGGTCCGGTTCGAGCAGGAGTACCCGGCGACGGTCAACGACGTCACCGAGCACGAGTTCGCGGCCGCGACCGTACGCGACGTGTTCGGCCCGGAGCGGTTCGAGGACCTGACCAACCCGATGACCGGCTCCGAGGACTTCTCCCGCGTACTGGACCTGGTGCCGGGGGCGTACGTCTTCCTCGGCGCCTGTGCCGGCGACGACCCGAAGACCGCGCCGAGCAACCACTCGCCCCGCGCCGCGTTCGACGACAGCGTGCTGGCCGACGGGGCCGCCCTGCTCGCCGAACTCGCCGCCCGGCGACTGGCCGCGCCACGCGTGCTCTGATCGATACTGGTTGTACGCGACGCTCGCCCCCGCACCCGGAGGTAGCCCATGAGTACGACAGACGAGCCGTTCTCCGTCCGGCTACGTCAGGCGACCTGGTCCGAGCATCAGGCCGCCGAGTCCGAAAAGTACGTCTCCGCGCTGATCGCCGGTGAACTCGACCACGCCGGCTACGCCACGCTGGTGGCCCAGCACCACGCGATCTACCGGGCGCTGGAATCCGTCGCCGACCGGGTGCGCGACCACCCGGTGGTCGGTCGGTTCGTCGACGACCGGCTGACCCGGCTGCCCGCACTCGTCACCGACCTGGAGTTCCTCGTCGGGGCGGACTGGGCCGACCGGATCCCCACGAATCCGACCACACAGGAGTACGTCGACCGGATCAGCAGCGTCGGCGAGACCTGGCCGGTCGGGTTCGTCGCCCACCACTACACCCGCTACCTGGGCGACCTCTCCGGCGGGCTGGCGATCGGCAGGGCCCTGGCCCGTACCTACCAGTTGGGCGACGGCCCCGGCGCGACGTTCTACCGGTTCCCGGCGATCCCCGACCCGCGCGCCTACAAACAGGCGTACCGCGACCTCCTGGACACGCTGCCGCTGGACGAATCGCAGCGGGTCGCGGTGGTCGGCGAGGTACGCCTCGCGTACCGGTACAACACCGCCGTACTCGCCGAACTCGGGCGGGCGCCGGGTGGGCCGGACCGGGTGGCGGCATGAGCGACACGGACGTCTTCACCCCGGAGGTGGTCGCCGCGATCGGTCGCCACATGAATGACGACCATGCCGACGACTCGCTGCTCATCTGCCGTACGCTCGGCGGCCAACCGGCGGCGACCGGTGCCCGGGTCAGCGGCCTGGACGCGGACGGCATCGAGTTCGACGCCGCCGTCGACGGCATCATCGTGCCGGTCCGGATCCCGTTCCGGGACCGGCTGACCGAACGCGCCGAGGTACGCCGCGAGGTGGTCCGGATGTACCGCGAGGCGTGCCACGCGCTCGGCATCGAACCGCGGGGCGCGCAATAGCCTCCGCCCCGACGCACCTACCGCTCGGCCCGCTCCACCGTGGAACCGGGACCGCACCACCGCCCGACGAAAGGCACCACAGACGTGACCAGCGCAGATCCGCAACGGGTCCTGGTGACCGGCGCGGCCGGACTGATCGGCCGCGCGGTCCTGGCCGACCTCGCCGACCGGGGCGTGCCGGCGACCGCCCTCGTCCTGGAGGACGCCGACGACCTGGCGGCCAACCGGGTCGTGGTCGGCGACGCCGGCGACCCGGAGATCGTCCGATCCGCGCTGGCCGGCGTGGACGCCGTGGTGCACCTGGCGGCGATCCCGGCGCCGCACCTGGACACCGCGCACGCGGTGTTCACCCGCAACACCCGGGCGACCTTCGCCGTGCTCGAGGAGGCCGGCCGGGCCGGCGTACGGCACGCCGTGATCGCGTCCAGCTTCTCCGTCACCGGCCTGCCCTGGGCGGAGGTCGAGCTGCACCCCGCGTACGTGCCGGTCGACGAGCGGCTGCCGTTGCAGGTGACCGAGGCGTACGCGCTGAGCAAGCAGACCGACGAGGCGACCGCCGAGATGATGGCCCGCCGTCACGGTGGCAGCGTCGTCGCGCTCCGGTTCCCGTTCGTCGGCCAGCACGACGACCGGCTGGCCCGCCGGGCCGCCGAGTTCGCGCAGGACCCGGGTTCCGGCGCCAAGGATCTCTGGAGCTACCTCGACGTACGCGACGCGGCGCGGGCCTGCTGGCTCGGGCTCACCCGGCCCGGGCCCGGAGCGCACGTGCTCTTCGTCGCCGCCGACGACATCCTCGCCCCGTTCCCGACCGCGGAACTGCTCGACCGCTACCACCCCGACGTGCCCCGGCGGGCAAACCTGCCCGGACGGACCTCGGCGATCGACACCCAGGCGGCCCGGGAGGTGCTGGGCTTCGAACCGGAGCACCGGTTCGTGGCCGACCCGGCGCTGTTGTCCTGACGCCGGCTACCGTCCCCTCACCCCACCACGCCGCCGGGTCGGCGTGCCCGTACGAGCCGAAGAGGATCGATGACCGAGGCCGAACTGCCCGTACTGCCCGAGACCCAGGCGCCCTGGCCGGCCCGGGACGGCCTGCGGATCACCCGGGTACGGGCGATCGTCACCGCGCCCGAGGGTCCGCCGCTGGTGGTGGTCCGGATCGACACCAACGAACCCGGCCTGTACGGGCTCGGCTGCGCCACCTTCACCCAGCGGTTCACCGCCGTCGTCGCCACCATCGAGCAGCACGTGGCCCCGATGCTGATCGGCCGGCACCCGGCCGACATCGAGGACATTTTCCGGATGGTCCACTTCTCGTCGTACTGGCGCAACGGCCCGGTGACCAACAACGCGCTCGCCGGGGTGGACCTGGCGCTGTGGGACATCGCCGGCAAGCGGGCCGGGATGCCGGTCTACGAACTGCTCGGCGGGCGGGTCCGCACCGCCGCCCAGTGTTACATCCACGCGGGCGGGGCGACCGTGGCGGAAACCCTGGAGCAGGCGCGGGAGTTCATGGCGGCCGGCTACCGGCACATCCGCCTGCAGGTGGGTCAGCCGGGCCTGGGCGCGTACGGCGCTCCCGCGGTGGGCGGCGGGTATCCGGGGCAGCCGTACCCGGACGGCTGGGACGTGCAGCAGTACCTGCGGACCACCCCGGCGTTGTTCGCCGCCGCCCGCGACGAGCTGGGCGAGGAGGTCGAGCTGCTGCACGACGTACACAGCCGGCTCACCCCGAAGCAGGTGGTGCTGCTGGCTCGCGCGCTGGAGCCGTACCGGTTGTTCTTCCTGGAAGACGTGATCGCACCCGAGGAGTACGACCGGCTGCCGCAGATCCGCGCCGAATCGCCGGTGCCGATCGCGGTCGGCGAACAGGTCAGCTCGGTCGCGGACGCCGCCCGGCTGGTCCTGGGCGGCGGGGTGGACCTGCTCCGGTTGCACATCACCGCGGTCGGCGGGCTGACCCCCACCCGCAAGTTGGTGGCGCTCTGCGAACTGACCGGGGTGAAGACCGCCTGGCACGCGCCGGCCGACGTCTCCCCGGTCGGTGCGGCGGCGAACGTGGCGCTCGACGTCACCACGCCCGCGTTCGGCATCCAGGAGGGTCACGAGTACGACGACGCCGCCCGGGAGGTCTTCCCCGGCACGCTGGTGACCCGTAACGGCTACCTCTACCCGAACGACGCCCCGGGCTGGGGCATCGAGCTGGACGAGCGGGTCGCGGCGAAGTACCCGCCGGTCACCCATCTGCACGAACGCTGGTCGGCGCGGGTGCGCCGCCCCGACGGCGGCATCGAGGCGCCCTGAGGCACGGGAGGGGCGAATGAGGGTCCTCCGGGTCCGAAGCGGGTCTGCCCTGGTCAGCGCCTCGGTATGGTGTGGCGGTGGGACGCCAGCCGGCGGAGAAGTGGGTGACCTGGGAGGAGCTCTTCTTCGACCTGGCCTTCGTCTTCGCCCTCACCCAGTTCTCCCACCTGCTGCATGACGAGCACAGTTGGGCGGGGATCGGCAAGGTCCTGATCCTCTTCATCACCGTCTACTGGGTCTGGGGCGGCGTCGTCCTCTACACCGACCAACAGGACGTCGCCATGGCGCGGGGACGCGCGGTGATCCTCGCCCTCGGCTTCGACAGCCTGCTGCTGGCCATGACCATTCCCGAGGCGTACGGCGAACGCGGTCTGCCCTTCGTCTGCCTCGCCCTGTCCGGCCGCATCCTGTTGGGCGTCGTGACGCTGCGCAGTCGACCCCGCTGGCGGGCCTTCGTCCTCGGCCCGCACGGGGTGGTCCTGGTGACCGCGCCGCTGCTGCTGACCGGCGCCGCACTGGAGGGGGCGGCCCGGATCGTGCTCTGGGCGGTCGCCGCCGGCATCGACGTGTTGAGTCCCTGGTTGGCCCGGATGACGGTGGGCAAGATCCGGGTGCAGTCCCGGCACTACGCACACCGCTACGGGCTGCTGATCATGCTCGTGATCGGCGAGTCCGTGATCCAGCTCGGAGGGGTGGCCGTCAACGAACCGCTGACGAACATCCGGGTGACCGCGATAGCCGCCGCGTACGCCCTGGTCTGCACGCTCTGGTGGTGTTACTTCGGCTACGGCGTGCGGGCCTTCCGGTCGGCGCTGGAGCGGGCCGACGACCAGGCACCCCTGCGGCGGGCGATCCTGGTGTACGGGCACGTGCTGTTCAGCCTGGCGATCATCGCGATCGCCGACGGCCTGGGCCACGTGGTGATGGAGCCGGTCGAGCCGCTGCACGGTGGCGAGGCGGGGCTGCTCTTCGGCGGCTGCGCCCTCTTCCTCGCCACGTTCGCCTACACCGACTGGCGGATCCACCGCAGGCTCACCTGGCGGCGGATCGGCGCGAGCGCCGCCTGCCTGGCCCTGCTGCCGCTGGTGGTGGTGCTGCCGGCGCTGGCGGCGCTCGGGCTGCTGACCCTGCTGGTGGCCGGGCTCGGTGCGGCGGAAGAGCTGAACCGGCGCCTGCCCGGAGGTGACTCCGGGGCCGACCAGGGTCCGGACGCGAGCGTCGCCGGAGGCGGCGTCCGCGGCAGTTCGGAGGACCTGGACCGAGGCCCGGCGGCAGCCGGCTGAATCGTCAGGGGAAGGTGACGAACCAGCCGGGGTGGTCGGTGTGCCGCATCGGGTGCGAACGGGGCTGCGGCACACCGAGTTCGGTGCCGGCGATGAGCTGTTGCACGCCGCCGTCACCGGCGTGGTGGTAGCCGGCGGGCACGCAGTCCCGGATGTCCGGGGAGCCGCCGGCGGCGAGGTTGAAGTCGCCCGCGACGAGCACCGGGGCGGTCGATCCGACCACCGCCCGCATCTCGGGTATGTCCACGTCCACCAGCCGCCGGCACTGCCGCATGGCGATCGACGACGAGATGTACGTCAGATGCGTCGTGCAGGCGTAGTAGGCACCGGGCGCCGCGACGCACAGCCACACCCGCATCTCGTCCGGATAGCCGCCCTGGTCGGGGTAGAGGCCGTTGAACACCGACACGGCGTCGCTGTGCCCCGCGCGTACCCGGCCGAGGATTCCGATGCCGTACTCGTCGCCGTTGCGGCACCGGTAGGGCCGCGAGCCGTCGGGCAGGTCGCCCGCCGGCTGGAACGCCCAGAAGACCTGGTCGTCCGGGAAGTTGCGGACCATCGCCGGGTGCAGGGCGGATGCCACGTCCTCGCGGCAGATCTCGTTGAGGGTGACGATCTGCGGGCGCAGCGCCGTGATCGTCGCGTACGCCTCGTCGACCGCCCTGCCGTTGTTGAGTTGCGCATAACAGCCGGCGAAACCGCTGTTGCAGAGGTTGAGCTGCAGCACCCCGAACGGCACCTGCTCGGGCGGCGCCGACGGCAGGTCCGGATCGTGCCGGTCGACGGCACCGCTCAACCCGCCCAGTTCGGCGCACGGCCCCCGGCCGGCCTCCGGGCAGAACGCCCGCACGCCCGGCGCCGGCTCGACCTGCGCCCGGGGCGGACCGGGCCGGACGAGCGCCGGTCCGGCGACCGCCGCCACCAGCAACAGCAGCACACCGAGTACGGCAACGGCGCGGATCCCGCCCGGTCGACCATCCGCCCGCGACATCACGCCCCGCCACGAGCGCCTCGGCAGAGAAGTCATTCGTACGCCGCTCCGTCCGTCACCGAACGACGAGTGGCCGGTCCGAGCCGCCGGGCACCGGTTCGCCGACCGCCGTCGATGCCCACGCCGAAACAGGTGAAATCCCGACGAGGGTATCCGATGCCCGGCCGGCTCGCGGACCTGCCCACCGCCCGTCGCCGTACGGTGGTTCGCTGGTTCTCTACAAGCTCGCCGGACTGATCTGATCACGGACTGCAGCGTCGACGAAACGGGGCGGAGCTGCCCGGCCGTCGTCCAGATCACTGTCAGGTTTCTGACTGGGCGTCTTTGCGCAGGTCGCCTCGATCGACTCCTCTGACCGTACGAAATCGGGGTTTCGCGAGGTCGGCCGGTGGGCGCAGTATCTGCGGGGTCCTCGCCGGGTCACGGGTCACCCGCCGACGAGAGCCCATCCTCTTCCCCGTTCGCTCCCACCACGAGGAGACACCCCTTGTCTTCGCAGAACGTGTCCCGCCGCTCGCTGCTCGCCGCCGGTGGTCTCACCGCCGCCGGTGCGGCCGGCGTTCTCGGCCTCGCCGCCCCGGCCTCGGCCCACCCGACCGAGCCGCCCGCACCCACCCCCACCACCGCCCTCAACCGGCTCATCGCCGGCAACAAGCGCTTCTACAAGGGCGACGCCCGGCACCCGCACCAGTCCCTGAAGGACCTGCACGACCTGGCCAGCGGACAGCACCCGTTCGCGATCACGCTCGGCTGCGCCGACTCCCGCGTCTCCCCGGAGATCCTGTTCGACCAGGGCCTGGGCGACCTGTTCGACAACCGGGTCGCCGGCAACATCGTGGACGACCTGCTGCTCGGCAGCATCGAGTTCGCGATCGAGGAGTTCGGGGTGCCGCTGATCGTGGTCGTCGGCCACGAGCGGTGCGGCGCCATCGTCGCGACCATCGACGCGATCGAGAACGGCGGCGAGGCCCCCGGCCACATCGGCACCATCGTCGAGGCGCTGCGCCCGGTGGTCGAGCCCCTGGTGGGCGGCCCCGGTGACGTGGTCGAGGCCGCGGTGAAGGCCAACGTCCTCGCCCAGGTGCAGGCCCTGTTCGACCAGAGCGAGATCGTCCGGGAGAAGGTCCACGAGGGCGCGCTCGGCGTCGTGGGCGCCCGTTACGACCTCGACAACGGCAAGGTCACCCTGGTCGGCTGATCCTGCCGGTACGACCACCGCCGGCCCGGCTCCCCCCGACCGCCGACGGCAAGGTGCCCCGGTCCGCTGCTCGCGGGCCGGGGCACCTTCGGTTCGTCGGTGGGTTACGGCAGTACGCGCTTGTCCGCGTCGAGGTTCGCGCTCAACCGGATGGTGATGAACTCGTTGTTGTCCGGCTTGCCCGGGGTACGCCCGTTGGACGACGGGAAGTTGTTGTCGTTGAGTACGCCGAGCGTCCGGTCGTCCAGGATGACCAGGCCCTCGATGGTGGTGAACGGGAACCGGAACACCGGCCCGAAGCCGCCGATGTTGTGCGGGTTGTTGATGTTGAGCAGGTCCGCGACCAGGGTCTTGTCGACCTTGCCGTCCCGGTCCCGGTCCCGCCGGTCGATCAGGTAGATCTTCTTGAACAGGGCGGAGGCGCCCTCGCCGTTGTCCCGCTCGATGATCAGCATCCGGTTGTTGTCGACGCTGATCGCGTCACCGATGGCGTTGCTGGGCGAGTCGAGCTGGTAGGTCCACCAGTTGTCGGTGTAGCGGCCGGCGACCAGGTCGTACTGGTACAGCCGCAGCGCACCCGCCGGGTCACCGGCGACGGTGCCCTCCAGCAGCGGGTAGAGCGAACGACCGTCCGGGGCGAGCGCCATGCCCTCGAAGCCCTTGCTGCTGGGCAGGTTCGGCTGCCCGGCCGGGTTCTCCGGTGCCCGTACGCCGGGCAGCGGCACCGGTGCCTGCAGCAGCCGGCCAGCCCGGTCGAAGTGCAGCAGGTACGGGCCGAACTCGTCGCCGATCCAGTACGAGCCGTCCTTGGTCTTCACCATCGACTCGATGTCGAAGTCGGCGCCGGTGAGCACCCGGTCCGGGCGGGTCAGCGCGAACGGCACCAGCCCGTTCGGGTCGGTCAGGTTCAGACCACCGAGCACGTCGACGGATCCGGTGCCGAAGCTCGGCGCGACCCGCTGGATGCGCAGGACGAAGTCGGAGCTGTTGGCCTTGTTGCCGAAACCGTTGTCGGTGAGTACGTCGAAGGTGCCGTCGGCGTTGCGCTGGACGCCACTGAAGCCCTGCACCGGCTGGTCGGCGAAGGGTGCGACGACCCCGTTGACCGGGGCGGTGCCGAGCAGCGACCCGGACGGCTCGCTGGCCGGTACGAAGGACATGGCCGGCAGTGCGGCGAAATTGGTGAGCGTGGCCTGGCGGAACGGCTTCGCCGGTCCACCCTGCCCGGTGAGGTTGACCTCGTTGCGGTCGGCCCCGATGAGGTTGGCCGCGGCGGTGGGCACGGCGAGTACGGCGAGCGTCAACGCGCCGATACCGAGGCCGAGCCCGAGCCGTCGAGCGGTAGCTGTCATGCGCGGCACGGTAGGCGTCCCGGTTGAACCGCGGTTGACCAGGAATTGTCGATCAATCAATGATCCGGGGGCACGGCCCTGGAGACCGTGCCCCCGCTACCTACCCAGTCGAGCCCGCTCGGCGCGTCAGCCGCCGAGCCGGCGCACCATGTTCATCACGGTCTCCAACTGCGGACCGCCCTTGATCGGGTAGGCGGTGCTGCCGAGGTAGCCCCACCAGTCCCAGCAGCCGTTCGGGTTCACCACCGAGGCGGTGGCCTGCGGGTAGAGCACGATCAGCCGGTTGGTGTCGGCGTACTGGTTGAGGTTGGCGCGGTCCACGAAGGCCGTACCGACGCTGTTGTAGCCCTGCTGGCAGCCGTGCAGCGCGACCAGCAGCTTGCAGGACTGCCCGGACGCGCAGCTCGACGGCACGTACGCGAACCCGGTGCCGCCCATGCTCAGGCCGGCCGCGTTCCCGTTCACCGCGAACGTGCTCTGGTTGAAGCTGGTCAGGGTGCCGCCGAGCGGGCCGGTGTTCGGTGCGCTGACCGCGCCGAGCAGCTTGCGCAGGAAGGTGTTCTGCGGGTCCGTACCGCAGTCGTTGAGGAATGGTGACACCGTCGCGGTACAGGCGCCGGTGCCGTACGGGGTGACCCAGGCGTGGCCGGCCGACGAGCCGCTGTCGTACTGCACGCTGGCACCGAAGTGCTGGTAGTAGCGGACCAGGTCGTCGGTGACGGACTTCTTGATCGCCGTGTCGTTGTTGCCGTGGTAGACGTAGACCGGCTGCCCGGACAGCCGGCTGACCGGGTCGACCCAGCCGTACGCGGCCCAGGTGCGGGTGTACGCCTGCAGGTTGGTCAGGTACGTCGGCAGGCTGTTGTCGGCGCAGCCGTACAGGGCCTGGCTGACGTTGTTCTGGGCGCAGTAGTACGGGCCGGCGGCGAAGACCGCCGCTCCCTTGATCCGGCTGGAGTACGCGACCTGTAGTTGGGTCGCCAGGTACCCGCCGGACGAGACCCCGGCGACGTACACCCCGGACACCTGGTAGGTGCCGAGCGAGCCGGCGACCGGCGTCTTCGTGTACGGGGTGGCGGCGGCCAGGGCCGGGGCGGCGCCGGGGACGAGCAGGGACAGGGCCGCCGCGGCGGCGGTGACGGTGCGTGCGAGGAACCTCATTGGACGCCCTCCTGATGGGAAGACGCCGGCGGTGGGGCGCGGCGTGCACCGAGGTTAGGGGCGCGTCGGCCGGTCCGAAACCGTCGTTCGTGACATGTCTCACCCCGTACGAGTGTGGTCGCACGCCAGTGCGCGCCCCGACGGACGTCGGGACGCGCGTGGTGTGAGAGCCGTGGCCGCTACTGGCCTGCCACCGGTGCCGACTGGCGTTGGAACTCCGGCTTGTGCGCGGCGGTGGCCTCGACCGCCCACTCCAGCGCGTAGTCGGCGACCGCCTGCCAGCCCGGCTGCCCGAGGGTGAAGTGGGTCCGGCCGGGGAACTCGTGGTAGCCGGTGATCGCCCTGGACCGGCGGTAACGGCCGGCGTTCGACTTGTTCTGCACCGCCGGCGCGACGTGGTCGGCGCCGCCCGCGATGAACAGCAGCGGGGCGCGGTCGCTGTTGGCGAAGTTGGCCCGGATCGCCGACCTCGGGTTGAGGTTGGCCAACGCGCCCTCCCAGAGCACTCCCCCGGCCCCGGGTACGTGATAACGCCCGTAGACCCGGTTGGACTCCTCCCGGCTCATCGTGTTGGTGAAGGCGTAGTGGAACTGCTCGGGGGACAGGGGCACCGCCCGGCGCCGGTTGGCGAAACTGCGCAGGATCGGGAACGAGGACCGCAGGGTGGAGAACGGCACCCGCAGCACCCCCTTGACCGCGGCGGAGTCGATCGCCACGGCGGCAGCACCGAGGCCCCGGTCGGCCAGCATCTGGGTGAACGCCCCGCCGAAGGAGTGGCCCATGATGATCGGCGGCCGGTCCAGGTCCCGGATGATCCGGTCGTAGTGGTCGACGATCCGGGTGACGTTGAGTTTCGCGATCGGCGACGGGTCCCGGCGCAGTTGCTCGACCTCACCCTCCATCCCCGGCCAGGCCGGCGCGAGTACGCGGAAGCCGGCACGGGAGTAGTGGTCGACCCACTGCTCCCAGCTTCGCGGTGTCATCCACAGCCCGTGGATCAGCACGATGGTGTCGGCCGAGCTGCGATCGGCGGGACTGCTGCTCATGTTCCCCTCCTGGCAGGTCGCGTGGGCGCGTGGACGAACGCCCGGGCCGCTTACCCGCCGCCGGACCCGCCAATCGCGTTACCGCCACACACCCCTCCCGGGGCGCCGGCAACACCCCAGGAACCGGACAACTCGGGCAAACACCCCCGGACCAGCACGATCCATCGCCGCTGGCAGTGCCACCGGTGAGCGGCCCGTCGGACGCCACCCTTAGTCTCCGTTCATGACCCGGTCACCAGGAGAGCCGAGCCTGGCCGCTGATTTCGCACCCGCGACGCTGGCCCGATGGCAGGAGTTGGCGCTCGGCGTGCTGCGCAAGAGCGGCGCGGCCGACGAGAACACCGCCCCCGATGCGGTCGACGAGCTACTGGGCCGGACCACGTACGACGGCATCCACGTGGCGCCGCTGCACACGGCCGTCGACGCCCCTGCCCCGGCCGGCCTGCCCGGGCTGCCGCCGTTCACCCGTGGTGGACAGCCGATCGGACCGGTCCGGTCGGGCTGGGACATCCGGCAACGGCACGCGGATCCGGATCCGGCCGCCACCAACGAGGCGATCCTGGCCGACCTGGAAAACGGCGGCACCTCGATCTGGCTGACGCTCGGACCGGGCGGCCTGGACCCGGCGGCGCTGCCGGCGGCACTCGACGGGGTCTACCTCGACCTGGTGGGCCTGGTACTGGACGCCGGCCCCGCAACCGAACAGGCAGCGGCGGCACTGTTCACGCTCGCCGCCGGAGCGGGCCTCGCCCCGGCGCAACTGACCGGCAACCTCGGCGCCGACCCGCTGGGCTGGCAGGCCCGTACCGGTGAGGTCGCCGACCTGCGGCCCGCCGCCGCCCTCGCCGCCCGGTGCGCGGCGCAGTACCCCGGCCTGCGGGCGGTGACCGTGGACGCGACCGTATTCCACGACGCCGGTGGCAGCGACGCCGAGGAACTCGGATGCTCGATCGCGGCCGGCGTGGCATACCTGCGGGCGTCGACCGACGCCGGTCTCGACCCCGCCGCCGCCCTCGGCCAGGTGGAGTTCCGCTACGCCGCCACCGCCGACCAGTTCCTCACCATCGCGAAGCTACGCGCCGCGCGGCGGGTCTGGGCCCGCGTCGCCGACGCGTGCGGCGTCCCGGCCGCCGGTGCCCAACGCCAGCACGCGGTCACCTCGGCGGCGATGATGACCGCCCGCGACCCCTGGGTGAACATGCTCCGCACCACCCTCGCCTGCTTCGCCGCCGGGGTCGGCGGCGCCGACGCGGTCACCGTCGCACCGTTCGACGCCCGGCTCGGGCTCCCGGACGGCTTCAGCCGCCGGATCGCCCGCAACACCCAGTCGCTGCTGCTGGCCGAGGCGAACGTCGGCCGGGTGATCGACCCGGCCGGTGGTTCCTGGTACGTCGAGCGCCTGACCGAGGACCTCGCCCAAGCGGCCTGGACGTGGTTCACCGAGATCGAACGAGCCGGTGGGCTCGCCTCCGCCCTGGGTAGCGGACTGGTCGCCGACCGGCTCGCCGCGACCTGGGACCGGCGTACGGACAACCTCGCCCACCGCCGGGACCCGATCACCGGTGTGAGCGAGTTCCCGAACCTGGAGGAGCGCCGGCCGGTCCGCTCCCCGGCACCGCCCACACCCACCGGCGGCCTGCCCCGGCACCGGTACGCCGAACTGTTCGAAGACCTGCGGGACCGGGCCGATGCGCATGCCACGACCACCGGCAACCTACCGACCGTGTTCCTGGCCACCCTCGGGCCGATCGCCGCGCACACCGGCCGGGCGTCGTTCGCGGCGAACCTGTTCGCCGCCGGTGGGGTCGCCACGACACGCAGCGGCCCGGCAACCGAAGCGGACGAGATCGCTGCCGCCTTCACCGCCAGCGGGGCGTCCGTCGCCTGCCTCTGCGGCACCGACAAGGCGTACGCGACGCTGGCCGCACCGGTCGCCGCGGCGCTGACCGCCGCGGGCGCGCAACGGATCTGGCTGGCCGGCCCACCCGGTGAACACGACGGGGTGGACTCCTACCTGTACACCGGCTGCGACGCGGTACGGGTAATCGAAACGACGCTACGTGACCTGGGGGTGGCGTGATGATCCCGGACTTCTCCAACCTGGAACTCGGCACACCGGATCCCACCGCGGACCCGGACCGGTGGCGCGACGCCGTACGCGAACAGACCGGCACCGACCCGGAGGCGCTGGCCTGGGAGACACCGGAGGGGATCACCGTCCCCCCGCTGTACACCGCCGCCGACCTCGAGGGCCTGGACTTCCTGGGCACGTACCCGGGCATCGCCCCGTTCCTGCGCGGCCCCTACCCGACGATGTACACCACCCAACCGTGGACGATCCGCCAGTACGCCGGCTTCTCCACTGCGCAGCAGTCGAACGCGTTCTACCGGCGGAACCTGGCCGCCGGGCAGAAGGGACTGTCGGTCGCGTTCGACCTGCCGACACACCGGGGCTACGACTCCGACCACCCGAGAGTGGTCGGGGACGTCGGCATGGCCGGGGTGGCGATCGACTCCATCTACGACATGCGGGAGTTGTTCGACGGGATCCCGTTGGACCGGATGAGCGTGTCGATGACCATGAACGGTGCGGTCCTGCCGATCCTCGCGCTGTACATCGTCGCCGCCGAGGAACAGGGTGTGGCACCGGAACAACTGTCGGGGACGAT
Source organism: Micromonospora sp. NPDC049523 (assembly GCF_040676775.1). NCBI lineage: Bacteria > Bacillati > Actinomycetota > Actinomycetes > Micromonosporales > Micromonosporaceae > Micromonospora > Micromonospora sp. NPDC049523. Next base: position 288,464 of record NZ_JBFAPP010000006.1, on the reverse strand, counting down.
CCAGAACGACATCCTCAAGGAGTTCATGGTCCGCAACACCTACATCTACCCGCCGGGGCCGTCGATGCGGATCATCTCCGACATCTTCGCCTACACCTCGACCCGGATGCCCCGGTTCAACTCGATCTCCATCTCCGGCTACCACATCCAGGAAGCCGGGGCGACCGCCGACCTCGAACTCGCGTACACCCTCGCCGACGGCATCGAATACCTGCGCGCCGGCCGGGCCGCCGGGCTCGACATCGACGCCTTCGCCCCGAGGCTGTCGTTCTTCTGGGCCGTCGGCATGAACTTCTTCATGGAGGTCGCGAAGCTCCGCGCCGCCCGGCTCCTCTGGGCCAAACTCGTCCGCGAGTTCGAGCCGAAGAACCCGAAGTCGTTGTCGCTGCGTACGCACTGCCAGACCTCGGGCTGGTCGCTGACCGCCCAGGACGTGTTCAACAACGTCATCCGTACCTGCGTCGAGGCGATGGCCGCCACCCAGGGCCACACCCAGTCCCTGCACACCAACGCGCTCGACGAGGCACTCGCCCTGCCCACCGACTTCTCCGCCCGGATCGCCCGCAACACCCAGCTCGTCATCGCCCAGGAATCCGGCACCACCGGGGTGATCGACCCCTGGGGCGGCAGCGCCTACGTCGAGCGTCTCACCCACGACCTCGCCATCCGTGCCTGGGAGCACATCCGGGAGGTCGAAGCCGCCGGTGGGATGGCCGCCGCGATCGACGCCGGCATCCCCAAGCTACGCATCGAGGAGGCCGCGGCCCGGACCCAGGCCCGGATCGACTCCGGCCGGCAACCCGTGATCGGCGTCAACACCTACCGGCCGACCGCCGACGAACCCATCGACGTCCTGCGCGTCGACAACACCGCCGTACGGACCGAGCAGGTCGACAAGCTGCGCCGGCTGCGCGCCGAACGTGACCCGCAGGCGTGGGCTGCCGCCCTCGACAACCTGCGAGAGGCGGCCGCCGCCGGGCCAGCCGGGCAGGGCGACCTGAGCCGGAACCTGCTCTCCCTGGCCGTCGACGCCGCCCGTGCGAAGGCCACCGTCGGGGAAATCTCCGACGCGCTGGAAGACGTCTTCGGTCGGCACACCGCCCAGATCCGTACGATCACCGGTGTGTACCGGAACGAGGCCGGCGACAACACCGCCATCGAACAGGCCAGGGCCGCCACCGCCGCGTTCGCCGACGCCGAGGGACGCCAGCCCCGCATCCTGGTCGCCAAGATGGGTCAGGACGGCCACGACCGGGGACAGAAGGTCATCGCCACCGCCTTCGCCGACCTCGGCTTCGACGTCGACGTGGGCCCGCTGTTCCAGACTCCGGCCGAGGTCGCCCGCCAGGCGGTCGAGGCCGACGTGCACATCGTCGGCGTGAACTCCCTCGCCGCCGGGCACCTCACTCTCGTACCGGCGCTGCGTGACGAACTCGCCGCGCTCGGCCGCCCCGACATCATGATCATCGTGGGTGGCGTCATCCCCGAGCAGGACTTCGACACGCTCCGCGCCGCTGGCGCCAGCGCGATCTTCCCACCCGGAACCGTCATCCCCGACGCCGCGCTCGACCTGCTCACCGAACTCGCCAAACGACTCGGCCACCCGACGGCCGCATGACCCGACCGATGCCGGACGTCGACGACTACACCTCCGGGGTGCTCGCCGGTGCACCCGCCTGGATCGCCCGCGCGATCACCCTGGTGGAGTCGCGACGCCCGGACCACCGGGCGTTGGCCCAGCAACTGCTGGTCGCGCTGACCCCACACGCGGGCAACACCCGCCGGATCGGGATCACCGGGGTGCCGGGCGTCGGCAAGTCGACCTTCATCGACGCGCTGGGCAGCCACCTCACCACCGAGGGACACCGGGTGGCGGTGCTGGCGGTGGATCCGTCCTCGACCCGTACCGGCGGCAGCATCCTCGGCGACAAGACCCGGATGACCCGGCTCGCCACCGACCCGGCCGCCTTCGTCCGTCCCTCCCCCACCGCCGGCACCCTCGGCGGCGTCGCCAAGGCGACCCGTGAGGCGATGGTCGTGGTGGAGGCGGCCGGCTACGACGTGGTGCTGGTCGAGACCGTCGGGGTGGGGCAGTCCGAGACGACGGTCGCCGAGATGGTCGACTCGTTCCTGCTCCTCGCCCTGGCCCGGACCGGCGACCAGCTACAGGGCATCAAGAAGGGCGTGCTCGAACTCGCCGACGTGATCGCGGTGAACAAGGCCGACGGCCCGCACGCCGACGACGCCCGCGCCGCCGCCCGGGAACTCGGCGGGGCACTGCGGCTTTTGCGTACGGGCGAAGCCGGGTGGCAGCCGCCCGTGCTCACCTGCAGCGCGTTGGAGGGCACCGGCCTGACCGAGGTGTGGCAGCAACTGGTCCGGCACCAGGAGACCCTGAGCGCCTCCGGTGAGCTGGCCGCCCGACGCCGTCGCCAGCAGGTCGGCTGGCTGTGGGCGATGGTACGTACCGGCCTGCTCGACGAACTGCGGGAGCATCCGGCGGTCAGCGCGCTCGCACCGGAACTCGAACGCCAGGTACTCGACGGCAGTCTCACCCCGACACTCGCCGCCGAGCGCCTGCTGGCCGTGTTCACCGGCCGCGCCTGAACCACCCGCTCACTGCGGTAGCTGGGCGATGTGCCGCAGTTTGTTCATCGCGTCGAGCGCGGCGACCTTGTACGCCTCGGCCAGGGTCGGGTAGTTGAACACCGCGTCGACCAGGTAGTCGACGCTGCCGTTGCAGCCCATCACCGCCTGTCCGATGTGTACGAGTTCGGTGGCGTCGGTGCCGAAGATGTGCACCCCGAGCAGGCTCCGGTCCGACGGCGACACCAGCAACTTGAGCATGCCGTACGAGTCACCGATGATCTGTCCGCGGGCGAGTTCCCGGTAGCGGGCGACGCCCACCTCGAACGGCACCCGGGCGGCGGTCAGCTCGTCCTCGGTCCGGCCGATGAAGCTGATCTCAGGGATCGAGTAGATCCCGATCGGCTGCTGCTGGGACAGCTCCCGTACCGGCTCGTCACAGGCGTGGTGCCCGGCCAGCCGGCCCTGTTCCATCGAGGTCGAGGCGAGCGCGGGGAAGCCGATCACGTCACCGACCGCGTAGATGTGCGGTACGTCGCTGCGGAACCACTCGTCCACCTTGATCCGCCCGCGCGAGTCCGCGCTCAGCCCGGCCAGCTCCAGCGACAGGGCGTCGGCGGTGCCCTGCCGTCCGGCGGAGTACATCACCGTGTCGGCCGCGATCCGCTTGCCACTCTCCAGTACGGCGATCGCGCCGCGCGGATGCCGCTCCACCGACGCCACCGCCTCGCCGAACCGGAACGTCACGGCGAGATCGCGCAGGTGGTACTTCAACGCCTCGACGATCTCCAGGTCGCAGAAGTCGAGCATCCGATCGCGCCGCTCGACCACGGTGACCTTGGTACCGAGCGCGGCGAACATCGAGGCGTACTCGATGCCGATCACGCCCGCGCCGACCACCACCATCGAGTTGGGGACCTGTTCGAGGTTGAGGATGCCGTCGGAGTCGACCACCGTACGCTCGTCGAACGCGACCCCGGCCGGTCTCGCCGGACGGGTGCCCACCGCGATCACGATCTTCGCGGCGGTGACCGACGACTCGCGTCCGTTGTGGTCGGTGACCGTGATGGTGTGCGGGTCGGCGAACCGACCGGTGCCACCGATCAGCCGGATCCGGTTGCGGGAGAGCTGGTTGCGGATGACGTCGATCTCGCGCCGGATCACGTGCTGGGTGCGGGCGGCGAGGTCGGCGACGGTGATGTCGTCCTTGAGCCGGTAGCTCTGGCCGTAGGTCTCACGCTGGCTGAGGCCGGTCAGGTAGAGGACGGCCTCGCGCAGGGTCTTGGACGGGATGGTCCCGGTGTTGATGCAGACGCCACCGACCATGTCGACGCGCTCGACGACGGCCACCCGCCGGCCGAGCTTCGCCGCCGCTACCGCCGCCTTCTGTCCACCCGGACCGGAGCCGATTACGAGGAGATCGAAGTCATACACCGCTACAGTCTTTCAAGATCAGGTTTCCGTTGACTATGCGGTACGCGAACGACCCTCATTTGTCGTCCCAACCGGCAGTACCGCCCCCGCCTGTCGGCGCGGCTGTCCCGCCCTGTCGGCTACGCGTGTGAGCCGACCCGCCACCCGTACGGCGTCCTAGGAGGCTAGGCGCAAGACGGGGACGATCGGGAGCGGCGGAAGTGCGATGCTTGCCACCGTGGGCGTGCGTCGCCGGCACGCCGGAGGGGTTGGTACACGGTGTTTCTGCGGCACCTGGAATACCTCACCGCGCTCGCCCGGGAAGGCCACTTCGGACGGGCGGCGGCAGCCTGCTGGGTCAGTCAGCCCACCCTGTCCGACGGCATCCGCAAGTTGGAGGCCGAGTTCGGCGTGGCGGTGGTCCGGCGGGGGAACCGCTTCGAGGGCTTCACCCCGGAGGGCGAGCAACTGCTCGCCTGGTCCCGGCAGTTGCTCGCCGACCGGGAGCAGTTACTGGCCCAGTTCGGCCGGACCAGTCACGAGGGCCTGACCGGACAGTTGCGCCTGGGCGCCGTACCGGCGTCGCTGCCGCCGGTGTCGTTGCTCACCGGCCCGTTCTGCGAGCGCCATCCGGGCACCGCCCTGACCGTGCTGTCGCTGACCTCGGACGAGATCCTGCGCCGGCTGACCGACTTCGAACTCGACGCCGGACTCACCTACCTGACCGACGAGCCGCTGACCGGATTCCGGACCGTACCCCTCTACGACGAGCGTTACCTCCTGCTCACCAGCGAGAACGGGGACTTCGCCGGCCGGTCCGAGGTCGGTTGGGCCGAGGTGGCCCGGTTACCGCTCTGCCTGCTCACCCCGGACATGCAGAACCGGCGCATCCTCGACGGACTGTTCCACCGGGCCGGGGTGACGGTCACCCCCCGGATGGAGACGAACTCGATCTCCACCCTCTGCTCGCACGTACGCGGTGGGCGCTGGGCGAGCGTGATCCCGCAGGCCTGGCTCTGCCTGCTCGGGGTGCCACCGGGCACCCGGGTGCTGCCGCTGACCGGTCCGACGGCAACCAGTACCGTCGGGCTGGTCGTGCTCGACCGCGACCCTCCCCCGCTGGTGGCCAGCGCGCTGCTGCACGTCGCGGAGGGCCTCGACCTGCAACGCAGCCTGGACGACCTGGTCCCCGCCGGGACCTTCGCGGCTTCGGGATCGACTGCCGCCGCCGACGACGCCCCCGACCTGTCTCGATAGGTTCCGCCGATCGGCCGTTCGGGAACTGCTCATTGTGACCGGTGCGTGAGCGGCGCAGGCTGGAAAGTGTTCAGGGAGCGACCACGGAAATCCGCCGCCATCGGGCGACGCCATTTGCCGCCCTCTCCATTTCCGGGCCGCCGTCCGTCCCAATCGCAATGAGAAGAGGAACCGCTCATGGCGAAAGTGCTGTGTGTGCTCTACGACGACCCGGTAACCGGATACCCGAGTTCCTACGCACGGGACAGCGTGCCGCAGATCAACCACTATCCCGGCGGGCAGACCGTACCGAGTCCGGAAAAGATCGATTTCACGCCGGGCGAGCTGCTCGGCAGTGTCTCCGGTGAACTCGGCCTGCGTGCCTATCTCGAATCGCAGGGCCACACCCTCGTCGTCACCTCGGACAAGGAGGGACCCGACTCGGCCTTCGAACGGGAGCTCGCCGACGCCGAGGTCGTCATCTCCCAGCCGTTCTGGCCGGCGTACCTGACCGCGGAGCGGATCGCCAAGGCGCCGAAGCTGAAGTTGGCCGTCACCGCCGGCATCGGCTCGGACCACGTCGACCTGACCGCCGCGATCAACCGTGGCATCACGGTCGCCGAGGTGACCTACTCCAACAGCATCAGCGTGGCCGAGCACGTGGTGATGATGACGCTGGCGCTGGTCCGCAACTACCTCCCCTCGCACCAGTGGGTACGCGACGGCGGCTGGAACATCGCCGACTGTTCGGCCCGTGCCTACGACCTGGAGGCGATGTCGGTCGGTACGGTCGCCGCCGGCCGGATCGGCCTGGCGGTGCTGCGCCGGCTCAAGCCGTTCGACGTGGCACTGCACTACACCGACCGGCACCGGCTCGCCCCGGAGATCGAGGCGGAACTGAACCTCACCTGGCACCCGGACGCGGAGTCGATGGTCCGGGTCTGCGACGTGGTGACGATCAACTGCCCGCTGCACCCGGAGACCGAGAACATGTTCGACGAGGCGCTGCTGGGCAAGATGAAGCGCGGGTCGTACCTGATCAACACCGCCCGCGGGAAGATAGTCGACCGGGACGCGGTGGTACGGGCGCTGGAGTCCGGCCAGCTCGCCGGCTACGCGGGCGACGTGTGGTACCCGCAGCCGGCGCCGGCCGACCACCCGTGGCGGACGATGCCGCACCACGGCATGACCCCGCACACCTCCGGCACCACCCTGTCGGCGCAGGCGCGTTACGCCGCCGGCACCCGCGAGATCCTGGAGTCCTATTTCCAGGGTCGACCGATCCGGGACGAGTACCTGATCGTCGACGGCGGGAGTCTGGCCGGGACGGGCCAGCACTCGTACAGCGCGGCGTAGGTCCCGCGCGCTGTGCCGCCCCGTGACGGCGTAGACCGGTGGTCCCCCGCCGGCCTGCGCCGTCGAGGGCGTTCACCGCATCAACCGCACCGCACGACAACTTACCTCCGTGCCCGCTGCCGGGCGGCCTCGTAGAGGACGACGGTTCCGGCCGCGGCCGCGTTCAGGGAGCTGGCGGCGCCGGTGATCGGGATCCGGACGGTCCGGTCGGCCGCGTCCCGCCAGGCGGCGCTGAGCCCGTGCGTCTCGTTGCCGACCAGCACGACCCTCGGCCCGGTGAGGTCGTAGTCGGCGACGTCGACCTCACCGTGCTCGTCGGTGCCGACGATCTCGACCGGCAGGTTCCGGCCGCGCAGCTCGGTCACCCAGTCGACGACCTCGCGGTGGGTCGCGACCCGGACGACCGGGGTGGCGAACAGCGACCCGGTGCTGGCCCGGACCGCCTTGGGGTCGTAGGGGTCGGCCGCGTGCCCGGTGATCACCACTCCGGTGGCGCCGAACGCGTCCGCCGAGCGGACCAGGGTGCCGATGTTGCCGGGCGTGGTCGGCCGGTCGAAGACCACCACCAGCAGGTCGGCCCGTTCGGGCAGCCGGTCGAGCCGGTCCTCGGGCAGCTCCACCACGGCGAGCAGTTCGGGTGACTCCTCTTCCTTGCCGCCGAGTTCGCGCATCAGCTCCGGGGCGAGCACCACGCGGGTGGTGTCGACCTGGTCGAGCAGGTCCCGCCCCCACCGCGACAACCCCTGGCCGTACGGGTGCAGCAGGGCACGGATGGTCCAGCCGTGCTGCACCGCGAGGGTGATCGGTCGTACGCCCTGGACCAGGAACTCGCCCGCCCGTTGCCGCTTGGTGCGGTTGGTCAGCAACGCCTGCCACTGCTGGAAGCTCGCGTTCCGGGTGGTGATCTTCAACGTCTTCGCCACGCTGTGGACTAACCCCTCCTCGCCGTCGACCGCCGGCCGCGTCCTTGCTGCGTGCCCGGTGTCCGGCATGCCGTCGGAGCTGACCCTACAGCGGGCCGTACGCGGCAAGGCGTCACCGGCGCCCGTTCCGGGCGCTGGTCGCCGAGGCTTGTCAGTGACGAACCCCTATTGCATACTGTACTCCCCATAACGCATACAGAAGCCTGGTCTTTTTGTGTGCGCTCGAAGGGAGCAGCCCGTGCGAGTCGCAGTGCTCGGAGCAGGCGCCATCGGCGCCTACGTTGGCGCGGCCCTCTGCCGCGCCGGAGTGGACGTTCACCTGATCGCCCGCGGTGCGCACCTGGCCGCGCTGCAACAGAACGGAGTCCGGATCCTCAGTCCCCGTGGGGACTTCTCGGCACATCCGCACGCCACCGACGATCCCGCCGCGGTCGGGCCGGTGGACTACGTGTTCCTGGGGCTCAAGGCACACTCCTACGCCTCGGCAGGGCCGCTGCTCGCTCCCCTGCTCGGGCCGCAGACCGCGCTCATCGCCGCCCAGAACGGCATCCCGTGGTGGTACTTCCACAAGCTCGACGGCCCGTACGAGAACCAGCGCATCCAGGCGGTGGATCCCGACGGTCAGACCTCGGCGGTGATGGAACCGGAGCGGGCGATCGGCTGCGTGGTCTACCCGGCCACCGTGATCGAGTCACCCGGGGTGATCCGCCATCTCGAAGGCACCCGGTTCTCGATCGGCGAACCGGACGGCACGATCTCCCGTCGCTGTACGGAGTTCAGCGCCGCGATGATCGCCGGCGGCCTGAAGTGCCCGGTCGAACCTCGGCTGCGGGACGACATCTGGATCAAGTTGATGGGCAACGTCTCCCTGAACCCGATCAGCGCCCTGACCCGGGCCACGATGATCGAGATCTGCGAGAACCCCGGCACCCGCCGGGTGGTCGCGCAGATGATGGAGGAGACGCTGGACATCGCCGCCCGCGTGGGCAGCAACCCGGAGATCTCCATCGCCAAGCGGATCGACGGCGCGCAGCGGGTCGGCCACCACAAGACCTCCATGTTGCAGGACCTGGAGGCGGGCAAGGAACTGGAACTGGACGCCATCGTCGCGGCCGTGGTGGAGATGGCCGACATCACCAGCGCCCCCGCACCGACCCTGCGTACCGTGTACGCCGCCACCGACCTGCTGGCCCGGTCCGTGGCCCGTCGGGCGGCGATACCCACCGCCGCCTGATCCGCCGGCCGCTGGTCGCGGGACCCGGCCTCGCCCCCGGTGACCCCCGCGCAGTCGCTCCACCTCCGACCGATGCGGTCGATCCGCCACCGGAACCGCCGCGAAACCGCACGCCAGAAGCTGTTGTCCGCCAACCGAGCCTTGCACTGGATCTACGGACAGCATACTGTATGCAGTACGCCGATTGGCTCCAACCGTGAACACCGGGATCCGGTGCCGGCCAGCCAACGGCGCGACGCCGGCGTCCTCGGCGTACCAGACGCCTGACGCGACCCGGCCCGCCAGCACATCCGCAGGACACCCGACGCCCTGGAGGCTCCCGTGCCCCTGATCCTCAAGCCTGGCACTGCCTGGCCAGACGTCTATGCCCGCTGCCGGACGGTGGCACCCGAGGCATTCCTCGACGGCCGCCTCTGCAACTACTGGGACGGCCGGTGGCAGCCCGACGGCGTGCCCGCCCTGGCCACCTCACCCGTGGACGGGACGCCCATCGCCGGCCCACCCAGGGTGACCGGGGAAACCGCGACCGCCGCGGTCCGCGCCTCACTCGACACCCACCGGACCTGGTCCGCCCTGCCGCTGGCCGAACGCAAGGCACGGGTCGGCGCCGCACTGGACGCCCTGACGGAACACCGTGACCTGCTCGCGCTGCTCCTGGTCTGGGAGATCGGCAAGCCCTGGCGGCTGGCCCGGGCCGACGTCGACCGGTGCATCGAAGGGGTCCGCTGGTACGTCGACGAGATCGACGACATGCTCGACGGTCGGGCCCCGCTGGCCGGTCCGATCAGCAACATCGCCAGTTGGAACTACCCGATGAGCGTCATCATGCACGCGATGCTGGTCCAGGCGCTCGCCGGCAACGCGGTGATCGCCAAGGCGCCCTCCGACGGCGGGGTGAGCTGCCTGACCCTGGCCGTGGCCATCGCCGCCCGCCACGACCTGCCGTTCACCCTGATCAGCGGCGGCGGCGCCGAACTCTCCTCGGTCCTGGTCGCCGCTCCGGAGATCGGCTGCGTCTTCTTCGTCGGCGGTCGCGACGTCGGTGGCCAGGTGGCCGCCGGACTGGTCGACTCGGACAAGCGGCACGTGCTCGAACAGGAGGGGCTCAACTGCTGGGGGGTGTGGGAGTTCAGCGACTGGGACCTGCTCACCACCAACGTGCGCAAGTCCTTCGAGTACGCCAAACAGCGCTGCACCGCCTACCCCCGGTACGTGGTGCAGCGGTCGCTGTTCGACGAGTTCCTCGCCGCGTACCTGCCCGCCGTGCGCGGGGTGCGGTTCGGGCATCCGCTGGCGGTCGAACCCGGACAGGAGGACTTCCCGGAACTCGACTTCGGCCCCCTGATCAAGGACGCGAAGGTCAAGGAGCTCACCGACGCGGTGAACGAGGCGATCGACAAGGGCGGCGTACCGATCTACCGGGGTTCGTTGGACGGCGGTAGCTTCCTGCCGGGTCAGGACACGTCGGCGTACCTGCCGCCGACCGCGATCCTGGCCCCGCCGCCGTCCTCGCCGCTGTTCCACGCCGAGCCGTTCGGTCCGGTCGACACCATCGTCCTGGTCGACACCGAGGCCGAACTGCTGGCCGCGATGAACGCCAGCAACGGCGCGCTGGTTGCCTCGATCGCGTGTGACGACGAGGCGACCGCGTACCGGCTCGGCGCCGAGTTGCAGGCGTTCAAGGTCGGCGTGAACCGGCCCCGCTCGCGTGGGGACCGGCAGGAGGTCTTCGGCGGCAAGGGCGCGTCCTGGCGCGGCGCCTTCGTCGGCGGCGCGCTGCTGGTGCACGCGGTCACCGAGGGGCCCGCCGACGAACGGCTGTACGGCAACTTCCCTTCCCATGCCCGGTATCCGGCGGTGTGAGGTCCCACCGCCAGCCGCCGCCCGTGCCGTCGCGACCGGCGCGGGCGGCGGCACCGGTCCACCCCCATCTGCCGGTCCACCGGCCCGGTCCGCAAGGAGTTCCCGCGCATGACGGCACACGACCTCCGGTTCGACGTGAACCTCTCCATCCTGTTCACCGAACTCCCGCTGCTCCAACGGCCGGCGGCGGCCGCGGCCGCCGGCTTCGACGCGGTCGAGTTCTGGTGGCCGTTCGCCGAACCGGTTCCGGCCGACCGCGACGTCACGGCCTTCCTGAACGCGCTCGACCACGCCGGGGTACGGCTCGTCGGGCTGAACTTCGACGCCGGTGACATGGCCGCGGGCGACCGAGGTCTGCTCTCCCAGCCGGCGAACTCGGTCCGCTTCCGGGCCAACATCGACGCGGCGGTCGGGATCGCGGAGGCGACCGGCTGCCGGGCCCTGAACGCGCTGTACGGCAACCGGGTGGACGGGGTCGATCCGGCCGAGCAGGACGACCTGGCGGCGGAGAACCTGGCGCTGGCTGCCGAGGCGGCCGCCGGTGCCGGCGCGATCGTGCTGCTCGAGCCGCTGAACAGCGCGCAGAACCCGGCCTACCCGCTGGCGACCGCCGCGGACGTACGCGCGGTGATCGACCGGGTACGGGTCGGCTCCGGGCAGCACAACGTACGGCTGCTCTGCGATCTGTACCACCTGGCGAGCAACGGCGAGGACCTGGAGAAGGTGATCACCACGCACACCGGCCACATCGGTCACGTCCAGATCGCCGACGCGCCGGGACGCAACCAGCCCGGCACCGGCGAACTCGACCTCGACGGGTTGCTCGCCCAGCTCGAACGAGCCGGCTACCGCGGCTACGTGGGCTGTGAGTACAAGCCGCTCGGCCCCAGCGCGGACAGCTTCGGATGGCTCCCCCGCGAACGCCGCCCGTCCACCCGGCTCTGACCGGCCGCCGTCCGTCCACTACCGAACGATTCCCCGCCCATTCGAGAGGTATGGAAACTATGGCCAAGATCCCCTGCATGGAAGCGGTGGTCGCCGTGCTCAGGTCGGAGGGCGTGGACATCGCGTTCGGCTGTCCCGGCGCCGCCATCCTGCCGCTGTACGCCGCGCTGAAGAACAGCGACATCAGGCACCTCATCGTCCGGCACGAGGAGGGCGCCACCCACATGGCGGACGGCTGGGCGCGTACCAACGGTCGGGTCGGTGTCGCCATCGGCACCTCCGGACCGGCCGGCACCAACATGATCACCGGGCTATACACCGCACAGGCGGACTCCATCCCGATGATCTGCATCACCGGGCAGGCGCCCACCACGAAACTGCACCAGGAGGCGTTCCAGGCGGTCGACATCGTCGAGATCGCCAAGCCGGTGACCAAGTGGGCGGTGCAGGTGAAGGAGGCCGCGCAGGCGCCGTGGATCTTCCGGGAGGCGTTCCGGATCGCCCGGTCCGGCCGCCCCGGCCCGGTCCTGATCGACCTGCCGCTGGACGTGCAACGCCAGGAGATCGAGTGGGACGCCACGATCGACGCCCCGCTGCCGGTCACCCGGGTCGAGCCGCATCCGCCGCGGGTGGAGCGCGCCCTGGACCTGCTGCTGGCCGCCGAACGACCGCTCATCCTGGCCGGCGGCGGGGTGATCCTCGGCGAGGCGACCGACCTGCTGCGCGAGCTTGCCGAGACGCTGGACATCCCGGTCCAGGTCACCCTGATGGGCAAGGGTTCACTGCCGGAGGACCACGACCTGTTCGCCGGGATGACCGGGATCCAGACCACCCAGCGCTACGGCAACGCGTCCTTCCTGGAGTCCGACCTGGTGCTCGCGCTCGGCGCCCGGTTCGGTGACCGGCACACCGGTGACCTGGAGACCTACCGCGGCGAGCGGAAGTTCATCCACGTCGACATCGAGCCCACCCAGATCGGCAAGGTGTTCGGGCCGGACCTCGGTGTCGTGTCCGACACCGGCGCGTTCCTGGCGGCACTGCTCGACGCGGTCCGCCGCCGCGGCGCCGAGGTCGACCGCGAGCAGTGGGTGTCGCGGGTGCGTACGCTGCGCCGGACGCTGACCCGCCGGGACGACTTCGACTCGGTGCCGATCAAGGCACCCCGGGTCTTCCGGGAGATCAACGAGTTCTTCGGCCCGGAGACGTACTTCGTCACCGCGATCGGCCTGTACCAGATCTGGTCCGGGCAGTTCCAGAACGTGTTCAAGCCCCGGCACTACCAGGTCTGCGGCCAGGCCGGGCCGCTCGGCTGGGAGATCCCGGCCGCGATCGGGGTGAAGTCGGCCAGGCCGGACGCCGAGGTGGTCGGCGTGGTGGGCGACTACTCGTTCCAGTTCCTGGTCGAGGAGCTGGCGGTCGCCGCCCAGTACAACGTGCCGTTCGTGCTGGTGATGCTCAACAACGAGTATCTCGGCCTGATCCGGCAGGCCGAGATCGGCTACGACATGAACTTCGAGGTGGACATCCACTACGACGAGTACGGCACCGACAACGTCAAGATCATGGAAGCGTACGGCTGCTCCGGCCGTCGGGTCACCGAGCCCGGCGAGATCGGCGACGCGCTCGCCTGGGCCAGCAAGGAGGCCAAGCGCACCAGCCGGCCGGTGCTGGTCGAGGTGATGGTCGAACGCGAGGCGAACACCGCGCACGGCGCCTCCATCGCGAAGGTCAACGAGTACGAGCCGGTGCCCGAGAGCGTGCCGGCACAGGCGAGCGTCCACTGACCGGTCCGGTCCCACCGGTTGCCCGACTTCCATTCGGCGGCCGGTCCCGGCATCCGCGGGCGTCGCGGCCCGCGGTACCCGAGCGGGGACCGCGCCGCCCGCCGGACCGTCGACCCGCCCCGGTCGCCGCCGGCACCCCGGCGCACGTCCACCCCGGTGGACGTGCGCCGGTGGCTACCCCGACACGTACGGGCACAGCGGTCGACGTCGCCAGCGCATCGACGCAGCCCAGGCTCGCCGCAAGCGCGAAGAACCATTGCATCTCGGCGACTGTATGCTATGAACACATTCGGGCGGCGTGCGTCCGATCGATCCAACAGAGCCGGAGGTTTCCATGACGGACTGGGACTCGAGCCCGCCAGCCGCCGCCAGCGGTGGACGACGGCTCGCCGCCGCACGAGCCGAGGCTCGGGCCGTACGCCAGCCGTTGGAGCGTCCCGCACCCCTGCGCCAGGCGGTCTACGACGTGATCGCCGAAATGATCATCAACCGGGAGCTGCAACCGGGTGAGCACCTGGTCGAGAACGAGCTGGCCGCGCAGCTCGGAGTGAGCCGGCAACCCGTCCGCGAGGCGCTGCAACGGCTGCACAGCGAGGGTTGGGTCGACCTGCGTCCCGCCCTCGGCGCGTTCGTCCACGTACCGACCGAGGCCGAGGCGGACCAGCTCCTGGCCGCCCGTACGCTGCTCGAAACCGAGTCGGCCCGGTTGGCCGCGCGGGGGGCGACGCCGGAGCACATCGAGCATCTCTGGAGCCTTCAGCGCGCCGGTGAGAAGGCGCTCAGCGACGACGACCAGGAGGGCATGGTCGCCGCCAACGCCGCCCTGCACGCGTACGTGGTGTCGATGTCGGGCAACAACGTACTGGCCGAGCTGATCGCGCTGGTCGACCGCCGGGTGCGCTGGTACTACCTGCCGATCGCGCGGTCGCGCGGCCGGGAGGCCTGGGACGAGCACGCGGCCCTGATCGAGGTCATCGCCAGCCGCAACGGCAAGCGCGCGGGCGACATGATGCGCCGGCACACCGAACGGACCCGGGAGAGCTACCACAAGCGGCGCAAGGAGGCCGCTGAGCGGGAGGCTCTGGCCTGATCGGCAACACCCGGTACCCGTCACCACCCCTCGCCGGGTGGTGGCGGGTATCTGCGTCGCAGAACGCGGACGACCTGCGTCCATCCCCCACACACGCCGGCGTCGACCGGTACGGCTCCCGCCGCGCCGGTCGACGCCGGTCCGGCCAATCCCCACTGGCCGGCAGTGCGGGGCCGAAGGCCCCTACTTGTACATCGTCTGGTTCATGGTGCCGGGGGCGTACGCGTCGGGGTCGACCCAGACGTTGATCAGCGAGGGCAGTCCGGACTCCCGGGCCCGCTGCATGGCCGGGCCGATGTCCTCGGGGTTGCGCACCTCCTCGCCGTACCCGCCGAGCATCCGGGCGAACTCGTCGTAGCGGACGTCGCCCAGGGTGTTGCCGACGCGGGCGCGGGCGGCCCCGTACTTCTGCGCCTGGCCGTAGCGGATCTGGTTCATCGACGAGTTGTTGCCGACCACGCCGACGAACGGCAGGTTGAACCGGACCAGGGTCTCGAAGTCCCAGCCGGTGAGGCTGAAGGCGCCGTCGCCGAAGAGCGCGACGACCTCCTTGTCCGGCCGGCCGTACTTCGCGGCGAGCACGAACGGGATGCCGACGCCGAGCGTGCCCAGCGGACCGGGGTCCATCCAGTGTCCCGGCGACTTCGGCTGCACCACGCCACCGGAGAAGGTCACGATGTCGCCACCGTCGCCGATGTAGATGGAGTCCTCGGTGAGGAACTCGTTGATCTCGTGCGCCAGCCGCAGCGGGTGGATGGGACTGGCGTCGGAGAGCTGGCGCGGCAGCCGCTTCTCGTACGCCGCGGTCTCCTCGGCCCGCAGCTCGGCGAACCAGGGCTTGCGGCCCGCGGCGCCGTTGTCGATCCGGCCGGACGCGGCCTGCGCCACCGCGGCGAGGATCGCGCCCGGGTCGCCGACCAGACCGAGGTCGATGTCGCGGTTCTTGCCGACGGTGCGGTAGTCGAGGTCGATCTGCACCACCGTGGCGTTCTTCGGCAGCCGGCGGCCGTAACCCATCCGGAAGTCGAACGGGGTGCCGACGATGACGATGACGTCGGCGTTGTTGAACGCGTACCGTCGCGACAGGTGGAAATGGTGCGGATCGCCGGGCGGCAGCGTGCCGCGCGCCGAGCCGTTCATGTACGCGGGGATGTTGAGCGTCCGGACGAAGTCGATCGCGGCGTCGCTGCCCCGCGCGGTCCAGACCTGGGTGCCCAGCAGCACGGTCGGCTTCTTGGCCTTGACCAGGATGTCGGCGAGCTGCTGGATGGCCGCCGGGTCGCCGATGCTCTTGGTCGAGGCCCGGTAGCGGCCGGGTTCCGGGATGGTGCAGTCGGACAGGCGCACCTCGGCGTCGAGCACGTCGCGCGGGATCTCCAGGAAGGACGGTCCTGGAGCTCCGTTGTACGCCTCGCGGAACGCCATCGAGACCATGTCGGCCGCGCGGGCGGTGTGCGGCACCGTGGCGGCAAACTTGGTGATCGGCGTCATCATGTCCACGTGCGGAAGGTCCTGCAGTGACCCCATCTTGTGCTGGTTGAGCGCGCCCTGGCCGCCGATCAGGAGCATCGGGCTCTCCGCCCGGAACGCGTTCGCCACGCCGGTGACGGCGTCGGTGGTGCCGGGCCCGGCGGTGACGACCGCGCACCCCGGCTTGCCGGTGGCCCGCGCGTAACCGTCGGCCGCGTGCGCGGCGACCTGCTCGTGCCGTACGTCGACCACCGCGATGCCCTCGTCGACGCAACCGTCGTAGATGTCGATGATGTGGCCACCGCAGAGCGTGAAGATGACGTCGACGCCCTCTGCCTTGAGCGCCTTCGCCACCAGGTGTCCACCGGAGATCCGCTCCGGGTCGCGACTCGGCTCGGCCAGGATCGGGTCCACGACGGATTCCCTCGCGGTCTGAACCATGTTTCTCAACTCCCTTGAGTCGCCACCGGAGACCTGCGTGCACGGATGCGGCGGGTCCGGCGGTGTTGGGCTGGAAAACTGCTCCGGGACGCAGGCGGGCGCGGCGCGGCGGGCGCGCTCGGCGCACGGCCGCACATCGGCTGCTCGACCAGGGCAACCTCCCCTGTCCACGGCTGGGCACGATCGCGCACCGAGGGCCGGGACGGGCCGGGCGGCACGGATCGCGGGTGAAGTGCGGCGCCGGCGGTGGTCGCGGCACGCGCTCGATGTCGCTGACGAGTCATGGGCTTCCTCCGCCACCCTGAGGATTGCATACCGTATGGGGTAGGCAATATCGTGGCCCATGTAACAGCGGGGTGTCTAGGGGGTAGCGGCAGGTTTTCCGCAGGAGCGCCACCGTCCTCTTCGCGTACGCCTTGATGGCAGGCGCGACGTACGGGTCACGCTCAGCTCGCACACTCCCTCCTCCCCTCGATCCGAAAGCGCCGAGGTACAGCCTCTGAGCTGGATCAATGCCGATAGGGCCGTTACACGTCCGACCTGGAGCTCACCGCGAGTAGCCGAGCGGGCCGGTCACCACCGGCCGCCAGGAGGGACCGCACGGGTGTCGCCGGTCCACTCCGGAACAGCGGCCGGGCGCGGTCGTCGGGGCCGTGGCCTTGGTCACTGGATCAAATTTTGCATACAAAAGCCTGTATGCTGGAGCCAGGCCCACGGGGATCGAGCCAACGAAGCAGGTCTGCGGTGAACGGAAGCACCTCCCCCACGAGGGGCCGGGACACCACCACCCGGCGCCGACACGGGGAGCCGTACCAGCCGACGGTCGCGTACCGTCCTCGAACCCCCGCACCACAACGGGCCGCCCGCACCGGTGAATCAACGCCGAGTACGGGCCAACCCCGGTCCGGGGCGTCGCGCCCCGAGCCGCACCGCGGAGCCCCCACCTCCGAGGTGACCGTGCACAGCCCACGGGCCGGATCCGGCCCCGGGGAGCACACCCAGATCGTCACCCGGGACGCCCGAGGGCCCGAGCCTGCCAGCTCGGACCCTCGGCGACCACATCGAGCACACGCGCCCGTCCCGCTGGGAGCAACGCCGCACCCAGCCCTGGACGCGCAGCCGGTACGCACCCTCCCGCGGGGCGTCGTCCCGCGGGAACGCCTATAACCGACGAGGTGAAGAGGTCATGGCAACCCAAGGAG
Source organism: Micromonospora sp. NPDC049523 (assembly GCF_040676775.1). Taxonomy (NCBI): domain Bacteria; kingdom Bacillati; phylum Actinomycetota; class Actinomycetes; order Micromonosporales; family Micromonosporaceae; genus Micromonospora; species Micromonospora sp. NPDC049523. The sequence continues at coordinate 270,921 of NZ_JBFAPP010000006.1, read as the reverse complement.
AGTTCGTACGTTTCCTCAACCGAATCCAGCGCGGGCTCAACCTCCCGCGTGGATTCAACGCCGACGGTCGCACCCTCGGGCTCGGCCTGGCGCTCGCCCTGGAATCCCAGCGCCGAGCCACCCGGCCGAGCGACGAGGAGATCGCGCGGCTGCTGGACGAGCACACCGAGGACGACCTCGTGAAGCTGTGACAACCGATCAGGACGCATCACGTTCCGCCATGGCGACTTCCGAGGCCCGTGGCTGACCGTCGTCCGTAGCACCACCGGTCGGGACGGCGGCGGGCTCTGCCGCCCGTCGTCCGTCCCGCCGGGTCTTCAACAGGCTGGCAACGGTGGTGACCAGCAGCGTACCGAGGATGACGCCGAGCGAGACGAGGATCGGCACCTCCGGCGCCCACTCCACACCGTCGTGGTGCAGTGCCTCCAGGACCAGCTTCACGCCGATGAAGGCGAGGATGAGCGCCAGCCCCTTGCTGAGGTACACCAGCCGGTCCAGTAGGGCACCGATCAGGAAGTAGAGCTGCCGCAGGCCCATCAACGCGAACGTGTTCGCGGTGAAGACCAGGTACGGCTCCTGGGTCAGGCCGAAGATCGCCGGAATCGAGTCCAGCGCGAACAGCAGGTCGGTGGTACCGATGGCGACCATGACGATCAGCATCGGGGTCACCATCCGCCGACCGTCGATCCGGGCGAACACCGACGCGCCGTGGTACGACTCGGTCGTCGGCAGCACCCGGCGGACCGTACGCAGCGCGACGTTCTCCGAGAACTCGTCCTCCTGTTGCGGCCCGACCAGCTTGATCGCGGTGTAGATCAGGAACGCGCCGAACAGGTAGAAGAGCCAGTCGAACCGGGTGATCGCCTGGGCGCCCGCGGCGATGAAGACGCCCCGCAGCAGCAGCGCGATCACGATGCCGATGAGCAGCACCTTCTGCCGGTACTCCACCGGCACCGCGAACCGGCTCATGATGATGACGAACACGAACAGGTTGTCGACACTGAGCGAGTACTCGGTGAGCCAACCCGCGAAGAACTGCCCGCCGTACGTGGCGCCGGCCGTCCCCGTCAGGACCAGGCCGAAGGCGACCGCCGCCAGGATGTAGAAGCTCACCCACGCCACGCACTCCCGGAAGGACGGGTCGCGTGGATTGCGGGCCACCAGGTAGAAGTCGATCGCGATCATCACGATGAAGGCGATGATCGTTACCGCCCACACCCAGCCGGGCAGATTCATGCCCTACCTCCGGTCCGGGGCCGGATCAGCCGACCCAATCCCTGCCCGGCGCCGCGGTTCCGCCGCCGGTTCTCCCGCGCCTGCCACTGCGCCTGCGCGTGTTGGACGTAGAAGCCGTACAGCCGCTCGGCGGGCGGGTTGTCCGGCTGGATCCGGCGCAGCCAGCCCGGCGCGAACCGCTCGTGCAACCAACTGAACCCGATGGCGAACCCGAGACTGATCATCGCCTGGTACGCGAGGAAACCGAGGACGTCCGGCGGCAGCGCCGGCCGGCCCGCGATCAGCAGACCGGCCAGCACCTCGTGGACGAGTCTGGCCACCGGGAACCCGACGAACCAGTAGAGCCCGGCCGGCGCGAACACCCCGGGCGTGATGATCCCCGCCCCGAGCAGTGCGCCGAACCCGCCACCGATCAACGCCAGCGGCAGGCCGAGGGCGACACCGGTGGCCACCGCCCAGCCGATCGGCTGGCCCACGATCAGGGCGAGTCCCAGGGCCGCCAGTCCGGCGCTCGCACCGATACCGGCACCGGGGATCGCGATCTGACCGAGATCTCTCATCCGCTTGGTGGTCATCTCAACCCACCACCACGCCGAATCGGACCAGGCTGTAGATCAGCATGCCCAGGTAGAACACCGCGCCGAACCCGATGACCAGGTTCTGCACGATCCCCGGGCGGATCGGTTTGGGCAGCATCCGGTTGTTCACCAGGAGCAGCACCACGCAGTAGGTGCCCATGGCGAACGTGGACAGGAAGGCCAGTACGTCGAGGATCGCGCCCGGACCGTCGGCGGGGCCGAACAGCAGGATCAGGATCCCGAACGTGATCACGCCCCAGAGGAAACCGGCGTAGAGCTTCGACATGCCGAACTTCTTCGCCCCACGGATGAAGTGGTAGCTCATGTCCGCCTGGCCGCGCGAGAACGAGTCGAACAGACCCAGCGTGGCGTTCAGGCCGATCAGGGCGATGAAGCCGAGGAAGATGCCGCGCAGCACCGGCGCTCCGGCCGAGGCGAAGGCGTCCGCCATCGCGGTCAGCGCGACCTCCCGGTCACCGTCACGGATCAGCCCGGCGACGTTGGGGCTCTCCCGCGCCGCGGTCTGGGCCAACACGGTGAACGAGATGGTGACCAGCATCGTGATGCCCCAGAAGAGCAGTACGGCGTCGAAGGTCACCCACTTGCGCCAGCCCTTCCACTTGCGCATCTCGGCCGGGTTGTCGGTGTCGAACATGAACCCGCGCGAGGGCATCTCGTCCTCCGCACCCGCCGACCGCAGTCCACGGATCTTCGGAATGTGCGCGCCCATGCCGGCACCCGAGTCACGCAGGTGCAGCGTGTACCACATCTGCTGCATGCCGGACGGACCGGCGAACGCGATCGCGCCGACCAGCACCGGGAACCAGGCTGCCGACATCGCCTCGTCCGGCAGGTAGCCGAACCGGAACATACCGCCGAGGGTGGCGGTGACGTCGCTCCACTGACCGACCAGCGAGGCCGCCACCGAGGTGCCGACCACCAGCACGCCGATCAGGATCCCGAGCAGGCTCTCCAGCAGGGGGTAGATCACCGAGGCGAGGCTGAACAGGATGCCGACCAGGATCAGGCCGATACACGCGGTGACGACCCAGGGTACGCCGCTCACCTCCTCGAAGGCGGCGGCGCCGGTGGACAGATGGCCCGGCCAGATATAGACCAGGATCGCCACCCCGAAGAAGAACCACATCAGTGGTTTGAACACCCGGGCAGCGCCGAAGAAGATGCTCTCGCCGGTGGCCATGGCGTACCGGGCCATCTCGAGCATCACGAAGGCCTGGAGGGTCACACCGATGAGGAACAGCCACCGGATCTCCGGGCCGAACACCAGGACCAGTCGGGGCCACATGTACGCCTCGCCCATGCCCACGCCGAGCGCGACGAGGAACACGGTGGGGCCGAGCAGGTGGACGGAGGGGGGTGCGTCCGGCAGTTCCCGGATCGGCATCGGCTCGAGCTTGCCGGCCCGCCAGACACGCTGCTCGCCGGACCGGGGTGTAGGGATGGACGTGGTGGTGCTGGGTGGGGCCGTGGCACTTCCCCCCTGGGGACGGGGGGCAGGATCGTTTGATGCGTCCACGTTGGACCTCCTCGGGACCTAGTGGCTGGGGGGTCTGGGGGACGGAACCAGACCCCGACGTCATGTCCTGTTCGCCTCCTGGCCGCGCAGCGGTCGCTGTCGCAGGTTTCCCCTCGGCAAGACCGGTGCCGCGGGTCTGTCGGATCAGCCGCCGGTGCTCGGGTCGGCCCCGATGAGGCCTGCGGCCCGGGCCCAGCGGTACTTCGCACCGAGCACGGCGACCGGCTTCTCCGTGGTGTACGGATAGGCCACGATCCCGTGCCGGTACAGGTGCTCGCTTGCCTGCTCGACCTCCACGTCGCCGGCGAGCGAGGCGACGACGGGCTTGTGGATGCCCTTGGCCCGGAACTCCTCCACCACGTCGACCACCAGCTCGGCGAAGACCATCGGCGGGGTGACGATGGTGTGCCAGTAACCGAGGATCAGCGAGTGGATCCGGGGGTCGGACAGGCCGAGCGCGATGGTGTTCCGGTAGGTCGACGGTGGTTCGCCACCGGTGATGTCCACCGGGTTGCCGGCCGCGCCGAAGGGCGGGATGAACTTGCGGAACGCCTCGTCGAGGTCCGGCGGGATCTCCATCAGGCGCAGGCTGTTGTCGACGCAGGCGTCGGAGAGCAGTACGCCGGAGCCGCCCGCGCCGGTGATGATGACGACGTTCTCGCCCTGCGGGGTCGGCAGCAGCGGGATACCGCGGGCGTACTCGAGCAGGTCGTTGAGGCCGGGGGCGCGGATCACGCCGCTCTGCCGCAGGATGTCGTCGTACACCTTGTCGTTGCCGGCGAGCGCGCCGGTGTGCGAGCTGGCGGCCTTGGCGCCCTGGTCGGTCCGGCCGGCCTTGAGCACCAGCACCGGCTTGGTCTTCGAGACCCGCTTGGCGGTTTCGGCGAAGGCCCGGCCGTCCTTGAGGTCCTCCAGGTGCATCGCGATCAACTGGGTGTTGGGGTCGGTCTCGAAGAAGGTCAGCAGGTCGTCCTCGTCGATGTCGGCCTTGTTGCCGACGCCGACGATCGAGGAGACGCCCATCTTCGCCGACCGGCTGAACCCGAGGATCGCCATGCCGATGCCGCCGCTCTGCGAGGAGAGGGCGACACCGCCCTTGACGTCGTACGGCGTGCAGAAGGTCGCGGAGAGGTTCTCCGGCGTGTAGTAGTAGCCGTAGATGTTCGGCCCGAGGATGCGTACGCCGTGCCGGCGGGCGATGGCCACGACCTCGTCCTGCAGCTCGTGGTTGCCGGTCTCGCCGAAGCCGGAGGGGATCAGGATCGCCCCGGCCACGCCCTTGGCGCCGACCTCTTCGAGTGCCTGCGGCACGAACTTCGCCGGGATGGCGAAGACCGCGACGTCCACCGGTCCCGGTACGTCGGCGATGCTCTTGAACGCCTTGCGGTCCAGGATCTCGTCGGCCTTCGGGTTGATCGGGTAGATCTCGCCCTGGTAGCCGCCGTTCACCAGGTTCTTCATCACCGAATTGCCGATCTTGCCGGTTTCGGCGGACGCACCGATCACGGCGACCGCGGCGGGTCGCATGATCCGGTTCATGCTGGCCAGGATCTCCTCCTCGGAGAACCGTTCCGGTGTCCTGGCCGCTTCGTCGTCGACCAGGATCCGCACGTCGACCGCGGTCGCGCCGGACGCGGTCGCCAGCACCGGGTTGAGGTCGACCTCGGCCAGCTCGGGGAAGTCGGTGACCAGGTCGGACAGCCGTCGGATGAGGCCGGCCAGCACCTCGCGGTTGGCCGGCTCGGCGCCGCGTACGCCGCGCAGGATCTCGGCGGCGGCGATCCCGTCGATCATCGACAGCGCGGTCTCGTGGTCGGCCGGGGCGAGCCGGAAGGTCACGTCCTTGAGCACCTCGACCAGCACGCCGCCGAGCCCGAACGCGACCACCTTGCCGAAGGTTTCGTCGGTCACGGTGCCGACGATCACCTCGTGGCCGGAGGTGAGCAGTTGCTGCACCTGCACCCCGACGATCCGGGCATCGGTCCGGTACGCCTTTGCGTTGTCCACGATGGTCTGGAATCCGTCGGCCACCTCGGCCGGCGTCTTCAGTCCGACCAGCACACCGCCGGCCTCGGTCTTGTGCAGGATGTCCGGCGAGACGATCTTCAGCACCACCGGCAGGCCGATCTGCCCGGCCAGGGTCACCGCCTCGTCGGCGCTGGTGGCCAGCCCTTCCTGCGGCGTGCTGATGCCGTACGCCTCGACGACCAGCCGGCCCTCGGGCGCGGTCAGCGAGTCACGGCCCTCGGCCCGGACCTGGTCGAGAACCCGGCGTACCGCCTCGCGGTCGTAGCTGGTTGCGTTATCTGACATTTCCTCGTCTCTCCTTCGGACCGAACGCCCCGCCGGTCGCGGCGGACGACTGTGAACAGCGGGATGGTCAGATCACACCGGCGGCGCGCAGGTCGGCGACCTGGCTCTCGTCGTAGCCGAGTTCGCCGAGGACCTGCACGGTGTGCTCACCGAGCAGGGGCGACCGCTCGATCTCGACGGTCGAGTCGGACAGCTTGATCGGGTTGCCGACGGTCTTGTAGACGCCCCGCTCGGGGTGTTCGACCTCGACCACCGAGCCCAGTTCGGCGAGGGTGGTGTCCTCGATCAGCTCCTTGGTCGACAGGATCGGCCCGCACGGAATGTTGTGCGCGTTGAGCTTCTCCATGACCTCCCACTTGGTGTGCTTCTCGGTCCACTCCTCGATCAGCGCGAACGCCTTGTCGAGCTTGGCGAGCCGTACCGCCGGGGTGTTCCAGGCCGGGTCGTCGGCCAGCTCCGGCTTGCCGATCAGCTCGGTGATCGGCTTCCAGCCGACCGGCTGGATGATCACATAGATGTAGTCGTTCGGTCCGCCCGGTGCGCAGCGCACGGCCCAGCCCGGCTGGCCGCCGCCGGAGGCGTTGCCCGAGCGCGGCACCTCGTCGCCGAAGTTCTCGTTGGGGTACTCCCCCAGCGGCCCGTGCGCCAGCCGCTGCTGGTCGCGCAGCTTCACCCGACACAGGTTGAGCACGGCGTCCTGCATGGCGACCTGGACCCGCTGGCCCCGGCCGGTGTTGGTGCGCTGGTACAGCGCGGCGAGGATGCCGGCGACCAGGTGGATGCCGGTGCCGGAGTCGCCGATCTGGGCGCCGGTGGCGGTCGGCGGGCCACCCTCGAAGCCGGTGGTGCTCATCGAGCCGGCCATCGCCTGGGCGATCACCTCGTACGCCTTGAAGTTGGCGTAGCGGCCCGGCCCGAAGCCCTTGATGGAGGCGTAGACCAGGCCGGGGTTGATTTCCTGCAGTCGTTCCCAGGGGAAGCCGAAGCGCTCCACCACACCGGGCCCGAAGTTCTCCACCAGGATGTCCACACCGGACACCAGCGAGGTGAAGATCTCCTTGCCCTGCTCGCTCTTCATGTTCAGCGTGATGCTGCGCTTGTTGGCGTTGAGCATCGTGAAGTAGAGGCTGTCCACACCGGGCAGGTCGCGCAGCTGGGCGCGGGTGATGTCGCCCGTGCCCGGGGCCTCCAGCTTGATGACGTCGGCGCCCAGCCACGCCAGGATCTGTGTGGACGAGGGACCGGACTGCACGTGTGTCATGTCGAGGACGCGGATGCCCTCCAGTGCCTTACCCATGAGCCAACCTCCTGTACGTGACACGCCACGTGTTGCTGATCAGGGGATTCACACCCGAGGTGTGCGTCGCGTGGGTCCGCCGACGACCATCGGATCATCGACACCCTCCACGCCCTCGGGGATTGCATACCGTATGGGGTAGGCAATATCGTGGCGCATGTAACAGCGGGGTGTCTAGGGGGTAGCAAAACGAATTCCGGTTGACCCTCCGCGGACCTCGACTCGGACGCCACCACCACGAAGGTCAAGGAGAGGGAGGCCCTCTGTGGATCTGTTGGAGCACCAGGCACAGGACCTGTTCGCCAAACACGGCGTACCTGTGGGTAGGTACCGCGTGGCCGACACCGCCGAACAGGCCCGCGAGGCCGCCGCCGAGATCGGCGGCCGGGTCGTGGTGAAGGCCCAGGTGAAGACCGGGGGCCGGGGCAAGGCCGGCGGCGTCAAGCTGGCCGACGGCCCGGACTCGGCGTACGACACGGCGAGCGCGATCCTCGGCATGGACATCAAGGGACACACCGTCGACCGGGTGCTGGTCACCGAGGCCAGCGACATCGCCGACGAGTACTACGTCTCGCTGCTGCTCGACCGGTCCAACCGATCGTTTCTCGCCATGGTGTCCCGCCAGGGCGGCATGGAGATCGAGCAGGTGGCGGTGGAGCAGCCGGACGCGTTGATCCGGCTGCCGATCGACCCTGCCGAGGGCGTCAGCGCCGAGACCGCGACCCGACTCTGCGTCGACGCCGACCTCCCGTCCGACGTGCACGACGGCGTACGGGACGTGCTCGTGCGGCTCTGGACGGTGTTCCAGGCGGAGGACGCGACGCTGGTGGAGATCAATCCACTGGCGAAACTGGCCGACGGCTCCGTACGCGCCCTCGACGGCAAGGTCACCGTCGACGACAACGCCCGCTTCCGCCACCCCGCGCACGCCGAGTTCGTCGACACCGCCGCGGCCGACCCGCTGGAGGCCCTCGCCGCCGAGAAGCACCTCAACTACGTCAAGCTCGACGGCGAGGTCGGGGTCATCGGCAACGGAGCCGGCCTGGTGATGAGCACCCTCGACGTGGTCGCGTACGCGGGTGAGGAGTTCGGCGGGGTCAAGCCGGCCAACTTCCTCGACATCGGCGGCGGCGCCTCGGCCGAGGTGATGGCGAACGGGCTGGAGATCATCCTCGGCGACCCGGCGGTGCGCAGCGTCTTCGTCAACGTCTTCGGCGGCATCACCGCCTGCGACGCGGTCGCCAACGGCATCGTGCAGGCGATCGAACTACTCACCCGCGACGGTGCTCAGATCACCAAGCCGCTGGTGGTACGGCTGGACGGCAACAACGCCGAGGAGGGTCGACGGATCCTCACCGCAGCCGCACTGGAGTGCGTACGGACCGTGGACACGATGGACGGTGCGGCTCGCCTCGCCGCCCAACTCGCCGCCAAGGGGGCATGACAGCGATGGCAATCTTCCTGACCGAATCCAGCCGCGTACTGGTCCAGGGCATCACCGGCACCGAGGGCACGAAGCACACCCGTCGGATGGTCGCCGCCGGCACCAACATCGTCGCCGGGGTCACCCCCGGCAAGGGCGGCCAGCAGGTCGACGGCATACCGGTGTTCGACAGCACCGCCGAGGCGGTCGCGGCCACCGGGGCCGACACCTCGGTCGTCTTCGTACCGCCCCGGTTCGCCAAGGCCGCGGTGATCGAGGCGATCGACGCCCGACTGGCCCTGGTCGTCGTGCTCACCGAGGGCATCCCGGTGCACGACACCGCCACCTTCTGGGCGCACGCGTGCGCGACCGGCAACCGTACCCGGATCATCGGCCCGAACTGTCCCGGCCTGATCAGTCCCGGACAGTCCAACGCCGGCATCATCCCGCCCGACATCACCGAGCGCGGGCGGATCGGGCTGGTCAGCAAGAGCGGCACGCTGACCTACCAGCTCATGCACGAACTGCGCGACTTCGGCTTCTCCACCTGCGTCGGCATCGGCGGCGACCCGATCGTCGGGACCACCCACATCGACTGCCTGCAGGCGTTCGAGGACGACCCGGAGACCGACGCGATCGTGATGATCGGGGAGATCGGCGGCGACGCCGAGGAACGGGCCGCGGAGTACATCGCGGCCCACATCACCAAGCCGGTGGTGGGTTACGTGGCCGGCTTCACCGCGCCGGAGGGCAAGACCATGGGGCACGCCGGCGCCATCGTCTCCGGCTCCTCCGGCACCGCGGCGGCGAAGCAGGAGGCGCTCGAGGCGGTCGGGGTACAGGTGGGCAGGACGCCGTCGGAGACCGCCCAACTGATGCGCGAGACGCTGCTGTCCCGGATGGCCACCCGGTAGCACCGAAACTCCCGGCCTTCCCCGTCGACTGGCGGGGGAGGCCGGGAGGCTGTGGTCGTACCCGTGGTCAGGACAGTGCGCCGGCGGCCGGAGCCCGGTCGACGAGCCCCAGCCGGTGCGCGCCGGTGTAGACGTTCATCGACGAACCGCGCAGGAAACCGACCAGGGTTAGTCCCGAGTCGTCCGCGAGGTCGACCGCGAGCGAGGACGGCGCCGACACCGCGGCGAGCGCCGGTACGCCGGCCATCACCGCCTTCTGCACCAGTTCGAACGAAGCCCGGCCACTGACCAGCAGCACCGTGCCGCGCAGCGGCACCCGTCCGGAGCGCAGCGCCCAACCCACCACCTTGTCGACGGCGTTGTGCCGCCCGACGTCCTCGCGCAGGCAGAGGAGCTGGCCGGCGGCGTCGAACAGCCCGGCGGCGTGCAGGCCACCGGTACGGTCGAACACCCGCTGCGCGGCGCGCAGCCGGTCGGGCAGCTCCGCCACCAGCTCCGGGGTGACGCGCAGCGGGTCCTCCGCGACCGACCAGGCCGCGGTGGTGCGTACGGCATCCAGGCTGGCCTTGCCGCAGAGGCCGCAGGACGACGTGGTGTAGAAGTTGCGTTCCAGGGACGGGTCCGGCGCCGGCACCCCGGCGCCGAGCACCACGTCGACCACGTTGTACGTGTTGACCCCGTCGTCGGTCGCCCCGGCGCAGTAGCGGATCCCGGCTACGTGGTCCGAGCGCTGCACCACACCCTCGCTCACCAAAAATCCCGCGGCCAGGTCGAAGTCGTCGCCCGGCGTACGCATGGTGATGGTGAGCGCCCGTCCGTTGACCCGGATCTCCAGCGGCTCCTCGGCCACCAGCGTGTCCACCGGCTCGGTGACCGTCCCGTCGACCACCCGCACCACACGACGTCGGCTTGTCACCCGTCCCATCTGCCACCACCCATCATCGCTTCGTATCCACCGCGGCGGTGCGCAACGGCGGCCCGCCCGATCAGAACTCGTCCGGGCGCAGCCGGGGCAGGACCGACAGCGTCGGCCGGCCCGGTTGCCGCATCCCGCTCGTCAACAGTGCGCCGACCAGCCCCAGACAGCCAGCCACGACAAACGCCGCGATCGCGCCAGGCGTACCGATCACCAGTCCGGCGAACCCGATGCCCACCAGCCCGCCGACCGCCTTGCCGGTGTAGACGATGCCGTAGTTCAACAGGGTCGCCTCGCCGCCGAACCAGTCGCGTACCAGGCTGACCAGCAGAGAGTATCCGGCGCCGGTGCCCGCGCCGGCGAGTCCGGCGAACGCCACCACCGCCACCACCTGCTCCGCGTGTACGGCAGCGAGCAGGCCGAACTGGGCCACTCCCCCGATCGCCAGGGCGAGTCCGAGCGTACGGCGGCGGCCCAGCCGGTCGGAGAGCGAACTGGTGAACGCCCGACCGATCCCGGTGGCGGCGGCCAGGACGCCGATCGAGGCGACGATCAGGAACGGCTGGTCGGCCCGGTGGTGGGCGAAGCCGACCAGGTACGCGATGTCGAACAGGGCCATCGCGGCGGTCAGCACCACGAGGAGGAACATCACCGGCAGCATTCCGCTGCGGACCGCCGCCCGGGGCGAGTAGTGACGGATGGCGGGCATGTTGTTCGGGATGCTGCGGTTGAGCCGTCGGTCGACCGCCCACCGCTGCGGGTCGAGATGCGCCGGCCACCAGTGCCGGGGCGGCTTGCGCAGCAACAGTCCGCTGACCCCGACCACGGCAAACACGGCAACCGCCGCGCCGTCCAGGACCACCGGAAGATTCCCCAGCCCCAGCGCGTACGCGGCGACCACGACGAACGGGATCGCGCCGTAGCCGAAGGCGCCGCTGACCACGCCGACCATGGTCGCGCTCCGCTCGGGGAACCACTCGCTGACGGTGGCGATGCAGGTCAGGTAGACCAGCCCGGCGCCGATCCCGCCGAGCACCGAGTAGCCCAGCAGCACCGTCGCCAGGTCCCGGCTGTGCCCGAGCGTGATCAGGGCGACCAGGCCCAGCGTCGCGCCGGTCAGCATCGGTACGGCGAGCCGGACCCGGACCCGCCGGTAGAGCCAGACCGCTGGCAGCGCGGTGCCCGCCTGGCAGACGATCCACACCGCCAGTACGGTGAACGCCTCCCACAGGGTCCAGCCGTTGGCCCGGACGAGGGCCGGGATAGCGGCGCCGAAGCCGTACTGGAACAGGCTGATCGCCAGCATCGAGGCCCAGCACAGCCGGAGCATCCAGGTGCGTGAGCGTCCCATCAGGTCGAAGTCGGTCTCCCCGACGCGGTAGCGACGCCCGTACACGTCGCGTACCTCTCGCGTGGGAACGGCATTCCTGGCGTCCGGCATCCCTGGTACCTCCACCTGTCACCGTGCGGCCGCGCGTCAGGAACCCCCGATCGTCGGCCATTGTATACTGTATGTTACGTGCACTAGTGTCTACCAGCGACGCGCGGCTGTCCAGGATCAATCGATTTCCGCCCCTCGGGTCGGGCACGATGGACTGGCCGGCCCGGCAACCGACCGGAAGACTGCGAGGGACGCTGATGAGCCAGTTGCAGGACCGGGAGACCCGGTCATGACCGCCATCGGCTGGCCCGACGCCCGGCGGATCGCCCGAGCGGTTGGCAGCCCGCTGGACCGGATCGACGTCGCGCTGTCCGACGCGCTCGGCGCCACCCTCGCCGCACCGCTCGTGGCTCTCTCCCCACTGCCGGCCTACGACGCGGCCGCCATGGACGGGTACGCCGTGTCCGGCGCCGGGCCGTGGCAGGTGGTCGGCCGGGTACTCGCCGGCGACCCCACCCCGGTCGCCCCGCTGCGCCCCGGCACCGCGGTGGAGATCGCCACCGGCGCCCTGGTGCCCGCCGGGGCCGACGCGGTGCTGCCGTACGAGCGGGCCCGGTGCCGGGCCGACCGGATGCACGGCGAGATCGAACCCGGTCGGCACATCCGGCGTCGCGGCGACGACTGTCCGCTCGGGGAACGGGTGCTGCCGGCCGGCAGCCTGGTCACCCCGGCACTGCTCGGCCTCGCCGCGAGCCTCGGGCACGACCGGCTGGCGGTGTTCCGCCGTCCCCGGGTCGGCGTGGTGGTGACCGGCGCCGAACTGCTCTCCGCCGGGCTGCCGTCACCGGGACGGGTCCGGGACGCGATCGGCCCACTGCTGCCCGGCCTGGTGCACGCGGCCGGCGGCGAGATCGCCTGGACCGTCCGGGTGACCGACGACCAGGCCGCCCTGGTCGACGCGATCCGGCGCCCCGGCGCCGACGTGACGGTGGTGTGTGGGGCAACCTCGGTGGGCGCCGCCGACCACCTGCGCGCCGCCCTGGATGCGGTGGCGGCGCTGGTCCGGGTGCACGGGGTGGCGTGCCGGCCCGGCCACCCGCAACTGCTCGCCACGACGGCGGACGGCCGGGCGGTGATCGGACTGCCCGGAAACCCGTACGCGGCGCTGGTCGCCGGGCTCACCCTGCTCGCCCCGCTGCTGGGCCGGCTCGCCGGCCGCGTGGACCGGCCGCCGGTGACGGCCCGGCTGACCGGACCGGTGAAGGTGCTCGACCGGGACACCCGACTGGTGCCGGTCGCGCGGGTCGGCTCGGTGGTGGTCCCGGTCGGTCACGACCGCCCCGGCCTGCTCTGGGGCGCGGCCGAGGCGCACGCGCTGGCGGTCGTACCGCCGGGCTGGCAGGGCGCCGAGGTGGAACTGCTCGCCCTGCCCGGTGCGGAGGCGGCAGCGACCGTACCGGTGGTGGTGGCCGCCGCCGACCCGGCCCAGCCGCTGCAGCAGCCGCCGGACGGCCCCGAAGCCGGTACCACCGGTGCCGGCACCGCTGTCGGCGCGAGCGGAATCGGCCGGAGCGAGGAGCGGCTGCCCGCCGCCGCTGGCGCGGAGGCGTGACACCTGCGAGCACGCGGGGGTGATGCCCCGATGGCGCGGGCGTGACGGCCCGGCAGGGTCGCGGGGTCCCAGGGTCGCGGGGGTTCCAGGGTCGCGGGGTCCCAGGGTCGCGGGGTTCGCGTCAGGGGACGGGTTCGGGGCGGGGTGCCGGACGCCGCAGCGGTCTCGACGCGGGAACCGGTGGCCGGGCCAGAACCCGGTCACCGAGGCGGAGCAGGCGCATGGTGTTCGTCGAACCGGGCAGCCCCGGTGGGCTGCCCGCGACGATCAGCACCAGGTCGCCCACCTCGAAGCGGGGCAGCGACAGCAGCACGTCCTGCACGTGGTGCACCATCTCGTCGGTGTGCACGACCACCGGCACCCTGAACGTCTCCACACCCCAGGTCAGCGCCAGCCGCGCGGGCACGTCCGGGTCCGGGGTGAACGCCAGCAACGGTACGACCGGGTGGTGGCGGGCCAACTGCCGGGCGGTGGAACCGCTGCGGGTGAAGCAGCAGATCGCCCTCACCCCCAGCGACTCGGCCACCTCCACCGAGGCCTCGGCGATCGCGTCGACGTTGGTGGCCGCCCCGCCCCGTGACGCGGTACGGCGAGCCGGTGCGCTCGCCTCGGCCGTACCGAGGATCTGCGCCATCATCCGCACCGCCTGCACCGGGAACGCCCCGACGCCGGTCTCGGCGCCGAGCAGCAGCGCGTCCGCGCCGTCGAGCACGGCGTTGGCTACGTCGGACGCCTCGGCCCGGGTCGGCCGTGGCTGCTCCACCATCGAGTCGAGCAACTGGCCGGCCACGATCACCGGCTTCGCCAGCGCCCGACAGCGACGGATCGCCCGCTTCTGGATCAGGGGTATCTCGTCCAGCGGGAGTTCCACCCCGAGGTCGTCGCGGGCCACCACCAACCCGTCGAATGCGGCCACGATGTCGTCGAGGTGGCGTACCGCCGACGGGGTGTCGAGCTTGGCCAACACCGGCCGGCGCACGCCGTACCCGTCCATCAGGTCGCGGACGATCTTGACGTCCTCGGGTGAGCCGACGGCGGAGAGCGCCACCAGGTCCACCCCGAGTCCGAGGACGAAGCGCAGGTCCGAGGTCAACTGCTCGGTGAACGCGTCCCCGGTCGCGGCACGCCCGAACCGGATCCTGGGCGCGCGCAGGTCCGCGAGGACACCGACGGTGCGGCCGGCTCGCGCGGCGGTCTCGCGGAGCAGCCGGTAGGCCGCGGTGTGCCCGGCCGGGGTGCCGTGGGCGAGGTCGATCCGGGCCACGTCCATTCCGGCTTCGACCAGGTCCCGCAACCGGTCCGGGGCGGCGGTCGCGGGCCCGAGGGTGCAGACGATCTTCGCGCGGCGGGCCATCGGGGTCGTCCTCAGCCCGACGTACGACCGGAGAGCTGCTCGACCACCTTCAGCAGCGCCGAGTGGTCCAGACCACCGTGCCCCTGTGCCTTCAGCCCGGCGATGAGCTGCGCGACCGCCGCGCCGAGCGGGATCACCACCCCCGCCTCGCGTGCCGCGGAGGTGACGATGCCCATGTCCTTGTGGTGCAGGTCGATCCGGAATCCGGGCTGGAACTGCCGGGCCAGCATGCCTGCGGCCTTCCGGTCCAGGATCCGGTTGCCGGCCAGACCACCGGCGAGTACCCGGACCGCCGCCTCCGTGTCCACCCCGTACGCCTCCAGGAAGACGATCGCCTCCGCGACGAGTTCGATCGTGCCGGCGACGATCAGCTGGTTCGCCGCCTTGACGGTCTGGCCGGAGCCGTGCGGCCCGACGTGCACGATGGTGGCACCGACCACCTCCAGCACCGGCCGGGCGGCCTCGAAGTCGGCCGCGTCGCCACCGACCATGATCGACAACGTGCCTTCGATCGCCCCCTGCTCACCACCGCTTACCGGCGCGTCGAGCACCCGTACGCCGTAGGGCTTGGCCGCCTCGGCGACCCCCTGTGCGGTCTTCGGCGAGATGCTGCTCATGTCGATCCAGAGCTGGCCCGGGCGGGCGTTGGCGAGCAGGCCGTTGTCGCCGAGTGCCACCGCCTCGACGTCCGGCGAGTCCGGCACCATCGTGATCACCACATCGGACTCCCGGACCACCTCGACGATGCCGTCGGCGGCCCGCCCGCCGCCGGCCGCGAGCGCGGCGGTACGCGCCGGGCTGAAGTCGTAGCCGATCACGTCGAAGCCGGCCTTGACCAGGTTGGTGGCCATCGGGCCGCCCATGATGCCGAGCCCGATGAAACCCACGCGTGTCATATCAGCGATCTCCTCACGTTGCTCCAGGTCTCACTGCCGGCGCGTTGGACACCCCACAAGGCACCTCATAGGATTCTGTATGCAGTATGGAGGTCAGTCAAGGACGCGTTGGAGCGCAAGGGCACCCACGGGACAGCCGGCTGCGGCGGAGCGGGCGACTACCCCAGTGTCGGGTGGCGGCGGATGGCCAGCAGGGCGATGTCGTCGGCTGGTTGATCGACACCGAGCGTCGACATGACCCCGACACAGACGTCCTCGGCGGAACCGGGCCGGATGGCGGCGCGGAGGCGGTCGAGTCCGACATCGATGGTCTCGATGCGCCGCTCGACCAACCCGTCCGTGTAACAGACGAGGACCGCGTCCGGCGGAAAGTCGACCACGGTGGTACGGCGGTGCTGCGGTCGCCCGATGCCCAGCGGCGGGTCGACGGGCAGGGTGACGAGCTCGGCCGGATGTCCGGGGCTCACCATGATGGGTGGCAGGTGGCCGGCGAGCGAGATGTGGACCCGATCCCGCTCCGGGCTGACCATCGCGTACATCACGGTGGCGAGGTTGCCGGTCTCGAAATGGTGGACCTTGCGGTCGAGGCGGGTCAGCGCGTCGGCCGGGTCGTCGCACTCGAGGGTGTACGCGCGCAGCGCACTGCGCAGCCGTCCCATCACCACGGCCGCGGCCAGTCCGTGTCCGGAGACGTCACCCACGACCATGCCGAGCCACCCCGACGGAAGGGTGAACACGTCGTACCAGTCGCCGCCGATGCCGGCCTGGTGACCGGGCACGTACCGGGCGGCGGTGTCGACGCCGGGAACGTGCGGCAGGCGGGCCGGGAGCAGGCTGCGTTGCAGGGCCAGCGCGGCGGCGCGGTCGATGCTGCCTAGGCGCGCCTGACAGGCCAGCGCGGCCCGGTCGGCCACGAGTTGCAACAGCTGGATGTCGTCGCGGGTGAAGTGGCGCACCGTACGGGCGCCGACGTGCAGGACCCCGACGAGGTCCTTGCCCGCGAGCATCGGCACGCCGAGCAACGAGCGGACGCCCTTCTCTCGCAGCACCGGACTGACCACGTCGGCCTGCTCGATCCGCTCGATCACGACCGGCTGCCGGTCCCGCGCGACCCGTCCGGCGAAGCCCTGGCCGATCGGGAGCCGGAAGCCCTGACGGATCTCGTCCTCGAGGCCCCTGGCCGCGGTCGCCACCAGTTCCCGGGCGTGCGGGTCGACCAGCATGATCGCCGCGGTGTCGACCCCCAGGAGATCCTGCACCCGGTTGAGCAGTTCCCCGAGCAGTTGCTCCACGTCGAGACGAGACAGGGCCGCGTCGGTCACTGCCTCGATACGACGCAGCCGCTCGGCATTACCGGTGTCACCTGCCTCGATCACGGGATGAGCCTAGCCCCAGCCGGCCCGGGCACGGCCGCACCCGACGTCGCAGCGCGGGCGGCGGTAGCATCCATCTACCCAGCCTTCACCGCCCACGATCGGAGGATTCGCAGAAGTCCCGGTGAGGTCAGGGTCGGCCGCGCTCCAGACTCCGAACGTTGCCGCACACGGACACACCCAGCTCAGCATTCCGCCCGGCCTCCGGGAATCCCCGGCCTGCCCCGACGGCTCGGAATCGGGCACGTGCCAGCGGTCGAACCAGGTTCAGAAAGGGACTCCCGTGACCGGGCATCCCCCACCCGACACACCACTTTACGGCATGAGACAACTACTCCTCGTATCCACTTTCGACGCGAGGCGGTTCACCGAGGTCCGCCACGCGGTCGACGCCGTGATCCGCCGCTGCCGGCTGAGTGCCGAGAAGGCCGCGGATTTCGTCACGGCCGTCAACGAGGTGATGATCAACGCTGTGCGTCACGGCGGTGGCAGCGGTGAGCTGCGCCTATGGGAGACCGCCGACCTGGTCTGCGAGGTCCGGGACAACGGTCCCGGCTTCCCCGCGGACAGGTACCTCAACCGCAGCGAGCGCCCGACACCTTCCCCCGACGGGGGCATGGGTCTGTGGATCGTCCAGCAGACGACCGACACGCTGTCGATCGACAGCACCACGGGCGGCACCACGGTCCGGATCGGCGCCGTGCTCATGCCACGCACGTCCTAGACCCGGGTCGACATCTCGCGGCGCGACCGACAACGGACCACCGCGGAGCGGGTTACTGGCCCGGTGCGGCACCCAGGCGCCGCTCGGTGGTCGGCGTACGACGTCCGGCGCCGATGTCGCTGCGCCAGCGGCTGACGTACCTCGCGACGGTGGCACGTTCGGCCGGGGCAAGCCGCAGTTGGCTGACCACCAGATCGGTCAGGGCGGGATTGTCCCGGTCGTCGTCCGCCGTCACCTCCGCGTCCAGCAGCGCGTGGACCCTGGCCCGGAGCGAGCCTTCCGAGGCCGACGGCACCGCTGCCACGCCCCGCGCCGGTCGCACCGGCCCGGCCGCCGGCAACGAGCCGAGCTGCGACGGGGGCAGGGTTCGGGTCTTCGCCGCGGCGACGAGATCAGGCAACGGACGCTCCAGCAGCGGTACGTCCGGCGGCCCATCCGCCGGTCCGGGTGCCGGCTCGACCGGCCGCGCCGGCTCCGGTACCCGTTCCCCCGCGTCCACGATGCGGGCGGACACCGTCTCCCGGTCGGCACCGATACGCGCCGAGACCGACCGTCGCTCGGTCCCGTTCCGCCCGGACGCCTCCCGCGCCGCGACCGTACGGGACGGCGCACTTTCCCGATCGGCCACCGTACGGGACCCCGACGCCTCCCGATCGGGTCCTGTCCGGCCGGATCCCGTCTCCCGATCGCTTGCCGTCCGACCCGACACCGTCTCCCGATCGCTTCCCGTCCGACCCGACACCGTCTCCCGGTCGTTGGCCGTCCGCGCGGTCCGGCGCTGGGCCTGGGCGGTCGAGAAGATGGCGCTCACCTCGGCCGTCAGCGCGTCCCACCGGGGGCGGCCCGACTCCGCGCGGTCACCCTGGTCGGCGGCACCGTTGCGCTCCGGATCGGAACGGGCGACGCCGTCGTCGGCACGTGCGGCAGCAGCCGGGGCGGGTTGGTCGGCGACCGGCATCGGCCGCTCGTCCGCCAGGTCGTCGTGCGTCGCCGACCGCTGTGCCGGCACGGCCGCCCGGACGACGCGCGCCGCCGCCGGATCAACGTCGGCGACCGCCGGGGCGACGTCAGCGCTCGGCGCGGACACGGGTCGGGCGTACTCGCCCGGCCTGGCTGTCCGCCCGGTCACCGTGATCGACTCCGGATCGCCGGGTCGGTACACGGTGCCGCCCTGGGAGGCGACCGGGGCCGATTGGGACGCGGCGTCACCGGGCGAGGTGCCTGTTATCGCAGGGGTGTCGGTGCCGTCAGCCGGCATGACCGGCATCGGACGGGTGTCGGCGGCACCGGAGGGCGTACCCGTGATCGAGAGGGTGTCGGCCTCGGCCTGCGGCGTACCCGGAATCGACCGGGCGTCCGGGGCGGTCCTGGTCGGGGCCGGCGGCGCGAGGGCGTCGGTGAGCAGCTGGCCGGCCGAGGCGAGCGCGGCGGCGTCCACCGGCGTGCCCCGGCGGCGGCGCCAGCGGCGACGGTTGGCCGGCAGGTTGCCGGCGAGTACGCGGGCGGGTGCGAGGTCCGCCGCGATGAGCGCGGTCAACCCGTCGTAGTCGGCGCGCTCGGCAAGCCGGCGGGCGATCTCGTCGAGGTCGTAGACGGCCACCGCGATGTCGGCGGTGGTGCCGTCGAGCGCCCGCCTGATCTTGCGGCGCAGCACCTTGGCCAGGGCCGCCTGCCGACGTTCGGTCCGCACCTGTACGCGGGCCGCGTCCAGCGAGCCGTACAGGCCCAGCCCCGGTGCCGCCTTCGCCAGCGAGCGGGCCCGCCGGGTCAGCATCGGGTGCCGCAGCCAGTGCCCCACCACCTCGTACGCGGGCGGTGTCGGCGGCAGCTGGCGCTTGGCGCGCAACCGGTCGCGCCGCTTGTTCTCCGTGTTCATCAGCCACACCAGGTAGCCCAGCAGCGACATGCCGCCGTAGAAGCCGCCTTCGAGGTGGTTGTCGTGGGCCAGCCAGTTGAACGCCACCGCTCCCCCGGCGATGGCGGCGGAGAGCAGCCGCGAAAGCGTGGCGTGCTCGCCCAGCCGTCGGCGTACGTCCGCGTTGGCCAGCACCACCATGCCGCCCAGTTCCAGTGCTCCGACCGCCGGCAGCGCCACGTACCAGGGCATGGCCAGCGCCTCCATCGCACCGGACACCTGACCACCGAGCGCGATGAGCAGCACCACGACGTAGAAGGCGGTACGCATCCTGGTGGTGGAGCGTACGGCGGCGGCCAGGTCGGCGTCCTCCTCCGGCGGTGGCCCGTCGACCGCCCTCAGGCCGGTCTCGCCCCGCCCGGTCGGTGAAGCGTTCGCCGACTCGTCCTGCCAGTGCCGGCCCTGGACTCCAGACATGGGGTTGCGCTTCCTTTCATCGGGGCTCGACCGCTGCCGGCCGGGCGATGGTCGGGTCCTGCCGGCACCGGTCCGGTGGGCGCGACGTCGGGCGCCGCAAGCGCGCCGAACCACCCGAAACGCCCCCACAACATAGACCCCGTCCCCTGCCCGGATCGACCGGGTAAGGCCGGCGGTGACCATCGCCGGCTCGGCCTCGGCGGCGCCGCCCGGCATGACCAGCCCGAACACGAAAACGACCCCGGAACGCAACCGGCCCGCTACCTCGATCGGTCGAGACAGCGGGCCTGCGGCGGTAATTTCGGGGGCGACGCGGCGGTGGTTTCGGGGGCGGCGCGGACGCCTACCGGACGGCTCCGGCACGCGACTCAGCGCGACTCGGCCCCGAACCCGCTGGGGTTCACTGCTGCGCGGTCTCGATGCTGCCGCGCCACCAGGGCGTCTCGACGAACCCGCGCCGCAACACCAGCAGCACCACGCTCGCGGTCCACCCCTGTACGCCCTCCATCCGGCCGAGGGTGTTCGTGGTGAACTGGAACAGGTCCTGGGTGGTCGGCAGGATCAGCTCGCACATCAGCGCGTTGTTGCTCAGCATCGCCGCCACGTACCGGACTCCGCGGTAGCGGGACAGGGTCCGCGCGACCGAGTCGAGGAACGGCGGGGCGACGGTGATGTTGAGGACGATCTCCGACTCGAAACCCAGCGCCGGAGCGGGGACCAGGGTCGTGACCAGGATGCAGCCGCGACTGAGCAGCGTCTCGAAGCGCCGCCGTACGGTGCTCTCGTTCAGTCCCACCTCGGCGGCGACGGTCCGGAAGCTGGACCGACCGTCCTCGCGCATCAGGTCGATGATCTGGCGGTCGACCGCGTCGAAGTGGCTCGGGTCGCACTGGTGTGCCTCGGCGACCTCCTCCGGCGGGGCGTCGCTGAGCAGTTGCCGGCTCCAGTCGTGCGACACCTTGTAGACGTGCAGGGTCAGGTCGGTGTCGCAGCGCTGTACGCCTTCGATGGCCAGGATCCGCTCGACGATCCGGGCCTGCAAGGACTCCTCCCGGCGCAGGTTCAGCTCGGCCAGGATGTCGTACGGACCGGTCACCAGGCTGAGGAAGCGCAGGTCGGTGTGGCGGACCAGTTCGGCGAGCACCTCCATCTGCGTACCGGGTTCGCAGGTGATGCGCAGGACGAACAGGTCCGCCGCCCCGGCGTGGTTGTTGCCGGGGATCGCCGCGACCCGGACGACTCCCTCGCGCAGCAGTTGCTGGCCGCGCCGGGCGACGGTCGCGACCGAACTGCCGGAGAGTTCCGCGATCTCCGTCCAGCTGGCCCGACCGTCGCTCTGCAACGCGGCGATGATCCGCCGGTCGAGATCGTCGAGATGGTCGGTACTACTGCTCATCGGCGCCAATCTCGTGGAGGAAGTCCCGTACCACCTGTCGCCACCGCTGCGCCTCTTCGATCTGCGGCGAGTGGCCCGACTTTTCGAACACGACGAGCCTAGCGTCCGGAATCAGGGATGCAATTACCTCACTGCTCGCCACCGGCGTGATCCAGTCGTCGCGGCCGACGGTGACCAGGGTCGGGCAGGTGATCCGGTGCAGTTGCGACTTGATGTCATAGTTCGGCATGTTGACGGAGAACGCGTAGTTGTGCGTCTCGAAGCGGTACGGCGTCGCCTCGACCCGCTCGGCCACCTTCGCGGGGTCGTACACGTGGTCGTACAGCGGCAGGATCTCCCGCCAGCAGTCGCGCAGGTCCGCGTCGTCCCGGGTCTGGCCGGTGTTGATCCGGTCGAGCTTCTCCAGGTCGATGGTGACCCGGGTGGAGGTCTCGGCGTTGTGCCGGGCCGCCTTGTCGTTCTCGTGGTCGGCCGAGGTGTCCCGCAGCACCAGCGCGCGCACCCGCTCCGGGTGCCGGATGGCGTACTCCATCGAGATGAAGCCGCCGTACGAGCCGCCGGCCATCACGAACCGTTCCACGCCGGCCCACTCGCGCAGGCCGTCCACATCGGCCACCCACTGCTCGTGGCTGAACGGGCCGTTGCCCTCGCTGACTCCGGAGCCGCGGGCGTCGAAGACGATCACGCGGAAGGTGTCCGCGAACGGGCTGAAGGTGGCTCTCGGCTCGGAACGCGAGCCGAGGCCGGGGGCACCGTGGTGGGCGATCAGGACCGGCGCGTCGTCCGCGCCGAAGACCTCGACCTCTAGTTCATTGCCGTTGATGTTCAGCCGCACAGTCTTTCCTTTCCTACTGGAGCATCCGCCGGGGCGTCGGGCTCAGAGCGCGACGACGACGTCGTCGAGGGAACGCGGGTACGAGGTGAACGGCCGGGCGCCGTCCTGCGTGATCAGCATCGAGTCGGAGATGCGGTAGCCGGCGTGGCCGGGGATGTAGATGCCCGGCTCGTTGGAGACCACCATGCCGACCTCCAGCGGGGTGTCGTCGCCGTCGGCGAGCCAGGGCGGCTCGTGCATGCCCAGCCCGATGCCGTGCCCCTGCCGGTGCCGCAGGTACTCGCCCAGTCCGGCCGACCGGATCACGTCCAGGCACTCGGTGTTCGCCTGCGAACAGAGCACACCCGGACGCAGCGCCTCGCCGCCGGTCTGCTGCGCCTGGCGTACCGCTTCGTAGTAGCGGCGCTGGTCGGCGGTGGGTTCGCCGAGGATGAACGTCCGCTCCCCCTCGACGAACCGGCCGCCGACCGCGCAACCGAGGGAGAGCATGAAGGTGTCGCCGGGACGCAGCCGGTAACCCGAGGGCAGCGCGTGCGGGCGGGCACTGTTGGGACCCGCGTAGACGAGCCCGCCGGCCAGCGGCGAGACCACCACCACGTCGGCGTGCTCGGCGTACATGGTGCGGGTGCCGACGGTGGTGATGTGGTCGGCCAACTCGGCCTCGCTGGGGAGCTCACCGCCGCCCGCGACGGCGTCTTCGATCAGCGTACGGCCGGCGGCCAGCATCAGGTCGGTGATCCGGGCTGCCTCCGCGTGCAGCGCGATTTCCTCCGGCCGCTTGCGGTAACGGGCCAGGGTGACCAGATCGGTACGGACCATCGTGGCACCCGGGAAGGCGGCGGTGATCTGGGCCAGCCGGTCCACGCTCATGCTGCCCGCGTACCCGATCCGGCCGGTGACCGGGGCGAGGTAGCTGAACTGGGGACGCAGTCCGGGAAACTCCGGATAGGCCACCAGTTCGGCCGCGCTGTGCTGCGCCTGCGCGTGCTCGCGTTCCAGTTCGGGCAGGAGCAGCCGGGTGGTTCCGTCGGTCGGCAGCAGCACCGCGACCGGCCGTTCGCCGGGGTGGTGGAAGAAGCCGGTCAGGTAGGCGACGTCCTCCGGGTCGTCGGCGAGCATCGCGTCGAGACCGGCCCGGGCCAGTTCGGCGCGCAGGTCGTCCTGCAGGGCGGTGTAGAAGGTGGGCGACAACCGTTGGGTTTCCAGCATCGTTGCTAGTCCTCCCGGGTACGGGGGTTGCGAGCGTCGTTGTAGGCGATGGAGATGAGGGTGGCCGAGACCACCAGGGCGAGCATGGCCAGCGACGGGAAGAGGGTGGTCCACCAGGCGCTGGACATCGCGCCGGACTGCTGGGCCTCGTAGAGGATCCGGCCCCAGGACCAGCTGTTCGGGTCGCCGAGTCCGAGGAAGGCCAGGCCCGCCGCGGACAGTACGGCCCGCGACGCGGTCAGCACCACCGACACCACGATCACCGGGGCGACCGCGGGCAGCAGGTGCTTGCGGATGATCCAGACGTGTGACCCGCCGGTGAGCCGGGCCGCGTCCATGTACGGCAACCGGACCACCGACAGTGCCTGGGACCGGACCACCCGGGTGACCTCGGGCCAGGAGAAGAACGCGATGACCAGGACCAGGGTGACCAGGCTCGGTCCGGCCAGCGCCGCGACCAGGATCATCAGCGGCAGCACCGGCAGGGACAGGCAGAGGTCGACGATGGTGCCGATGATCGTGTCCGCCCGGGGGAAGTAGGCGCCGAGCACCGCGACCAGTACGCCGATCACGATGGCGAGCGCGGAGGAGAGCGCGGCGATCACGATGCTGAGCCGGGCTCCCCAGACCACCTCAGCGAAGATGTCCCGACCGAGGTTGTCGGTGCCGAACCAGTGTGTCCCGGACGGACCCTGGAGCACCTGGTCGCCGTACCCGGACGGGGAGTCGGTGATCAGCGGCGCGCAGACGCCGACGATCACGAGTACGGCGAGGATGGCGACCGAGGCCAGGCCGAGCGGGTTGCGGCGGAACGCCGACCAGGTGGCTCGGGCCGCGGTGACCTGGTCGGTGGCGACGGTCTCCAGTGGCCCGACGGGTGCGGTGGCCGCGGTGGTCATGCCGTCCTCACTCTCGGGTCGAGCAGTCCGTAGGCCAGGTCGGTCAGCACGTTGGCGACCACGACGGTGGCGGCCAGCAGCACGAACGCGCCCTGGAGGACCGGGAAGTCGAGCTGGGTCACCGCCTCGTAGATACCCCGGCCGATGCCCGGGTAGGCGAAGACCGTCTCGGTCAACACCGCCCCGCCGACCAGGAAGCCGAGCTGCAGGCCGACCAGCGTGGTGGTGGGCAGCAGCGCGTTGCGCAGCCCGTGCTTCCACACCACCTTCCGGTTGGGCAGACCCTTGGCCCGGGCGAGTACGCAGTAGTCCTCGCCGAGGGATTCGATCAGGGTGGAGCGCAGGGTGAGCACGTACGAGCCGAGTTGCACCAGGACCAGGCTGAAGCAGGGCAGGACCAGGTGCAGGGCGACGTCGCCGTACCAGGCGGCGCCGTAGATCCCGGGGCTGTACGCGCCGCCGATGGGCAGCCAGTGCAGTTGCAGCCCGAAGACGAAGAGCAGGAAGATGCCCACGCTCGGGACGAACAGCGACTGCCCGGTCACGCCGCCCACCTGGACCAGGCGGTCCAGTAGGCCGCGTGGGCGGGTCGCCGCCAGCACCCCCAGGGGGATGCCGACGGCGACCGTCACCACGAGTGACGAGATGGTCAGCAGCAGGGTCCACGGTAGGCGCTCCAGGAGCACGTCCGTGACCGAGATCTGCTGGGTGAACGAGATCCCCAGGTTGCCGTGCAGCAGCTGCCACAGGTACTTGCCGTACTGGGCGAGCAGCGGCTGGTCCAGACCGTACTGGTGCAGCAGGATCTGGCGCGCTTCCGGAGTCATGTTCGGGCTGGCCACCGCCAGCGCGGGGTCACCCGGCAGCAGCCGGAGCAGGAGGAAGGTGACCGTGGCAGCGAACCACAGGGTCAGCACTCCCCTACCCAGTCTGCGCACCGCGAATCGGACAACCTGAGGCATCGGCGTCAGCTCTTCGTCACGTTGGCCAGGGACTGCGGATCCACTACGGAGAGCAGCTCACTGGGCTTGATCACGAAACCACTCCACTTGTCGCTGTGGGCGAAGTAGAGGTTCTGCATGTACATCACGTTGTCGTACACGTTGGCGTGGACGATCTTCGCGGCCTGCTGGGCGAGCGACTTCTGCTCGGCCTTGTCGGTGCTGGCCTGCGCCTTGGTGATCAGTTCGTTCAGCGCCGGGTCGTCGACCAGCGAGTAGTTGATCGCACCGCCGGGCAGGTAGGTCAGCGCCATGTTGGTGGTCGGGTCGTCCATGATGGCGAAGTTGCCGGCGTAGATGTCGTACTCACCGGCGGCCGTCTTGGCCAGGTACGTGTTGCGGTCCATGCCCTGCAGGTTGATGGTGATGCCGGCCTTGGCCGCGTCGTCCTTGACGATGGTCGCCCACTGGGAGGTGACCGCGTCCTGCAGGGAGTAGATCATCGACAGCGTGAGGGTCTTGCCGGCTCCGTAACCGGCCTCGGCGAGCAGTTGCTTCGACAGGTTCGGGTCGAAGTTGTACTCCTCCAGCGACGGGTCGACGAACTCCTTGAGTACCGGCGGGATCGGGCTGGAGCCGGTGCTGACCGCCTGGCCCTGGAGCACCACCGAACGGATCGCGTTGTAGTCGACGGCGTGTGCCAGCGCCTGGCGGACCTTGACGTTGTCCAGCGGCTTGCGCTTCATGTTGTACGTCATGTGCGCGTAGCCGAGACCGGGCACCTCCTCGACCTTGATCCCGCTGGCGCTCTGGAGGTTCTTCACCTGTGCCGGCGGCAGGGCGTTGGCGATCAGGTCCACGTCGCCGTTCTTCAGCGCGAGGATCTCGGTGTTGACGTCCGGGTAGACCCGGTAGACGATCTTCGCCACGGTCGGGGTGCCGTTCGGCGCGAACGGGTACGGGGTGACCCGCTCCAGGGTGTAGTTCTGCCCCTTGGCGAAGCTGGTCAGCTTGTACGGTCCGGCGCTGACCCAGTTGCTGTTGTTGGGGAAGTTCGCCACGCTGCCGGCCGGCTCGAAGACGTGCTGCGGGACCACGTTCATCCAGAAGCCGGCCTCGCTGACCACGGTGGAGTCCGGGGTCTTGAGCTTCAGCTCGACCCGGGTCGGCGACGGTGCCGAGGCCGAGTCGACGTTGACCAACTGGCCGTAGGTGGTGTTGCCGGCCGGCTTGTCCTTGAGGATCGCGTTGATCGTGTACGCGACGTCGCTGGCGGTGACCGGCTTGCCGTCGCTCCACTTCATGTCGTCGCGCAGCTCGTAGTAGCCGGTGGTCGGGTCGGTGTAACCGAACGACTTGGCCAGGTACGGCTGCTTGGCGCCGTTGGCGTCGATGGTCAGCAGCCGCGGGTACATCAGGCTGGTGATCCAGTTGTCGGTACGGCTGTTGCCGACCAGCGGGTTGAAGTTGACCACGTCTGTGGTGGTGGCGATGGTGAGTGTCGCGTCGCTGCCGCCGTCGGCCGTCTTCGACGGTGCGGACGGTCCGCAGGCGGCAACCGTGGCCGCCAGCGCGAGGGCGGAGACCGCGATGAGGGGTGTACGAACACGCATCTAGACCCAGACCTCCTCGAGAACGCGGATGGTGTTGCCGCCCACGACCTTGCGGATCTCGTCGTCCGAGTAGTCGTGGCTGACCAGCCATCCGATGATGTTGTAGAAACACTCGGCCGGGTTCTCCAGGCCGTCGACGTACTCCACCTTCGGGTGCTCGACATGGCCGTGCGCCTGGGAGATGGACAGGTTGCCCGAGAAGGCCGTGTGCAGGCCGACGTGGTCACCGAAGAGGGTGTCCGGGCCGAACGTCACGTGGTCGATGCCGATCTTGTCGACCAGGTGGGTGAAGTGGTCCATCACCGACTCGAGCGAGTGGTTCGGGTGCGCCTCGGACAGGGTGGTGTGCGGGGCCGCTTCGATCCCGATCACGCCGCCGCGCTCGGCACACGCCTTGATCAGGGCGTCCGGCTTCATCCGGTTGGTCGGCCACACCTCGCGCGAACCGCAGTGGGTGATCAGGACCGGCTTGGTGGAGTAGTTGATGACGTCCAGCGCGGTGCGGTCACCGGAGTGCGAGATGTCGATGGCGAAGCCGAGCTTGTTCATCCGCTCCACGGCCCGCTCACCGAAGTACGTCAGGCCGCCGTCGCCCCGCTCCTTGAGCCCGCTGCCGAGGTAGTTGGCCTCGGAGTAGGCGATGCCGATCTGCCGTACGCCGAAGCCGTACAGCACGTCGAGGCGGTCTACCTCGTTCTCGATCGGGGTGGCCGCCTCGAGCGCGAAGACGTGGGCGAGCCGCCCGGTCTCGTGCGCCCGGTGGATGTCGCGCAGCGACTCGGCCTTGATGACGTAGTCCTGGTGGGCCAGGTCGGCCATGCGTACGCCGAGGTCGAACAGGACGTCCTGGTACTTCCAGCCGGCGTCGCTGGAGATGCAACAGGTGCCGTCCATGCCGTTGTCGAAGACCGCGGTCATGCCGGAGCGCGCCAGGCCCTGGTAGCCGGTGGGTTCGCGGCCCTGCCGGATGTGTTCGCGGAGCTGGCCCATGTCCTCGGGGAAGACCTGGACGTGGTCGTGCAACGAGATCACGATTTCGTCGGTGAGTAGCCGAACGGTCCGTTCTCGCTGGCTGTCCGACAGCTCCAGTCCCTGGTAGGCGGGGACGCGGCTGATCTGTTCGGCGTACTTGAAGATCTTGTAGTCCTTGCCCGGCTCCAGGTAGTCATACGCGGTGTAACCGGTGTATCGCTTTGCGCTGTCAAGCATCAAAGCCCCTTTCTTCGTGACCCCGGAATGCCGCTTTTCAGTGACACTCCGTGTCGTTGCACTGCCGATTGGTGATGTCGCGATGCGGTCGCCGCTCCGGCCGGAAAATCCGCGGCCGGGGCGACCCATGCAAGGCTTGCAATAATCCGGCACGGAAGTCAAGATGCAAAAGAAGAACGGGCAGAACAGCTAGCCATTGAGCTAGCTACGGGCAGAAGCGTCCACTTGATTTACCGGGAGGAAACACATGCGTCACCCGCCCGACGCCGCGTTGCACGTACGCGGCCTCTCGGTAACGTTCGGCACCCGCCGTGGACCCGTCCCCGCTGTCGTCGACGTCGACCTCGACGTGGCACCCGGCGAACTGGTGGCCCTGCTCGGCGAATCCGGCTCCGGCAAGTCCGCCGCCGCCCGCGCGATGATGGGGCTCTCCGCCCCCAACGCCACCGTCACCGCCGACCGCCTCCGGCTCGGCGACACCGACCTGCTCGCGCTGCCCCAGCGGCAACGCCGGGAAGTCCTGGGCAACCGGATGAGCATGGTCTTCCAGGACGCGCTCTCCGCGCTGAACCCGGTGCTGTCCATCGGAGACCAGCTCGGCGAGCTGTTCCGCACCCACCGGCAGGTGTCCCGCAAGCAGGCTCGGGCATCGGCGATCGAGCTGCTCGGCCAGGTCGGCATCCCGGCCCCGTCCAGCCGGGTCGACGACTACCCGCACCAGTTCTCCGGCGGCATGCGCCAGCGCATCCTGATCGCGATGGCGATCGCGCTCCGCCCCGAACTCGTCATCGCCGACGAGCCGACTACCGCGCTCGACGTGACCGTGCAGGCGCAGATCCTCGAACTCCTCGACGAACTGCGCCGCGACCTGAACATGGCGGTCCTGCTCATCACCCACGACCTGGGAGTGGTCTCCGAGGTCGCCGACCGG
The DNA here is from genome assembly GCF_040676775.1 of Micromonospora sp. NPDC049523. Classification (NCBI taxonomy): domain Bacteria; kingdom Bacillati; phylum Actinomycetota; class Actinomycetes; order Micromonosporales; family Micromonosporaceae; genus Micromonospora; species Micromonospora sp. NPDC049523. The sequence goes on along the minus strand of NZ_JBFAPP010000006.1, from coordinate 242,002 downwards.
GTGATGGTCATGTACGCCGGCCGCGTGGTCGAGGCCGGCAGCGCCGACGACCTGCTCAGCCGACCGTCACACCCCTACACCGAGGCGCTGCTGCGCTCGGTGCCCCAGGCCGAACACCGAGGCCAGGAGCTGTACGCCATTCCCGGCAGCCCACCCAGCCCCGCCCACCAGCCCGGCGGCTGCCCGTTCCACCCCCGCTGCGCGCGGGTGGTCGACCGCTGCCGTACCGAGCGCCCCGCGCTCACCGTCGTATCCGCCGGCCGTACCGCGGCCTGCCACCGCAGCGAGGAGGTGCTCCATGCCACCGTCTCCGGGTGACCTGGTGCTCGACGCCCGGGACCTGCACAAGACCTTCGCCACCGGTCGGTCCGGGATGCGCAAGTCGCGGGTCAGTGCCGTCGACGGGGTGAGCCTGCGGCTGCACGCCGGCGAATCGCTCGGCATCGTCGGCGAGTCCGGCTGCGGCAAGTCGACGCTGGCCCGGATGCTGGTCGGACTGGAGCGGCCGGACTCCGGCAGCATCGAGATCCACGGCCGCGACGTCACCCGGGTACGGGGACGCGACCGGCGGCTGTTGCGCCGGCAGGTGCAGATGGTCTTCCAGGACCCGTACACCTCGTTGGACCCCAGGATGAGCGTGCTCGAACTGATCGGCGAGCCGCTGGTCGTACACAAGCAGGTGACCAGCGACGCGGCCCGCCGCGACCGGGTCGCCGAGCTGCTCGGCCTGGTCAACCTCGCGCCCGAGTTGATGCACCGCTACCCGCACCAGTTCTCCGGCGGACAGCGCCAGCGCATCGGCATCGCCCGGGCGCTCGCCCTCGACCCCGAGGTGCTGGTCTGCGACGAGCCGGTATCCGCGCTGGACATGTCGGTCCAGGCGCAGGTGGTCAACCTGCTGCGCGACCTGCAGCGGCGGATGAACATCGCGCTGCTGTTCATCGCGCACGACCTGTCGGTGGTCCGGCACGTGGCGGACCGCACCGCCGTGATGTACCTGGGTCGGCTCGCCGAAATCGGCGACACCACCACCGTGTACGACGCCCCGGCCCACCCGTACACCCAGGCGCTGCTGTCGGCGGCTCCCGTCGTGGACCGCAACCGGCGCAAACTCGGCGACCGGATCATGCTGATCGGCGACCCACCCAGCCCGGCCAACCCGCCCACCGGCTGCCGCTTCCACACCCGCTGCCGCTTCGCCCAGGACCGGTGCGCCGCCGAGCAGCCGGTCGCCCGGCGCCTCGAGGACGCCTCGGACCGGACCGTGGCCTGCCACTTCGCCGAGGAGGCCCAGGCGACCGCGACAGCCGTCGGCTGACCGGGGCGCCCCACACTCGCCGCCGGCCGGCCGGTCCTCCTCAGCGGCCGGTCGGCGGTGCACCACACGCGCGGGTCGAACACGACGAGGAAGAGGGAGACCGCCTTCACCCGTAGCCACCCGGCGGCATCGTATCGGCGTCGATCAAATGCCTCCGGGAAGGCTGCGGGGGCTGCGCCAGGGGCTCACGCTGGTCGGTCGGCGGTGGAACAGCCAGATCCGCAGCAGCAGGAACCGCACCACCGTAGCGACGAGGTTCGCTCCGACCAGGACGAGCAGCTCCACCGAGCGGGGTGGATGGGCGACCAGGCGGGGCAGCAGCGCAAGCGCCCCGCTGGTGAGCCCGATACCGACGGCGAACACCAACAGCCCTTGGAGATGGTGCCGGGCGACGTGACGCCGGCCGCTGATGCCGAAGGTGAGCCGCCGGTTCGCGGCGGTGTTCGCCACCGCGGTGACGAGCAGCGCCAGCAGGTTCGCCGGCTGCGCGCCGATCCCGGTACGCAGCAACGCGTACAGCGCGATGTAGGCGAGGGTGCTGGCGATGCCGACGGCGGCGAACCGGACCAGTTGCCGGGGCAGGCCGGCTGGTACCGCCCCGCTCGGGGCGGTGAGCGGGGCTCGGCCGAGCTGGGCGCGTACCTCGGTCAGGGGTATCGCCCCGGTGGCCAGGCGCCAGATGCCGCGCAGGTCGGCCAGGGCGGTGGGGATGATGTCGACGCGGCTGTCCGGGTCGTCCACCCAGTCGACCGGAACCTCGTGGATGCGCAGTCCGGCCCGTTGGGCCAGCACCAGCAGTTCGGTGTCGAAGAACCAGCCGGTGTCGCGTACCAGCGGCAGCAGCCGGTCGGCGACGTCGCGACGGATGGCCTTGAAGCCGCACTGGGCGTCGGAGAACCGGGCGGCGAGGGTGCCGCGCAGCAGCAGGTTGTATCCCCGCGAGATGATCTCCCGTTTGGCGCCCCGGACCACCCGGGAGCCGCGTCCGAGCCGGGTACCGATGGCGAGGTCCGAGTGACCCGAGATCAGCGGTGCCACCAGCGGCAGCAGCGCGGCCAGGTCGGTGGAGAGGTCGACGTCCATGTAGGCCAGGACCGGGGCGTCCGACCCGGACCAGGCCGACCGCAGGGCCAGGCCGCGACCCTTGCGGTCGAGATGGAGTACGCCGACACCCGGCAACACCTCCGCCAGCTCACGGGCTACCACCAGGGTGCCGTCCACACTGGCGTTGTCCGCGATCGTGATCCGGAACGGGTACGGGAACGACTCCGTCAGGTACGCGTGCAGCCTTCGTACGCACGGGGCGAGGTCGGTTTCCTCGTTGTAGACCGGGATGACCACGTCCAGTACGGCAACGGGTCGTTCGGCTGCCCGGTGGTCGGGTAGCGACGACGGGGCGATGGAGGTCGTCACGGCTCAGTCCTCCCGGCCGGTGCTCAGGTCGTAGACGGTGGTTCCGTCGACGGTGCTGGCGGTGAAGTTCTCCGAGACCCAGGTGGCGATCTCCTGGGCGTCCTGGCTGCCGCCGTCGGCCCGGAAGCCCGAGCCACCCAGGAAGTAGTGGATCTCCCCCGCTCGTACGTACTCCTGGAACCGGGCGAGCGTGGGTGACGGGTCGCTGCCGTTGAAGCCGCCGATCGGCATCACCGGGTCACCGGTGGCGAGCTGGTAACCGGCGGCGTTGTTCGAGCCGACCGTCGCCGCGACCCAGGTGTACCCGTCCCGGTCCTGCTTCAGCAGCGCGACCATCTCGGCACTCGGCGTACGGGCGTCGAGCAACCCGCCCATGCCGCCACCGGGTCCACCCCGCTGCGCGCCGCCGCGTGTCCCGGCCCCGCCCGGCACACCGGGTACGCCCTGGTTGCCGCCACCGGGGAAGCCACCCTGGTTGCCGCCGCCCGGGAACCCGCCCTGATTGGCGCCACCTGGCACGGCACCCTGGTTGCCACCGCCGGGCACGGCACCCTGGTTGGCACCACCCGGACCGCCGCCGGGGAAGGCGCCCTGGTTGGCACCGCCAGCGAACGGGCCGCCGGGCATCCGGCCACCGCCCGGTCCACCCCGCCCACCCGGCCCGCCGAAGCCACCGCCGGTCACGGCCGGTCCGGCCGACGGGATCGCACCTGCGTGCGCGGTCGCCGCGGTGTCGAGCGAGTAACCGAGCGGTCCGGCGAGGGCGGCGAGCAGGCCGATCGCCAGCACCCCGGCGGCGGCCCAGCGGGAGGCCCGGCCTGCCGCCACCCGCGCGGTCAGCCAGCCGAGCAGGGCAAGCAGCACCGCCGCGACAAGTCCGGCGATCAGCACGGTGGGTCGCAGCCACGACTGCCACTGTGGGCTCCGGCCGAGCAGCACCCAGGACCAGCCGGCGGTGACCGCCAGCACGCCGGCCAGCACCGGCAGCGCGGCCCGGTGCCCGCGCAGCCGCCACAGCACGGTGGCACCCATGCCGACCAGCGCGGCCACCGCCGGCGCCAGGGCAACCGAGTAGTACGCGTGGAAGATGCCCTGCATCAGGCTGAAGGTGACCCCGGTGACCAGCAGCCACCCGCCCCAGATCAGGAATCCGGCCCGGCCCCGGTCCGTACGCGGCACGCGTCCGGCGACCACCAGCCCGACCACGAGCAGCAGCAGCGCGGCCGGCAGCAGCCAGCCGATCTGTCCACCCAGGTCGGAGCCGAACAGCCGCAGCCACCCGGTGGCGCCCCAGCCGCCGCCGTTACCGCCCGGACCACCGCCGCCGCCGACACTGCCCGGCTGTTCCCCGGTGATCCGGCCCAGCCCGTTGTAGCCGAGAGTCAGTTCGAGGATGCTGTTGCCCTGCGACCCGCCGACGTACGGCCGGGCGCTCGCCGGTACGAGTTCGACGATCGCCACCCACCATCCGGCGGCAACCACCAGGCCGAGCCCGGCCAGCAGGAGTTGCCGGATCCGACGCCAGACCCCGGTCGGCGCGGCGAGCAGGTACACCCCGGCGAAGACCGGCACCACCAGGAACGCCTGGAGCATCTTGGTCAGGAAGCCGAAGCCGACCAGCACCCCGGCCAGCACGATCCACCGGGTCGCCGCCGTCTCGACCGCCCGTACGCAGGCGTAGGCGCCGAGCACCAGCAGCAGCACGAGCAGCGCGTCGGGGTTGTTGAACCGGAACATCAGGGTGGCGACCGGGGTGAGCGCGAGCACCGTACCGGCGAGCAGGCCGGCGGCCGGACCGTACCAGCGTCGGACGGTGGCGAAGAGCACGCCGACCGAGGCGACCCCGGCGAGCGCCTGCGGGACGAGGATCGCCCAGGAGTTCAGACCGAAGATCCGTACGGACAGGGCCATCAGCCACATCGCCGCCGGTGGTTTGTCCACCGTGATCGAGTTGGCCGCGTCCGAGGAGCCGTAGAAGAGTGCCTCCCAGCTCGCCGAGCCGGCCTGGGCGGCGGCCGAGTAGAACGAGTTTGCCCAGCCGGAGGCCCCCAGTCCCCACAGGTAGAGCAGGGCGGTCGCGAGCAGCAGCGCGGCCAGCGCCGGTCGCACCCAGGCCGGCGACCGGGGCACGGCGGTCTCGGCCACCGGCAGGTCGGCCTCACTCGGCGCGGTTTCGGGTACGTCGGGCGCCGCGCTCGTCGGCAGAGTCTCTGATCGGGTCATGCCGGCAAGATTCGACGGGCCGGCTAGGTCGATCCGGTGAGTGACCTATGTGTCCGCTGTGAGTCGCGGCAGCCGTACCGTCAACGCGGTGTGCCCGGGACGGCTGGTCAGGGTGACCGTGCCCCGGTGCGCCTCGACCACGGCGGAGACGATCGCCAGCCCCAGCCCGGTGCTGCCGACCGCCCGGGAACGCGAGCTGTCCCCGCGTGCGAACCGCTCGAAGACCTCGCCCTGCAAGGCCTGCGGTATGCCCGGACCGTCGTCGAGCACGGTGAGCGCGACCCCGTCCGAGCCGACCTCGGTCAGGCTCGTGGTGACCGTGGTGCCCGGCGGCGTGTGCGTACGGGCGTTGGTCAGCAGGTTCGCCAGGATCTGGTGCAGCCTGGCCGGGTCGCCGTCGACGCAGACCGCCCGGTCGGGCAGGTCGAGCCGCCAGCGGTGCTCCGGTCCGGCCACGTGCGCGTCGCTGACCGCGTCGACCGCGAGCGCGCTGAGGTCGACCGGTTCGACCGCCAGCGGGCGCCCCGCGTCGAGCCGGGCGAGCAGCAGCAGGTCGTCGACGAGCGCGGTCATCCTCGTCCCCTCCGACTCGATCCGGCGCAGCGCGTGCGCGATGTCGGGCGGGACCGGGTCCCGGCCACGCCGGGTCAGTTCGGCGTAACCGCGGATCGCGGCGAGCGGCGTACGCAGTTCGTGGCTGGCGTCGGCGACGAACTGGCGTACCCGGGTCTCGCTGGCCTGGCGGGCGGCGAGCGCTCCGCCGACGTGACCGAGCATCCGGTTGAGCGCCGCGCCGACCTGGCCCACCTCGGTACGCTGATCGGTGTCGCCCTCCGGGACCCGTACGGCGAGCGCCACCTCGCCCCGGTCCAGCGGCAGTTCGGCGACCCGCCCGGCGGTGGCCGCGACCCGGCGCAGCGGACGCAGCGACACCCGCACGATCAGCGCCCCGGCGGTGCCGGCGAGCAGCAGTCCCCCGGCCGCGATCCCCGCCTCCATGCCGATCATCTGCCAGACGGTCTGCTCCAGTTCGGTCAGCGGCAAACCGGTCACGATCACCTCCCCGTTCGGCATCTGCCGCGCGACCAGCCGATAGTCGCCCAGGTCACCGAGGGCCCGGGTACGCGGCTCGCCGTCGGCCGGCAGGCCGGCGAGCGTCGGCTCCTGCGCGGCCGGCACCGCCTCCCGTTCGGTGGTGGTGTCCGCGGGCAGCGTCACGGCCCACTCGACCTCGCCGTCGTCCACGGCGGCGGTCAGGGTGCCGATCGGCTGCCCGCGCGGAAACGGGTCACCCGGGCCGAAGGGGTTCCCCGAGCCGGACGGCACGCCGGGCGGACGGCCGTTCGGCGGACCGTTCGACGAACCGCCCGCGCGTCCGGCGACCGTACTGAGCTGCTGGTCGAGTTGCTTGATCAGCGAGTGGCGCAGCGCGATCGTGGTGGCGGCGCCGATCAGCACACAGACCACCGCGAGCAACGCGACCACGGCGGCGACCAACCGGGCCCGTAACGACCAGCCGGTCAGCCGGCGGCGCAGCGCGGGGGACTCAACCGGCGGGCTTGAGGACATAACCCGCCCCCCGCAGGGTGTGGATCATCGGCTCCCGACCGGCGTCGATCTTCTTGCGCAGGTAGGAGATGTACAGCTCGACGATGTTGGCCTGGCCGCCGAAGTCGTAGTTCCAGACCCGGTCCAGGATCTGCGCCTTGCTCAGCACCCGGCGCGGGTTGCGCATCAGGTAACGCAGCAGGTCGTACTCGGTCGTGGTGAGCGCGATGAGCTGGCCGGCGCGACGTACCTCGTGGCTCTCCTCGTCCAGGGTCAGGTCACCGACCACCAGTACCGCGTCGGGCTGGGTGGCGACGCCGACTCCGGCGCGGCGCATCAGCCCCCGCAACCGGGCCACCACCTCCTCCAGGCTGAACGGTTTGGTCACGTAGTCGTCGCCGCCGGCGGTGAGGCCCGCGATCCGGTCCTCGACCGAGTCCCGCGCGGTGAGGAAGAGCACCGGCATGGCCGGGGCGTGCCCGCGCAGCCGGCGGAGCACCTCAAGTCCGTCCAGGTCAGGCAGCATGACGTCGAGCACGACCGCGTCCGGCTGGAAGCGCTTCGCCTGGCGGACCGCGGCCAGTCCGGTGTCCGCGCTGCGCACCTCCCAGCCCTCGTAGCGCAGCGCCATGCAGAGCAGGTCGGTGAGCACGGTCTCGTCGTCCACGACCAGCACCCGGACCGGTTCGCCGTCGGGGCGCCGCAGCTCGATGTGCCGGCCGGAGGGTCGCGCGTCCGTCGTCATCCGTCCATGCTGCCGCCGGCCGCTGTGCCCCACCTCGGCGGAACCTGTGTGCCGGCTGTGTAAGCCGCCGCCGCACCGCACGCCGATGACGCGGACGAGAACGGCTCACGACCCGGACGACGCCGGCTTACACAGCGGACGCACAGGTGCGACATACGAGCAGTTCAGCAGGCCCGGCGACGGTGGCGGGGTGGTTCGGGCGACAACCGGGAGGGCACCATGGCGGAGGCACGCTGGTCGGATCGCGGCACCGAGGTGCGGGTGGTGGTGACCGGGACGGAAACGTCCCGGGTCGCCCGTCGCCTGGTCACGGCGGAACTCGCCGCCCTGAACCGGACCCACGGCCACCGTTGGGGTGGCAGCGAGCTGTCCCGGGTGCACCGCGCCGCCGGCACGCCGGTACGGATCAGCGCACGCCTCGCCGAGCTGGTCGCCGCCGCTCTGGCCGCCGCCGAGCTGACCGACGGTGACGTGGACCCGACGGTGGGCGCCGCCCTGCTGCGGTTGTCCCGGCCGGGCCGCGACCCGTGGCTACCGGTGTGCGGATCATCGCTGCGCCCGACCGCGGAACGGGACGGCTGGCGGCGGGTGGGACTGCGTGATGGTTCGCTGACCGTACCGGCACCGGTGCTGCTCGACCTGACCGCGACCGCACGGGCGGTGACCGCGCGGCGGTGCGCGAACCTGCTCGCGGCACGTATCGGTGACGGCGTACTGGTCGCCCTCGGCGGCTGTGTGGCGACCGCCGGCCCACCACCGCCGGGCGGCTGGCGGGTGCCGATCGGCGGTGTCACCCTCGGGCTGGCCGGTGGCGCACTGGCGCACACGCGCACCACCGGCCGCGGCCCGGCAAGGCCGATCGTCGACCCGCGCACCGGGCTGCCACCGGCACCGGTGTGGCGGGACGCCACGGTGGCGGCGGCCGACCCGGTAACGGCGAAGGCGCTGAGCCTCGCCGCGCTGGTCCGCGGCGCGGGCGCCCGGTCGTGGCTGGCCGGGCTCGGGACGAACGCCCGCCTGGTCGCGATGGACGGCACCGTCGAGACGGTCGGCGCCCTCGTCGGTGTGCCGCCGGTCGCCGGCAGCGGCGCCCCGGACGAAGTGCAGGCGGTCGGCGGCATCGACGCCCCGGACGGGACGCAGATGGCCGGCGCCATCGACGCACCTCACGAAGCGCGGACGGTCGGCGGCGTCGACCTCCCGGCCGGAGCGCAGGCGGTCAGCAGCGGCCGATGACCACCGTGGCGTGCAGTTCGTCGTCGCCGGCCAGCCCGGGCGTGAGCCCGGCCCCGGCGAGCACGGCAAGCGCCGCGTCGACCTGGTCCACGCTGGTCTCCAGCAGCAGGTGCCCGCCCGGCACGAGCCACTCGCGAGCGTCGGCGGCGACCCGGCGCAGCACGTCGAGGCCGTCGGCGCCGCCGTCGAGCGCCACCAGCGGCTCGTGGATCCGTGCCTCCGGCGGCAGCAGGTCGACTGCCGCGCTGGGCACGTAGGGGACGTTGGCCACCAGCACGTCGACCCGACCGCGCAGCGCGACCGGCAGCGGGTCGTACAGGTCACCGGCGTACACCAGGCCACCGACGGGGTCGAGGTTGCGCCGGGCACACCGTACGGCGGCCGGCTCGATGTCCGCCGCGTGCAGCGACACGCCGTCGACGCGGTCCGCGATGACCCGGCCCACCGCACCCGTACCGCAGGCCAGGTCCACGATGGTGGCCTTACGCGGGCAGAGCGCCACGGCCCGTCGCACGAGCAGTTCGGTACGCCGACGCGGCACGAAAACCCCCGCGTCGACCGCGATGCGCAGCCCGCAGAAGTCGGCCCAGCCGACGATGTGTTCCAGTGGCAGTCCGGCGACCCGCCGTTGCACCATCGAACGCAGGGTGTCCGGCTCGGGGGCGGCGTCGATGAGCAGTTGCGCCTCGTCCTCGGCGAACACACAACCGGCGGCGCGCAGCGTACGGATGATGGCGGTGCGGCTCAACGCCGGGGTGGATTGGGAAGTCGACATGTCTGACCCTTCGGGACGCCTGTGGGCGCTCCCGCGGTTACCATGGCTCGACCTAGATCAAGAAAGCCAATGGCGCCGCCCGGTGGGAGCACCCGCCGTTCGTGACGAGAATCGGTCCCACCTCCTCGGGGCAGCAGCGAACTGAGGACGGCAACGTTACCCTCCGTTCCTCCTCGGCCGACGGCGGGGTGGTCACCGGCTACGGCGCGTACCCGAAAGGAGCGCCCCTCATGCTGGTCGACTGGCCCCTGGACCGCCTGCGCGACTACCTGCCGACGCGTACCGAGCCGGAGGACTTCGACACCTTCTGGGCCGACACACTGGCCGAGGCGAGGGCCACGCAGACCCCGGCCCGGTTCGAGCCGTACGACGCCGGGCTGGCCACCGTACGGGTGTACGACGTGACCTTTCCCGGTTTCGCCGGGCAGCCCGTACGCGGTTGGTTCCTGGTCCCCCGGCACGCCACCGGCCCACTCCCGTGCGTGGTCGAATACCTCGGTTACGGCCGGGGGCGCGGCCTGCCGCACGAGTGGCTGAGCTGGAGCGCCGCCGGTTACGCGCACCTGGTGATGGACACCCGGGGGCAGGGCGGCGCCGGCTCGATGGCGGGCGACACTCCCGACCCCGACCCGGCCGGCGGGCCGCAGACTCCCGGCTTCATGACCCGGGGCATCGCCGACCCGCAGACCTACTACTACCGGCGGGTGTTCACCGACGCGGTCCGGGCGGTCGACGCGGCCCGGTCCCACCCCCTGGTCGATCCGGAGCGGGTGGTGGTCGCCGGGATCAGCCAGGGCGGCGGCATCGCGATCGCGGTCAGCGGACTGGCCGAGGGACTCGCCGCGGTCATGCCGGACGTGCCGTTCCTCTGCCACCACCGACGGGCCACCGAGATCACCGACGCCCAGCCGTACGCCGAACTGGTGACCTACCTGAAGACGCACCGGCACCGGGTCGAGCAGGTGTTCACCACGCTGAGCTACTTCGACGGGGTGAACCTCGCCGCGCGGGCGGACGCTCCGGCGCTCTACTCGGTGGCGCTGATGGACGCGGTCTGCCCGCCGTCGACGGTCTTCGCCGCGTACAACCACTACGCGGGGGCGGCCAAGGAGATCAGCGTGTGGCCGTACAACGGCCACGAGGGCGGCGCCGGCTTCCAGCAGCAGGTCCAGCTCCGCTGGCTGCGCGACCTGCTCGGCGACGCGGCACCGGAGATCTGAGCGGGGCCCGGGTGCGGTCTGCTCGACCGCACCCGGGGACGGTCGCTCCCGGCGGCAACGGCCGGTCAGCTCGCGTACGCCTCCAGCTCGAAGATCCGAGCCGCCCGGTCACTGTCGCTGGTCGGCGTCAGCACGTTCACCCGGACGTACCGGGCCGTGACCGGGGTGAAGGTGTGCGTGGTGACGTTGGCGGTGTTGCCGCGTACGGACGCGACCGTGCTCCAGGTGGTGCCGTTCGTGCTGGTCTGGAGGTCGAAGTCGCGGGTGTTCCAGGCCGGTTTCTCGCCACCGGCACCGGAGTGCCGGACCACGAACCTGCCCACCTGCTGGTTGGACTGCAGGTCCACCCGCAGCCACTTGGAGGTGCCGAGCGAGCACCACTTGTCGGCGTTGCCGGCGGTCCAGCTTCCGTTGACCGCCTTGGCCGGTGCCTCGGCCGCCGCGCACTGGCTGTCGGCGGTGGCCGGCTTGTTCAGCGCCAGGTTGGTGGTGGTCGGCGGCGCCGGGGTGTAGAGGCGGATGTCGGTCAGGCTGGCGCTGCCCTCGTACACGTTGGTGTAGAGGTCGCCGATGACGAAGTAGTCCGGGTACGCCGAGCCGGCCGGCCACTGGTTCGCCCAGGTCGTGCTGCCGTTGTTGTCGTTCTGCACCAGGTTGTTGTTGAAGCGGCCGTCGTACTCGCCGGGTTCGGTGTTGTAGTGCCAGATCGGGGCGTTGTTGACGATGAACGGGCGGTGGAACCGGATCGTCTTCTGCCCGACCCGGGCGAAGTTGCCGCTGGCCTCCAGGACGTATCCGGTGGCGTCGCGCTCGATGGCAAAGGTGTAGAACTCGTTCGGCATCAGCTCGGGCTGCAACTCGGCGGCCGAGGAGAGCTGCTGCTCGGCGACACCACCGGAACAGTTGGTCATGAACCACTGCGAGTTGCCGGCGAGTCCACCCGGCCCGGGGTTCCAGTTCGGCAGGCCACTGATCCACATGTTGACGGTGTTGAAGTTGCCGTCCCGGTAGTTGTAGTACTGGTTGGTGTTGGAGTTGCAGACCCGGCCACCGGTGCCGCTGCCGACCCGGTCGGGATGCTGGGAGAACGAATCCATCAGCACCTTGCGGCGGTAGTGCCAGAAGTGGTTGTTCCGGGGCGCCGGGTTGGCGAAGTCCACGATCGACAGGAAATGGAAGCCGTTGTAGCCGTACGGGCCGGAGCGCACGTCCTGCCACTCGCAGTAGGGGGCGGAGGCGTCACCGGACCAGCCGGGGCTGTTCGAACCCTCGCCCCACGGGTGCTGGGTCTTGCAGCCCGAGGTGCTGTAGCCGTTCACCCGGCCGCCGTACTCGATCGAACCGTTGCGCTTGCCGCCGAAGTCGATGGTCTTCAGCTTGTACTCGATGCGGTACTGCGACGGCAGCTTGTTGGTCGGGCGGAAGATTGCCCCACCGGTGTGGTCAGGCACGTTCAGCACCGCCACGTTGCCGCCGCCCTGGGCCTGGGTGGTGATCGACGGCGGCGCCTCGATGACACCGTTCTTGTCCCAGTCGCGGGCCGACAGCGACGCGGTCAACCAGCCGTTCTGCCCGACCGGGAACTCCTTGCGGTACGTGTTGAAGGAATTGAAAGCGGTGTTCCAGTCCGGCCCGTAGTCGTTGCGGTACCACTGCCCGGAGTCGTCCATGATCGTGTCGAACGGGTTGGCGTAGGTCTCCCGCACCCAGGGCGCGTTGCCCGGGTTGACCGGGGTGGAGAAGTCCTCGGAGTAGAGCAGGTTCCAGGCCACCTGGGCGCCGACGTCGCCAGCGGGGGCCGGACCGTCGGCCGGGGCGGCGACGGTCACACCGGGTACGAACGAGGTGAGCGCCACGACGCCCGCGGTCAGTGCGGCCACGACCGTACGGCGGCGCGGACCGCCGATGTTCCTGTGCATGATTGCGTACGACCCTTCACTCGACGGGTAAAGGCTTACACGGTTCGGTGATTGTGGACGGCGCGCCGATCGCCATCCGATTTCCGCTTAAGTAATTCGAGTAACTCGAATTACGCGACCATTTCCGGCCGGTATCAGGAATCGTTACACCAGAAACGATGTCCGTCAATCCGAGCCGGTGCGGGGCGTACCTGTTTGGATCTTCGTGCGGGGCGTGGGCGATGATGGGCGCGCCCGTACCCCACCAGTGAGGACGTCGACGTGAGCGCAGGAAGCATCGTCTCGGCCCCGGACGGCCAACCGGTCGTGCTGGGCGAGATCGGCCAGCGGGTCCTGCTGGTCAACCCCCGGGTACGGGTCTGGGAGGTCCAACTTCCGCCGGGCGGGTCACAGCCCTGGCACCTGCACCACAACCCGTACGTGGTGTTGAACCTGGAGACCTCGCCCTGTCGGATGGACTGGCTCGACGGCAGCCCGGCCCGGTTCCTGTCCGAGCAGGTCGGCGGGGTCGTGCACCGGCCGGTGTCCCCCGTGCACATGCTCACCAACTACGGCGAGGCGAACTACCGCAACCGGATCGTCGAGTTGCTGGACCTCGGCGAGGAGGCGTCCGGCGTACCCGATCCGGCTCTTCCCGCCGCGCGGGCCGCCACCGACGGTCTCGCCCTGACCGAGGTCTTCGCCGACGACGAGGTACGCGTCCGGGGCGTCGAGGTCGAGCCCGGCGCCCGCCACCGGTGGCAGGCGGGCGACGTCCCGGTGGTCGTGATCGGCCTTTCCCACCCGGACACCGACGGCGTCCACTACCTGGCGCCGGGCGGGCAGCACGAGTTCGCCGCCGACGCGACCGGGCCGCACAGCTTCCGCCTGGTCGAGCTGACCTATCTGGGCGGCGACGGACGCTAGCTCGTCGCGTCCCCGGGCAGGGAGGAGATCAGTCGGTTGGTGAGGCGGTGCAGCCGCATCGCCGCCACCGCATCGGCGTCGGCGGACCCCGGCGACAGGTCGACCCGGCGTTCCCGCATGAACGCGGACACCGGCTCGGCCGGCGGCGCGTCGATGACGGCGACGATCGGCACGATGCCCTCGCCCACCGGCCTGGCCGTGAGCCGCATCGCCGCGACCTGGGCGGCCGTCGCTTCGTCATAGTCGCCGGAGAAGCTGGTCGCAACCCCACCGGGATGGACCAAGACATATCGCGTACGGTTCGTCGGGTATACCGCCGTGGACGCGATGCCGAGCAGGTCGTTCGCCCGGCCGGCCTGGAACTGTGCGGTGAATCCGTCGTAGTCGCGAGCCAGCCCCGGGTCGTCCCAGCGGATCTCCGGCTTCGATATCCCCGGCCCGGAGACGTTCACGATGACCGGTCGGGCGGCCCGTTCCAACTGTGCGACCAGACCATGACCGAGCAGGAACCGGCTCAGGTAGTCCAACGCGAACGTGGCCTCCAGCCCTTCGATCGTCTCGGTACGGTTCGACCGGTAGTGCCGGGCGCAGAACACCAGCACGTCGACCACCGGGCACGTCGCTGCGATCTCCGCGACGACCCGCCGGTTCTCCGCCACCAGACTCAGGTCGGCCCGGATGAAGTGTGCCCGCGACCGGGCGCCGTCCCGGTCGGCGTCGGCCAGGAAGTCCGCCCCCTTTGCCGGGTCGCGACCCACGATGACGACGGTGTCACCACGTCCCAGGTAGGTCGAGGCGAGCGCCCGACCCATGCCGTCGGTGCCACCGGAGATCACGATGGTGCGCACGGATGTCGCCTCCCACAATCTGAACTTGCCGGTTCAATTTTCCGATCCGGACGGTAGTGCAGAACCCGGCTGGAAACAAGACTGAACCCGTTGGTTCAGCCCGCCGTGGTGAACGGCTAGAGTGCCGGAGTGAACACAGCGACGTCTTCGGCCGCGCCGGGGCAACACGTCCCACGGGGGCGCATCGACAAGCGGCAGGCGATCCTGGACGCGGCGTTCACCGTGTTCGCCCGACACGGTTTCGCCCTGGCCTGCGTGCAGGAGATCGCGACCGAGGCCGGCGTCGCCAAGCCCACCGTCTACAACCACCTGCACGACAAGGAGACCCTGTTCCGGCACGCGATGGAGGCGGCAGCCAACCGCGCCATGGCCGAGAACCTGGCCGTCGTCGACCAACTGACCGATCACGGCGCAGACGTACGGGCCGCGCTGGACGAGGTCGGATACCAGCTTCTGCAGCGCCACTGCGACGACCGGTCCTGGGCACTGCGGCGGTTACTGAACGCCGAGGTCAACAGGTTCCCGGACCTGATCGACATCGCGCACGCGACCGGGGCCAACCGGATCACGCAGGCCCTGGCCGACCGGGTGGCCCGACTCACGCTCGCCGGTCACCTGGCCGCCACCGAACCGGTCGAGGCAGCCGAACAGTTCCTCGCTCTGCTCACCGGCCCGATGGAGAGCCGTGCCCGGCTCGGCACCCGCCCGGTTCCCGACCGGGAACTACGGGCGGTCGCGCGGGCCGCCGTCCGCACCTTCCTGCGGGCGTACGGCGAAGGTCGGGCATAGACCGGGGAGCGTGCGAATCTCGCATGCGCTCAGCCCGGCTCCGCCACGACGAGTGCGCCGCGGCGTCCGGCCGCCCACACGGTGAGCGCGAAACAGCTCAACACCATGCCGGCGATCGTCACGGCAGTCCACCCGCCGACGGACCAGAGCGTGGCAGCGGCGGCGGAACCGATGGCGCCGCCGATGAAGTTGCTCGTCACGTAGGCCGTGTTCAGCCGACTGCGGGCCTCGTGGGAGACGGCGAACACCCGTAGCTGGTTGAGGATGCCCAGCGACTGCAGGGCGACGTCGAGGACGACGACCACGACGAGGATGAGCAGCACGGAACGGCCCGCGAAGACCCCGACGACGAAGCTGAACAGAACCACCGCCCAGGCCACGCCGGTGGCCGGCAGCGACCAGCCACGGTCATGGAGGCGGCCGGTGCGCCCGGCGGCGAGGGCACCGGCGAGGCCGGCGAGCCCGAACAGCCCGATGACCGACACCGGGTAGTCGAACGGCGGTGCGCTGAGCAGGAACGTGAGGGCGGTCCAGAACATCGAGAACGTAGCGAAGCCGGTCGCCCCGAGGGCCAGGGTCCACCGGACGGTCCGGTGCCGCGCTACCAGTGCCGCGACGGAGGCGATCAGCGCGGGGTAGGCCAGGCGCGTCTTGGGCGCGAGTGGCGGGATGGCCCGGTACAGCATTGCCGCGAACCCGACGGTGACAATCGCCGCGACGGCGTAGATGGCACGCCAGCCGGCGACGTCGGCGACCAGGCCGCTGATCGTACGGGACACCAGGATCCCGATCAGGATGCCCGACGCGACGGTTCCGACCACGTGCCCACGCTGGGAGTCGTCGGCAAGGTCCCCGGCCAGCGGGGTGAGAATCTGCCCGGCGACGGTGGTCAGCCCGAGCGCGGTGATCGCGACGAAGAGGACCCCGATCGACGGTGCCACCGCGCATGAGGCGAGCGCGGCGGCGGCACAGAGCATCATCACCGGAATGAGCCGCCGCCGGTCGAGTACGTCACCGAGCGGCACGATGAGCAGAATCCCGGCCGCGTAACCGATCTGGGTCACGGTGACGAGCAACCCCGCCGTCGCCGGTGAGGTGTGCAGACCTCGGCCGACGAGGTCGAGCAGCGGCTGCGCCCAGTACAGGTTGCCGACTGCAGCACCGGCGGCAACGGCGAACAGGAGGGTCAGCCCACGGGTCATGACTCCGGACCGCGGCACCGCTTGAGCTGTCACGCCGCCATTCTCACTCAGAATGGTGGCGACCGGGACGAGCCCGGACCCTCGACACTGGCGAGCAACCAGGCTCGTGCAGCGCGGTTCAGTCCCTGATGGTGGCGACGAACGCGCGCCAGGCAGTCGGATCGAAGGTCAGGATCGGTCCGCGCCGGTCCTTGCTGTCCCGTACGCCGACCACCCCGGCGACGTTGTCCGCGACCTCGACGCAGTCCCCGCCGCTGTCCCCGCTGCGGCTGCTCTTGCGCCACCTGCATTTTCTGAAAGGGTGGTTGTCCGTCGTGGGTTGAGCCCTCATTCAGTCAAAGTGTGCGGATCTTGTGGGTGTGGCGGGGGTGGGGCGGCCCCGCCGACACCGGTGGGTGTCGACGGGGCCGGATGGGGCAAACCGGTGGGTCAGGTCACGGGGCGCAGTTCGAGGCGCGTCGCTCCAGCGAACTGCACCGGAACAGCGACGGGTTCACCTGGGACGGCGGGAGCCACTTCTTCGACGCCTGCTCGTAGTCGTAGGCGAGGGCGAGCAGGGACGCCTCGGTGTAGGCGGTGCCCAGGAAGGACAGGCCGACCGGGCGGCCGTTCGCCGGGTCGTACCCGATCGGCACGGCGACCGACGGGTACTGGGCGCGGGCGCCGATGCCGGCCGAACCGCTGCCGACGAAGACGATCGCGTCGAGGGTCTGCGCCCGCAGCACCGAGTCGATCCGGTCCCGCGCTCCGGCGATGCCGGTGTCGCGGTTGGTCTCGTACGCCGCCTTGGCCACCGGGTCGGTCAGGTCGATGTTGTTCGACGTGACGAGCTGGGTCTGACCGAACTTGATCGTCCCCTCGGCGGCGTGCGCCAGGTTGTACCGGACCACGTCGTCCAGGGTGTTCATCGGCGCGCTGCGCGGCAGCCGGGCCAGGTACGCGTTCAGGTCCCGCTTGAACTCGTAGTCCAGGATGCCCGGCGGCAGGCCACCGGTGGCGACCGTGACCGGTACGACCTCGGCGCCCTGAGCCCGGATCACGTCCAGCGCCTCGTTGAACAGCACGCCCTGGTTGCCGGTCGGGCTGCTGGCCACACCGATCCGCCTGCCCTGCAACGCGGTGGTGGACAGCGCGCGGGTGTAGTCGGTGCCGACCACGCCGCTGCTGGTGGCGGTGATCGGGTCCTCCGGGTCGATGCCGGTCAGCGCGGTGAGCAGTGCCGCGGCGTCGTACACCGAACGGGTCATCGGTCCGGCGGTGTCCTGGCTGGCCGCGATCGGGACGACCCCGGTCCGGCTCACCAGGCCGACCGTCGGCTTCACCCCGACCAGCGAGTTCGCCGCCGACGGGCTGAGGATGGAACCGGAGGTCTCGGTGCCGATCGTGACGGCGGCGAGCGCCGCCGCGGCGGCCGAGCCCGAGCCGGAACTGGAGCCGCTCGGTGTCTGGCTCACGTCGTACGGGTTGAGCACCTGGCCGCCGAGTCCGCTGTAACCGGACGGCATGCCGTTGGTGGTGAAGTTCGCGAACTCGGTCAGGTTGGTCTTGCCCAGGATGATCGCCCCGGCCGCACGCAACCGGGTGACCAGGAAGGCGTCCTTCGACGGGTACGAGTCGGCCAGTGCCAACGCCCCGGCGGTGGTGGGCAGCCCCTTGACGTCGATGTTGTCCTTCACCAGCACCGGAATGCCGTGCATCGGTCCCCGGGCGCGGCCCTTGCGCCGGTCGGAGTCGGCCTGGCGGGCCTGCTCGACCGAGTCTCGGGTGAGCACCCGGACCGCGTTCAGGCCGGGGCCGTTGGTGTTGAGTGCCCGGATCCGCTCCAGGTACGCCTCGACCAGTTCCTCGGAGGTGACCCGGCGGGCGTTCAGCGCGTCGCGCAGCTGCGGGATGCTGGCGCGCTCCAGGTCGATCGGGAACGGCCGGTCGCGGTTGGTCGCCTCGGTGGGCGTACCGACCGAGGTGGCGACGAGCGCGGCGACGGCGGCGAGGGCCGCGGTGAGCAGGGCAAGCCGGGACAGACGTCGCGGCCGGGGTACCGCAAGGGGTTGATGCACCAGTACGACCCTTCGATGAGGCCGCGCCCGGCCATGTGGGGGAGGCCGGGCGCGGAGTGGATCTCGAGACGTTGTGGATCTAGAAGAAGGACACGGCCCCGCTGTTTTGGGCTCGCGTCGGACAGATTGCCACGCGGTAAACGATTTTGCTTACCCGTGCGGGCTTTCCAATCACTCCATTGTGGAGGACGGCCGGGTCACCGGCCGGCGGACCGACCCGTGGCGACGAGTCGGCGCTCGTAGCAGACCGACAGGTCCGAACCCACGTAGCTGCCGAACGGGTCGATCCGTTGGTATCCCTCACGCTCGTAGAACCGTCGGGCGTCCGGCTGGGCGGTGCCCGTCTCCAGCCGCAGCGTCAGCCATCCCCGCTGCAGGGCGGCCGCCTCCAGAGCACGCAGCAGAGCGGTCGCCACGCCGGTGCCGCGCGCCGACGGGTCGACGTACATCCGTTTGATCTCCGCCGATCCGTGGTCCAGTTGGCGCAGCGCGCCGCAGCCGATCGCGCGGCCGTCTGTCAGGTCGACGGCGACGACGAAGTGGGCGATGTCGTCGCCGGACGGCGCGAGGCCCGGTTCATGGTCGTCGGTGCCGTAGCGGGCGTCGAGTTCCACCCGCTGCCGCTCCCGCAGGGCCGCACCGGCCGGGTCGTCCCACGGCCGCGCGTCGATCGTCCATCCGGCGGACATCCGCACCACCCTCTCCGATCCCTGATCCCAGGCTCCCCGTGCGAATTTGGATGTTACGGTCGGCCCGCTCCGGGTTCGATCAGCCGGATGCCGGCGGTGCCGGGACGGTCCATCGTGGTCAGTGCCTCGGGCGCCCGATCCAGGCCGATCGCACCGGTGACCAGGCGGGCCGGATCGAGCACACCGCCGGTGATCAGGCCGAGCAGCGCCGGGTACGCGTGCGCGGCCATGCCGTGGCTGCCGCGTACCTCCAGTTCGGCGCCGATCACCAGGTCCATCGGCAGCGGCGGTGCGCCGAGCACGGCCGGCAGCAGGCCGACCTGGATGTGCCGGCCCCGGCGGCGCAGGCTCCGGATTCCCGCCACGCAGGTGTCGTGGCTGCCGAGCGCGTCCACCGACAGGTGCGCGCCGCCACCGGTGAGGTCACGTACGGCCTCGGCGACCTGCGCCGGTCCGGCCAGCCCGGCGACGTTCACGGTGGCCGTCGCACCACATTCCCGCGCCAGTGCCAGCGCCGGTTCCGCCAGGTCCACGGCCACCACCCGGGCACCGCTGGCGGCGGCGATCATGACAGCGGACAGCCCCACACCACCGCAGCCGAAAACCGCCACCCACTCCCCTGCCGCCACCCGGCCCTGGCTGACCACCGCCCGGAAAGCGGTGGCGAACCGGCAGCCGAGCGCCGCCGCGACCCGGTGGTCCACCTCGTCCGGCAGCGGGACCAGGTTCACCGCCGCGTGGTCCACCACCACGTAGTCGGCGTACGAGCCCCACTGGGTGAAACCGGGCTGGGTCTGGAACGCGCACACCTGCTGCTGTCCGGCGATACATTCGGCGCACCGGCCGCAGCCGTAGACGAACGGGGCGGTTACCCGGTCACCCACCCGTACACCCGACACCGCGGCGCCGACCTCGGCGACCACACCGGCGAACTCGTGACCCGGCACGTGCGGCAGGCGGATGTCCGGATCGTGGCCCTGCCAGCCGTGCCAGTCGCTGCGACACAGTCCCGTCGCCTCGACCCGCACCACCACGCCGTCGACCGGCGGGGACGGATCCGCCACCGTACGGACCTCGGGCCGGCCACCGAACTCCTCGAACACCACCGCTCGCACGGCCGCATCCTCGCACAGGCCGCCCCGGTGCCGGGCCGGTGACCTGGGCAGGATGGTTCAGGTCACCGGTGTGACGCTCGCCGGTGGGGTCAGGTTGCGTACGGTGCAGATCGTCTGGCCGTCCGCTCCGACCAGCTCGATCGAGTAGCTGTTGTCGCCGACGCTGGTCAGCCAGTTCGGCACCAGGAACCAGCCGCCGGTCACGGCGATGTCGGTCGACGCAGTGCCCCGACTGATCCGGACGGTGCTGGCGGGCCACCGGCCGACCGTGCCGAAGACGATCTCGTTGTTCCGGTTGAGCGTGACCTGGTCGTCGGCGCCGCCGCAGCCGCCGAAGCCGCTGACCCAGCCGCCCCGCTCCTCCAGGTCGAGGTAGTAGCAGCGGGCGTCGACCTCGGGGCTGGCCGCCGGGTCGGTAACCCAGAGGGTGACCTCGGTGCCGCCGATGAGCTTGTCGGTGCCGGCGAGCAGGTGCCGGGTCGGCGCCGCCGAGACGCCCTCCTTCTCGCGCACGCCGTCCGCGTACCGTTGGAACGCCTGGTCGACGCGCGTCTGCCGGTCCGGACCCGGCTCGTCCGGGTCTGCGCAACCGGCCCCGACCAGGGCAGTGGTCAGGAGTACGGCCACCGCTGATCGGGCCCGGAGCACCCCATGGTTCCGCTTCACGCCACGCCTCCCCCGTCGGTCGTCCGCTCAGCATGCCCGTGTCGGTCGGTTCGACGCGAGCCTGTTCTGCCGACGACTATTGGGGCAACCTAGTCGAGTGCCGCCGCTCTCGGGGTCCAGCGGTGCAGCACGGCGACCGCCGCCGCGCCCACCCCGGCCATGGTCAGCACCGCGGCGGTCAGCGGCCCGATCGTCAGCACCGCGGCGATCAGCAGCGGGCCGCCGCCGTTGCCGAGGTCCGCGCAGAGCCGCCACGCGCCGAGGAACTGCGCCCGGCCCGCCGCCGGTGACACGTCCGCGCCGAGGGTCATGATCAGTCCGCTGCTCAGGCCGTTGCCCAGTCCCATCAGCATCGCCACCGCCGCCAGGCCGACAACGGTCGTGGCCAACGGCAGCAGCGCGTGTGCCAGCCCGAGCAGGAACATCGACGGGATCGCGACGACCCGCCTCCCCCACCGGTCCATCGCCCTGCCGGCCGGATAGAACAGCAGCATGTCGACCGCGCCGGAGGCACCGAAGACGAGACTGAGCGTGGCCGGGTCCAGGTCGAGGTGCGCTCCCCACAGCGGGATCACCGTCTGACGCGACGCGCGCATGGCTCCGACCAGCAGGACCCCGAGGCCCAGGGTCCGCAGCACCGCGAGGTTGTCGCGGACGACGGCGAGCGTACGGACCTTCGCCGGTGACGTACCGGGTGCCCGGTCGACGGGCAGGGCGGGCAGGACGAGCAGCACCGTCACCGCCACGGTGGCGGCGACCACGTGCACCCAGTACGCGCCGTCGGTGCCGACCACCGTCATCGCCGCCGCACCGACGAACGGACCGACGAAGGCGCCGATCCGGCCCGCCCCGCCGAGCGTGGACAGGGCCCGGGCGCGCAACTCGTACGGCACCACCTCGGTGACGTACGCCTGCCGGGCCACTCCCCAGACCGCGCCGACCAGCCCGATCCCGGCGACCGCGACGCCGAGCGTCCAGACCGAGGTGGCGAAGACGCAGGCGAGCAGTGCCGGTATCACCAGTGCGGTGGACCAGACCATCGCCGGCCGCTCGCCGATCCGGGCGATCAACGCCCCCGCCGGTACGGCGCCGACGATCTGGCCGACGCCGATCAGGCCGACCAGGACGCTGGCGGCGCTGGCCGAGGCGCCGAGGGCGGTGCCGGAGAGTACGACCACCGGGGCGACCGCGCCCTGTCCGAGGCTGTAGATCACGGTCGGCAGGTAGACGGTCGGTCCGAGGGAGCGGATCGTCACCGGTGGCCGGGGCGACGGCGACGGCGGCTCGGGCGGCGCCACCGTCGGACCGCCGGACCGGCCGGGATCCGAGCCGGGACGATCATGCATCAGCTCAACCTATCCGCAGGTCATGGCGGACCGGTGGCCGGGATTGTGAACGCAGCGGCGGGACCGGTGAACGGGGTGACGGGACCGGCTCAGTCCACGGCGGGGCGGCCGGAGGGCCGCCAGGGCCACGGTACGTCCCCGACCGCCGCCCGTACCAGCAACTCCTCGACGTCGTGCAGCAGCGCCGTGGCCCGCTCGGGCGGCAGGTAACAGGTGTCGATGGTGAGGACGAGGCCGACCGCGCGGGGCGCGTCGACGACCTGCAGGCGGCAGCGCCAGACGAACTTGTTCGCCGGCTCCGACCAGGTGAGCGTGGTACGGGCCCGGGTCGCCCGCAGCGCCCGCTCGTCGAGGTCCGGCCCGGCGGCATGGGGATCGCCGGGCAACCGGATGTCGTTGACCAGGCAGTACGGACCGAGCATGGTGAGGTAGTCGAGCCCCAGTTCGGCGAAGGCGTGCCGCATCGCGGGTGGGTCGTAGTACGCGTGCCGGTAGCCGTCCATCGCGGCCTGCGCGACCCGGGGCAGCAGCCCGGCGAAGGTCGGCCGGTCGGTGAGGTCGACGGCGATGAGTGCGAGCTGGTTGAGCTTGGCTATCGCGTCGCCGTGTCCGGGCTGGAAGCGGTTGTTCGCCATGCTGACCAACCCGCAGCGGAGAGCCTCGTCCCCGCCGACGGTCAGCGCGGCGGTCGCGGCGAGCAGCACGGTGGAGGTGCTGACCCGGTGCCGTGCGGCGATCATCCGGCTGGCCAGGTCGACGGTCTCGGAGACCATCGTCAGGCCCCGGTACCGGGGGGTGTGCGCCGGTCCGATCCGCGCGAAGCCACCCGCCGGCAGTCTCGTGAACTGCCCGGTCCAGTAGGAGATCGCCCGGTCGGAGCGGCGTCGTTGCGCCCCGGCCTCCCGACGGGCCATGTCGATCGACTGGAGGCCCGGCGGGGTGTCGATCGTGCCGCGTACCAGCAGCAGGCGCAGGTCACGCAGCACGGTCTCGGTGGCGTGGAAGTCCACCGTGGAGTGACTGAGTACCAGCACGATCCGGCGTACCCGGCCATTCACCACCACCAGGGCCACCCGCAGCGGCCACTCCTCGGTGTGGTCGAACGGCACGTCGCCCAGGCGCGCGCACACCCGCGCGGCGAGGCCGGCACCGTCGTCGTCGGGGCCATCGGTACGCCCGGCGTCGGCATCGAGCACGAGCAGCGGTAGCCGCCCGGAGTCGTACGCCTGCTGGCACAGCTCGCCGTCGACCAGGCGTACCCGGGTCCGCAGCGACTCGTGCCGGGCGACCAGGGTGCCGATCACCGCGGCCACGGCCGGTACGTCCAGCGCCGAGCGCCGAGGCACGGTGACCACCCGGCAGAGGTTGAGGAAGCTGTTGCGTGAGCGGAAGTCGTCCATGGTCCACCACATCGAGCGCTGTCCCCAGGTCAGCGGCGCGGTACCGGCGCGACCACCCGCGAACTCGGCGTGGACCAGGTGCTCCGATTCGGAGTCGACCGGTTCCGCCACCCGCCTCATGCGTTCCTCCAAGGACATTTCCGTACCGGCCGGACGGTCGGGGCGGTGTGGCCCGTCGATCGTCGCCGAGTCGGCTCCACCGGTAGATCGTCCGGTGCCAGATGTTATCGCCAGCCGCCGATGGCGCCGCCGGGTGTCGATCCCCTGCTCCCGGCCACCAGGACGAGGAAAGCGCATTCCTGCCGGAAATCGTCCTATGTGGAGGGCATCAGTGTTTCGGTTCCAATCCGCTGCCCCGTTCGGCCGATCCCCGCCACCGGCCACAACGGGCACACTGCGAATCGGAACGCCGACCTAACACTGAGCGACGGTACGGCGAACCGCAGACCGACCACCAGACCGACGATGCGGCCACGACACGGGGAGGCCCTCTGGCGTCTTCGTCGAATTGAGGCACATCGCGTGACAAACGACCGCGCTCCCGCCGGCCGGACCGTACCCGAGGTGTTGAGCTGGCGGGCGGGTGTGCACCCGGACCGGGTGGCGATCGAGGTGCACGGGGTCGCCAGGCTCACCTTCGCCGAGTGGGAGGCGGGCGCGACCGCGGTGGCCACCGCACTGCGCCAGCGCGGACTGGGTGCCGGCGACCGGGTCGGCCTGCTCTTCGGCGCACCGGACTGGGTGGACTTCGCGGTCGCGTACTGCGGGGTACAGCGGGCCGGCGGGGTCGCCGTACCGCTCTCCGACCGGCTCGCCGCCACCCAGGTACGGCAGGCGCTGGAACACTGTGCGGCCACCACCCTGGTCCACGGCCCCGGTGCCGATCCGAGGACGGCCGAGCCGGTGCCGGGCGTGACCGTGGCCGAACTCGTCGCGGCCGGTACGCCGGCACCGCAACCGCACCCCGGCCCCGGCGTACGCCCCGACGACCTGGCCCAGATCCTCTACACCTCCGGTACCACCGGCCGGCCGAAGGGCGTCGGCGCGACCCACGCGAACCTGACCGTGGCCGCACCCACCCACCCCCGCCGGCTGGCGCTGGGTCACTCCGAGCGGTTCCTGCACGCGTTCGCGATCGGCACCAACGCCGCCCAGACGATGCTGTTCAACGCGCTCACCGCCAAGCCGACCGCGCTGACGCTGCCGCAGTTCACCCCGGCCCGGTTCGCCCGGTTGGTCGAGTCCGCCGGCACCGGGACGGTTTTTGTCGTCCCGTCGATGGCGATCGAACTGCTCAACTCCGGTGCGCTGCGCGGGCGTGACACGTCCGGGGTGCAGCTGATCGGGTCGACGGCGGCACCGCTGGCGCCGGCGGTCGCCGCCCGGCTCGCCACCGCGTTCCCGAACGCGGTGATCGTCAACTACTACACCTCGACCGAGGCGGCACCCGCACAGACCACGATGATCTTCAATCCGGCCCGGCCGGACGCGGTCGGCCGGGCCAGCGCGGGCGCCCTCATGATCGCCGACGAGCAGGGGCGGCCCCTGCCCGACGGCGCCACCGGGCAGGTCTGGCTGCGGTGTCGGCACCCACGCGCCTACTACCGGGACGAACAGGCCAGCCGGGCGACCTTCCACGGCGAGTGGGTACGGATGGGCGACGTCGGACGGATGGACGCCGAGGGCTACCTCTACCTCGCCGACCGGCACGAGGACGTGGTGAAGTCCGGCGCCTTCAAGATCTCCACCCTGGAGATCGAGGCCGCCCTGTACGAGCACACCGGGATCGCGGAGACCGCCGTTGTCGGAGTGCCACACCCGGTGCTCGGCAGCACCGTGGCCGCCGTGGTCGTACCGCATCCGCACACGCCGGCCGCCGACGTCGCCCTGCCCGCGCTGCGCGCCTTCCTCGCCGCGCGACTCGCCGACTACCAGTTACCGACCCGGCTGCTGGTGCTCGACCAGCTACCCCGCAACGAGGCCGGCAAGGTGCTCAAACGCCAACTGGTCAGCCAACTCGAACAGACCCGCACCACCGCGCACAGCCACCACTCGGAGGGCCCGTGAACACCGCTGCGACGACGTACGCCCAACACGCCGTCTGGTTCACCGAACAGGCCGGGGTGGCCGGCACGGCGTACCACCTGGCGCTCGGCGTCCGATTCGGGGCCGGGCTCGACCGCCACGCGCTGACCGAGGCGTGCACCGCCGTCATCAACCGGCACGAGGTGCTGAGCACGGCGGTCGAACCCGACCCCGAGGGCGCTCCCCTGCTGGTCCCGGCCGCGGAGAAGCTCGCGCTGACCACCGGCGAACTCTCCGACGAGCGGATCCGCACCGAACTCGCCCGACCGTTCGACCTGCGCCGGGGGCCGCTGGCCCGGTTCACCCTGCTGACCGGTGCAGCGGACCGGCACCTCCTCCTGGTCACCGCCCACCACCTGGTCTTCGACGGCATGTCCAAGGACGTGCTGCTGGACGAGCTGGCGTCGGCGTACCGCGCGGCCGTCGCCGGCCGGCCGGTGGACCTCGGTCCGGCACCGGAGCCGTACGCGGGGCACGCGACCGCCGAGCAGCACCGGGTCGCCGCCGATCTCACCGGAGCCCGCGCACACTGGGCCGCCCGGTGGTCGCCGCCCGGTGACGTCCTGCTGCCCGGACTGCACCGGGTGCCGACCGCGGCCGAGCCGGGCGCCAGTGTCGACTTCGCACTCGACCCGGACCTCGTCGAGCGCATCGACGCGGTTGCCACGGACATCGGCGTGACCCGCTTCGAACTGCTGCTCGCCGCGGTGCACACCCTGCTGGATCGCTACGGCAACCCGAACCTGCCGGTCGGCGTCGCGCTGTCCACCCGTACCGCCGCGACCGCCGGGCAGGTCGGCCTCTTCGTCAACGAACTGCCGGTGCACCCGCCCGCGCCGGCCGCCACCTTCCGGGCCTACACCCGGGCGGTGCGGACCGGTGTCCGCGACCTGTACCGGTTCCGGCACGTACCGCTCGCGCAGGCGGTCGGCGGGCTGCGACCGGCACCGGCGCTGACCCCGGTGTCGGTCGGTTACCGGCGGCGCGGCCCCGCCCCGGATTTCGCCGGACCGGAGACCACGGTCGAGTGGACGATGTTCAACGGCACGGCCCGCAACGCGCTGCACGTGCAGATCGTCGACGGCCCGGACGCGGTCACCGTCAGCCTCCAGCACAGCCCCACCGCGATCGACCGGGAGTCGGTCAACCGGATCGGGGCGCACCTGCGGACCGTACTGGCGGCGGTGGTCGACGACCCGGACCGGCCGATGCTGACGCTGCCGCTGCTGCCCCCCGCCGAACTGTCCGACCTGGTGCACGGCTGGAACGACACCGAACGCCACTACCCGGCCGACGCGGTCCTGCCCGCGCTGTTCGCCGCCCAGGTCCGGCAGCGACCGGACCTGGTCGCGGTGGTCGACGGCGACCGGCGGCTGACGTACGCCGAACTCGACGCGACCAGCGGCCGGCTCGCCGCGGTGTTGCGCCAGCGGGGAATCGGCGCTGGCGCGCTGGTCGCGGTCTGCCTGGACCGGTCCTGGCAGGCGGTCGCCGCGCTGCTCGCGGTGCTGCGCTGCGGCGCCGGGTACGTGCCGGTGGACCCGGGCTATCCACCGCCTCGGCAGGCGATGATCCTCGCCGACGCGGAGCCGGCGCTGGTCGTCGCCACCGCGTCGGCCGCCGCCGCCCTCGACCCGCGCCTGCCGGTGCTCACGGTCGACGACCTCGACCCCGCCGACCCGGCGGTACCCGAGACCGGCGCCCTGCCCGGTCCGGGCGACCTCGCCTACGTGCTGTACACCTCCGGCTCGACCGGCCGGCCCAAGGGCGTCGCGGTACGGCACGACGCCCTGGCGAACCTGCTGCTCGGTCTGCGCGACCTGCTGGGCGGCCAACCGGGCGACCGCTGGCTCGGGCTGACCTCGCTGTCGTTCGACATCTCCGCCGTCGAGGTGTTCCTGCCGCTGGTGACCGGCGCCCGGGTGGTGGTCGCGTCGAACACCCACGCCGCCGACGGCGCGGCCGTCTGCCGCCTGATCCGCGACCAGGAGATCACCCACGTGCAGGCGACGCCGTCCGGCTGGCGGATCCTGCTGGAGGCGGGCCTCGGCCGGGAACCGGGTTTCCCGGCGGTCGCGCTCGCCGGTGGCGAGGCGCTGCCGGTGCCGCTCGCCCGCGAGCTGCGACGTCGGGTCGCCCGCCTGGTCAACGGGTACGGGCCGACCGAGGCGACGATCTACGCCACCGCCGCCGAATTGCCCGAGCACCCGGACCGGGTGACGATCGGCCGACCGCTGCCCAACGTCCGCGGGTACGTGCTCGACGCCCACCTGCGTCCGCTGCCGGTGGGCGTGCCGGGTGAGCTGTACCTCGGTGGTCGGGGCGTGGCCGGCGGCTACCTGCGCCAGCCCGACCTCACCGACGAACGTTTCCTCCCCGACCCGTTCGGGGCCGGCGAGGGCAGGCTCTACCGCACCGGTGACCTGGTCACCCGGCTGCCGGACGGTCGGCTCGACTTCGTCGGTCGGGCCGACCAGCAGGTGAAGATCCGGGGCCATCGGGTCGAACTGGGCGAGATCGAGGCGGGATTGTCGGCGCACCCGGGCGTCGTCGCGGCGGCCGTACTGCTGCGCGGCGACGGCGCCGACGGGACCGAGGCGCGGCTGGTCGGGTACGTGGTGCCCAGGGGCGCCCCACCCGAACCCGCCGCGCTGCGTACGCACCTGGCGGGGACGCTGCCCGCTGCCATGCTGCCCAACGCGTGGGTGTTCCTGGACCGGCTGCCACTCACCCCGAACGGCAAACTGGATCGGGCCGCCCTGCCCGAGCCGGCGCGCGAACGCGCCACCGCCGCGCAGGCCGCGCCGATCGACGCCGACGGCGAGAGCGACACCGACGAGGTCGTGGCGCAGATCCAGGTCATCTGGCAGGACGTGCTCCAGATCGGCGACATCGGTCCGGACGAGGACCTGTTCGACCTGGGCGGCCACTCGCTCACGATCACCCGGATCAGCGGCCGGATCCACCAGCGGCTGGGCGTCGAGGTGCCGCTGGACGTGTTCTTCGATACCCCGACGATCGGGGAGATCGCCGAGTTCGTACGACGTTCGGGAGCGCGACGATGAGCGGGGACGACGGGTTGCACCGGCGGCTGGCCGAGTTGGTCCACGAGGTCACGGACGGTGCGGTCGGTACGGAGGACGTACTGGTCAGCGGTGCCTCCCTGGTCGCACTGGGGGTGGACTCGCTGGGCCTGCTCCGGCTCATCGACGCCATCGAGGCCGAGTACGACGTCGAACTGGACCTCTCCGGCAGCGGCCGGGGCCTGAACACCCTCGAAGATCTCGCCGCCCAGCTCACCGCCCAGCCGTAACCGCTCCTGGACCCCGTCCACCTCCGCGGAAGTGGTGGACGGGGCCAGGTGCATGGTCAGCGGGTACGTTGCCAGTAGCGGCAGGTCCAGTCGACCTGGCGGAGTTCGTCGGTGATGCCGAACTCGGCGCGGAAGTCGTCGACGGCCTGACGGCAGCCGCGTACGGCGTGGTAGTCGTCGACGATGACGTAGCCGCCGACGGAGAGCTTCGGGTAGAGCGAGCGCAACGCCACCTCGGTGGACTCGTAGAGGTCGCCGTCGAGGCGCATCACCGCGATCCGGTCGACGGGTGCCGTCGGCAGGGTGTCCTTGAACCATCCGGGCAGGAAGCCGACCTGGTCGTCGAGCAGGCCGTACCGGCTGAAGTTGCCCTTGACCTGGTCCATCGACACCGCCAGGACGGGCACGCTCCACAGTGCGTCCTCGACGTCCTCGACCCGGCGCGGGTCGGGCTTGGGCAGGCCACGGAACGAGTCCGCCACCCAGACCGTACGGTCGTGGTCACCGTACGCCTTGAGCATGGCGCGCATGAAGATGCAGGCGCCGCCACGCCACACCCCGGTCTCGATCAGGTCACCGGGTACGCCGCGTTCGAGCACGTCCCGTACGCAGTGTTCCAGGTTGTCCAGCCGGTGCAGGCCGATCATGGTCTCCGCGTCCGGCGGGCAGTCCCGGCCGACCTCGCGGGCCTGGGCGTCGAACGGGAAGCGGAGCACCAACTCCATGCCACGCCGGTGCAGCAACCGCTGGCCCCGGCGGTACACCGCGCCCCGCAACGACCGGCGGCGGGGCTGGAACGGGGTCCAGGTCTCCCCGAACGCGTACCGGGTCAGGGTCTTCTTGAGCAGGTCGAGGTAGAGCTGACGGGGATCGTCGGTGGTCGGCTCGGCGACCTGCGCCGGAGACATGAAATCGGTCATCATCGTTCCTTAACTGGTGTCTTGTTCTGTACTGGTAGTCGTGCGGCGGTTTGCGTACCGGCCGTCGGTCGGGGCGGTCACTCCCCGGCGGGCCGGTCGGGTCCTCGGGCCGCGGCCAACTGCCGGCCGGCGCCGGTCAACTCCTGCCAGACGCGGTACATGCTGTCCGCGGTGCCCGCCCAACTGAACTCACCGGTGGCCCGGCGTACGCCCCGGACGGCCAACTGCCGGGCGAGGTCGGGATTGTCACGCAACGCCGCCAGCCGGTCGGCCAGGGCCACCACGTCGCCGGCGGGATAGGTCAGGCCGGCGGAGCCGATCACGTACGGGATCTCGCCCACCTCGCTGCCGACGACCGGGACGCCGCACGCCATCGCCTCCACCAGCACCCGGCCGAACTGCTCCCGCAGCGGAACGCCGGCCCACCGCAGCAGGCTGCGTCGGATCACCTCGATCGAGGGCAGGACCAGCACGTCCATCCGGGACAGCAGCTCGGGCAGGTCGGCGTGGTCGGTCCAGCCGGCGAGGCTGATCCGGCCTGGTCGGCGGGCGGCGAGCCGCTCGATCTCCGGATACAGGCTGCCGCCGCCCACCGCCAGCAGGTCGCAGTCGAGCAGTTCCACCGCCCGGAGCAGGTCGTGCACGCCCTTGTCCGGCTCCAGCCGGCCGACGAATCCCACGGTGAAGCGGCGCGCCTGCGGTCGGGTCACTGGCCGGGGCCGGAACAGGGCGGTGTCGACCCCGAGGGGGACGATCGTCGCCGGCCCCCGGTACCCCTTGGCGCGCAGCACCCCGAGCGCCGCCGGGGTGATCGGGAAGGCGTGGTCGATCGTGTCGTACGCCTGCCGTTCGAGGCGCGGGAACGGCACCGGGAACCGCAGTACGACGTTCTGTGCCGCGTACAGGGTGAGCGGTGCGGTGGGCCAGTGTCGCTGTCGCATCCGGATGGCCTGCCAGGTGGTGACGTACGCGGCCTCCCCGATGACGTGTACGACGTCCGGCTGTCGGCCGACGAGCAGCCGGCCGGTTCCCGGTCGGAACAGCACCGACGCCAGGTGCCCGGTCCGGTCCTCGCCCAACAGGTGCGGCACCAGGTGGTAACGCAGGTTCGGCCGTTGCCGGGCCAACCGGTCCAGGCGGCGGTGGGTCGACGCCGAGACGTCGGCCGCGAGCACGGTGAGCGTGACCTCGGGCCGGTCGCAGAGCGCGGCGAACAGTTCGGTCCAGTGCTCGGTACGTCTGCCCGCCGCCGTCATCAGGACGTGCATGTGGGTTGCCTCTCGAAATGCTCGCAGGTGGCGGTCAGGGCGCTCCCGATATTTCCCAAATCACTATGAACCACCTGACACGCACAAAACCACGCAACACGACAATTAGCGGCGCGGGATTCCGAGCCGGGGAGCGGCCCGGCAGGCGTACCCCGTCGGACACGAAGGGGCCGCGCGACCGGAACGGTCACGCGGCCCCTGGTGGTGTCGGGCGTACGGGTGGTGCGGGCTAGCTGGCCGAGCCGGACTCACTGGAACGCCAGTTCAGCCGGACGATGAGCTGCCGTGCCTCCTCGGCGTGCTCCGCGTCGACCGCGATGCCGTACTGCTCGGCCTGCAGCGAACTGCGCGAGGTGAAGTCACGCCGGCCACGGGTCATGGCGTGCGCGCTCGCGCCGAAGATCGCGCCCCAGACCGCACCGATGAGCACGGAGGCGATCAGCACGCCGAGCCAGCCCGAGCTGCTGAAGATGCCGAACAGCAGCCCGATGAACAGGCCGAACCAGGCGCCGCTGGCCGCACCGGCCGACGCCGCACGACCGGTGGTCAGCCGGCCGATGACGTTCTCCACCAGCCGCAGGCCGGTGCCGACGATCGCGGTGTGCTGGACCGGGAAGCCGCTGTCGGACAGGTAGTCGACGGCACGCTGGGCCGAGGCGTAGTCGGGGTACGTCGCCACGGTCACCGTGGGCGCCGCCAGCTCGGGTACGGCACCGCCGGCCGCGGGCAGCACCGGCTTGCCGGCGGGTCCGGCTGGCAGGTCGCCGGCGCCGGGGGTCGAGGGTGTGGTCATCATTGCCTTCTTTCGAGGGATGGCGATCAGGTCGTACGTGGTCGGCGGCGTCGGCGGGTGTGGCCGGCGCCCCCGGACGTGCCGGTCTCGCCCCGGCCGTCCGGTCCGCCCGGTGATCGTGTCACCGACCACCTTGGCGCGCATCTACCCGCGCGGCAATCTTGGTACGGTGTGCCGCCGCGCCCCTGGCGGCACACGCCGGCTCCACCTCGGCGGGGCCGGTCCACCGCGCGCAGACAGGACCCGCCGATGACGCCCGCACCGACAACCGGACCGACGCCCGCCCCCGCCAGCGGTCCCCGGACCAACTGGGCCGGCAACATCACCTTCGGCGCCCGGCGTTTCCACCGCCCGTCCTCGATCGCCGAGCTGCGGCGGATCGTCGCCGGCAGCGAACGGGTACGCGCGCTCGGCACCGCCCACTCGTTCAACCGGATCGCGGACACCCCGGGTGACCTCGTCTCGGTCGCCGGTTTACCGGAGCGGGTGGAGATCGATCCGGAGCGGCGCACCGTCACGGTCAGCGCCGGCATGCGCTACGGCGAGCTGGCCGAACGCCTGTACGCCGAGGGTTGGGCCCTGCACAACCTCGGTTCGCTGCCGCACATCTCGGTCGCCGGGGCGTGCGCCACCGGGACCCACGGCTCCGGCGAGCGCAACGGCGGCCTGGCCACCGCGGTCTCCGCGATGGAACTGGTCACGGCCGACGGTGAACTGGTCACGGTGAGCCGCAGCGCCGACGGCGCGGACTTTCCCGGCATGGTGGTGGGGTTGGGCGCGCTCGGCATCGTCACCGCGCTGACCCTGGCCGTCGAGCCGACCTACGACCTGCGCCAGTACGTCTACCGGGACCTGCCCGGGGAGCAGCTACGGGAGCACATCGACGAGATCCTCGGCGGCGGATACAGCGTCAGCCTGTTCACCGACTGGACCGGCGACGGGATCAACCAGGTCTGGCGCAAGCTCCGGGTCGACGGGCCCGACGCGGCGACCGTACCGGAGGTCTGGCACGGGGCGACCCTGGCCGAGGAACCCCTGCACCCGGTGCCGGGCATGTCCGCGGTGAACTGCACCGAGCAACTGGGCGTACCCGGTCCGTGGCACGCGCGGCTGCCGCATTTCCGATTGGAGTTCACCCCGAGTAGCGGGGAGGAGTTGCAGTCGGAGTACCTGGTGCCCCGGTCCGAGGCCCGGTCCGCACTGGACGCCCTGGCCACGATCCGGCACCTGATCGCACCGGTGTTGCAGATCTCGGAGATCCGTACGATCGCCGCCGACGACCTGTGGCTGAGCCCGAGCTACCGGCGGGAGAGCGTGGCGATCCACTTCACCTGGGTCAAGGACACCCCGGCGGTGACCCCGGTGTTGGCCGCGATCGAGCAGGCGCTGGCGCCGTACGCGGCCCGACCGCACTGGGGCAAGCTCTTCGGCACCGGCCCCGAGGCGCTGCGGAACCGCTACGAACGCTTCGACGACTTCCGCCGGCTGCGCGATCGGTACGACCCCAGCGGGAAGTTCCACAACGAACTGACGGCCCGGTACTTCCCCTCGGACCTATAACACGGATCAATACGCGGGAAAAACTCGCTTTTATCCTCTGTTTTGTCTGATGTACGACATCGAAAGTGTCGTCGGAGATTCCCTTAATGTCCGCCCGGTACGCTGGCGCCCGGTCACAGAGCGATATTGCCCGCTCACAGCGGGTGGTGCCTGATCCGTTTGGGTTCACCGGACGGATTCCCCAGCCCGACCGGAGGCAGCCATGGAAATCGTCCGACCTGTCCAGCGCTCCCTCGGCACAGCCGCCTTACTCAGTGCCGTACTCCTGCTGATCACGTCCTGTTCGCTGAGCCCCGGGCCCGGCGAAGCCGGCGCCGGCAGCCCGTCACCCAGCGGTGCGGGCCACGGCGGGCACGACAGCCGCTTCGACCCACCGGCACCGGCGCCGCTGCGCGACGGTGAGCGTTTCGTCAACCTGTCCATGCCTCAGCCGTACACACCCGCGGCACCGAACGGCGGCACCGACGAGTACCGCTGCTTCCTGGTCGACCCGGGACTGACCCATCAGGCCTTCCTGACCGGCAGCCAGTTCCTGCCCCAGAACACCGAACTCGTCCACCACGCGATCTTCTTCCGGGTGGGCGCGGAGAGCGCCAAGCAGGCCCGCGAGCTGGACGCCAGTACGCCCGGCGAGGGCTGGACCTGCTTCGGCAACAGCGGCATCGGCGACGACCTGGCCTGGGTGGCCCACTGGGCTCCCGGCGCGAACGAGACCCTGCTCGCACCCGACCTCGGCTACCCGATGACACCCGGCAGCCAACTCGTCATGCAGGTCCACTACAACCTGCTCGGCGCGCAGGCCGGTGCGGTCGGCTCCGACCGGTCCGCGATCCGGCTACGACTCACCGACGGCGGGGCCAACTTCGTGCCGCTGACCACCATGGTCGTCTCGGCACCGGTCGAACTGCCGTGCGCCGACGGCGAGTCCGGGCCGCTCTGCGAACGCGAGGCCGCCGTAGCCGACGTCACCGCCCGGTTCGGCGACACGGCCAAGGCGACGGTCGAGGAACTCAACAAATACTGCAACGGCGGCCGGGCTCCGGTCGCCGGGGCCACCCAACGCTGCGACCAGGAGATCCACCAGCCCGCCACCCTGTACGCACTCGCCGGGCACATGCACCTGCTCGGCCGATCGATCAAGGTGGAACTGAACCCGGACACCCCGCAGGCGCGTACGTTGCTCGACATCCCCGCGTACGACTTCGACTCGCAGGCGATCCAGCCACTGCTCGCCCCGGTGGCGGTGAAGGCGGGCGACCGGTACCGGGTGACCTGTACGCACGACGCGAACCTCCGGCGCCAGATACCCCAGTTGCAGCCGCTGCCGCCGCGTTACGTGGTCTGGGGCGAGGGCACCAGCGACGAGATGTGCGTCGGCATCATCGTCACCTCCATGCCCGCGTAGTCACCCGGTCCACCCCGCAGGTCACCGTGCCCGAGTCGGCTGCACCCGGCTCGGGCACGGGTACGCCACTCAGCTCGGGTCCACCGGCGGTACCACCGGCAGGATGATCCGGGACGGTCGCACGGCGTCGTGGTAGACGGCCTGTTCCGCGACCACCATCGTGGTTCCGGTACCGCCATTGTTCAGGTTGCGGTCCCAGCGGGGGAAGTTGCTCGACGTGACCTGAACCCGTAGCCGGTGACCGCGCCGGAAGACGTGCCCGATCGACCACAGGTCGACCTCGTGCTCCACCGCCTCTCCCGGCGTGGCCCGGACCCGGACTATGCCGTCGGTGAGGTTGCGGGAGACACCGTCCGGGTCGACGTCGCAGAGCCGGGCCACCCAGTCGGTGCCCGGCGCGCTCGACCCGGCGAACAGTGCCATCCGGACCCGCCCGGTCACCTCCATGTCGTCGGCGAGCGGAGCGCCGGTGTAGACCAGCACATCCGCCCGCCGCTCGATCCGGTCCTGGTCGAACGGGCCGGGCGGATACTCACCGGCCATCAGGATCTGACCACCGTGGGTACGCACCGGGTCGGCGGGGTCGTAGCGGAAGGTGTCGGGTGCGGCGTCCGGTGCGGGTGGTTCGGCCTGGAGGGTTCCGCCCGGGGCGAGGTACAGCGGCGTGTCCACCGCTCGGGCCAGCGGCCACTGCGGCTCGTCGCGCCACCGGTTGACGCCCGTGATGAACAGCCGCACCGGCTGTTCCGGCTGAGCGGTCGCGGCCGGGCGATCCGGCCGCAACCACCGGTCCAGCCAGTCGAGCTGCAAGTCGGTCAGGGTGGTCCGCAGGTCGAGGCTGCGCTCGCTGGCGGCCAGGCCGAAGTTGACCTCGCCCTGCTGGTGACCGCCCTGGCTGCGGTGCGACCATGGTCCGACGAGCAACCGGGCGGGTCGACCGGCGGCGGCCATCGCGGCGTAGTTGTCCAGGGTGCCCTGGAGGAAGACGTCGTACCAGCCGCCGATGTTGAGCGTGGGCAGGTCGATCTGGTCGTACTTGTCGGACACCCGGCAGGAGGCCACCGCCTCCGGGTCGGACAGCGCCCGCTGGTAGCCGAGGTCGGGGACCTCGTGCCGGGCGAAGGCCGGGAACGCGTCGGCGGGCAGTTCCCAGTAGCCGCCGTCGGCCAGCGAGTCGAGTTCGGCCACCAGCGCGACCAGCCGTCGGTCACGTTCCCCGGGTGCGTCCTGGAACCTGCGGCCGAGCTGGTTCGCCCCCTGTTGCAGCGACCAGTTGCCGCCGAGCCCGAGTTCGATCGCCCCGCCCCGGCCGAACAGCCCGTCGAACGGCTCCGACCAGGTGAAGGCGGGTGCGATGGCGGTTAGCTCCGGTGGCTTGCCGGCCGCCGCCATCCACTGCACGTTGCCCAGGTAGCTGGGGCCGTACATGCCGACGAGGCCGTTGGCGCCGGGCAGGGTCGCGGCCCAGCGTACGGAGTCGTACCCGTCGGCCTGCTCGTGTCGCAGCGGCTCCCACTCCCCCTCGGACCGGTACCGGCCGCGGGTGTCCTGGATGACCACCAGGTAGCCGCGACGGACCGCGGCGAGCGGGTTGAGGCCGGCGAAGATGCCCGGATCCTGCTTGTTGTAGGGCGTCCGGACCAGCAGCACCGGCCACGGACCGCCCTGCGCCGGCCGGAAGACGTCGGCGCGCAGCACGGTGCCGTCGCGCATCTCGGCGGTTACGTCGAACTCGATCCGCACGTCTTCCATGGATCCGTCCCTTCCGGAGGTACGGGTCCGGGGCGGGCGGCGACCGCGCGAGTCCGGACCGCGAGAATAACGTTATCTAGAACCCGTCCCGAGACACCTGCGCCATCGGATCGCGCGCCTGTGGTCCGCCGACGTCCCCGACCGGCTCCGACCACCTGTACGAGGGCGTCACCGGGGTTTTCGGGTCGGGGCACGGCGCCAGCCTACGACCCGGTTCTCCACCTCCGCGGGGGCCCCGCTGCGGCTACGGGCGCAGCTCGCCGGAACCGCGCGGGATCAGCTCCACCGGCACGGTCACGCTCTGTACCGGCCGGGCCGGGTCGGCGGACCGGGCCAGGAGCAGCTCTATCGCGGTCCGCCCGATCGCGGCGCTGTCCTGCGCGACCACGGTGAGCGCCGGGCGGAGCAGGTCGGCCAAGAGGAAGTCGTCGAAGCCGACGAGGGCGAGCCGGCCGGCGTCGGCACCGAGGCACCGGAGCACCTCCACCGTGGCGGTGGCGTTGCCGGTGATGAGCGCGGTCGCCGGTGCCGGGCCGCCGAGGGCGGTCTCCAGCGCGGCGGCGATCCGGGCCGGTTCGAGCGCTCCGGGGTGCACCATGCCGTCGAGCGGGCCGCCGTGCGCCGTGACGCAGGCCCGGAACGCGGCGGCCCGTTCCCGGCCGGTGAAGATCCGTTCGTGGTCGCCGATGTAGGCGATCCGCTGGTGGCCGTGCTGGACCAGGTGACGGAAGGCCAGGCCGATGCCGCCGGCGTTGTCCGAGAGCACGGTGTCGGCGGCCAGACCGCCGGTCGGCCGGTCCACCGCGACCAGGGGCATCCCGGCCGCCACCTCCGCGGCCAGGTACTGGTGGTTGACGCTGATCGGTTCGAGGATGATGCCGTCCACCCGGCGGCGACACATGGACATGACCGCCTCGCGTTCGCGCTGTTCCTCGTCCTCGGTCGACATCGCCAGCACGGTGAGCTGGGCAGCCCGCGCCGCCTGGTCGACCGCGCTGAGCACCGGGTGGGCGTCGGCCAGGTTGCGCACTGCCGCACCGATGGTCCCGCTGACCCCGCGACGCAACTGCTGGGCCCGCTCGTCGGGCTCGTAGTCGAGCGCGGTGATGGCCGCGCGGATCCGGCTGACCAGGTGTGGGCCGACGGTCGGGTCACCGTTGACCACCCGCGAGACGGTACGCAGCGCGACCCCGGCCTCCCGTGCCACGTCCCGCATGGTCGGCCGCTTGCGGCGGTGGTGCCCGGCGGTGTCCTGCGCCATACGCTCAGTCATCGCCGTGATTCTCCCTCTCGCCCTGCGGACCGCGGCGCCGCACCTGCTCAGTTTCGATCAGAGCAACAGTCTTGACACGCCCCGGAAACTTCCTATCCTCGGGATAACGTTATCCCACCCCGCCACCCTGGCACCCTCCCGGGGGTCTGCCCCGCGAGCCAGCCTGGTACTCCAGCACCCCCACCTTGATCGCCAGGAGGACCTCCTTGATACGCAAGCCCCTGTTGGCGGCGTGCCTCATCGGCGCGCTCGCCCTCACCACCGCCTGCTCCGACAGCGACAGCGGCGGTGGCGAGAGCACGTTGACCTACCTGACGTTCGAGACGCCCAGCCTCACGTCCACCTTCTGGAACGACTCGATCGCCTCCGCGCAGCAGCAGGCACCCGGCGTGAAGATCAATCGGATCACCTCGCCGAACACCGACCGGGACGCGTACGCCAAGCAGCTCCAGGCCTCCGGCCAGTTCCCCGACCTGCTGCAGTCGATCACCCCGGCGAACTTCGTCGGCGCCGGCCTGCTCCAGCCGTACGACCAGACCTGGGTGAACGCCAACTTCCTGCTGCCCGAGGGCAACGCGCTCAAGGGCAAGGTCTACATCCCACCGACCAACTCCCAGGTCATCCCCCAGGTCTTCTACAACAAGGAACTCTTCACCAAGGCAGGGGTGCAGCCGCCGAAGACCTGGGCCGAGTTCCTGACCGTCTGCGACAAGCTCAAGGCCGCCGGCATCAACCCGATCGAGCTCGGCGGCGGCGACCCGTTCGCGGCCGGCATGCCGCTGGTCGGCATCATCAGCGCCGACGTGCTGGGCAAGAACCCCAACTGGCTCCAGGAGCGGTACGCGGGCAAGGTGAAGTTCACCGACGACAACGTCGTGACCGCGGTGAACAAGTACCGCACCCTGGTCGGCAACGGTTACTTCGACAAGGGCGCGCTCGGCGTGAAGTACGCCGACTCGATCACCCGGTTCACCGGCGGCAAGTCCGCCATGTACCCGATGGGTAGCTGGTTCCTCGGCTCAGTGCCGAAGGAGACGGCGGACAACTTCGGCGTCTTCCCGTGGCCGACCGACGACGGCTCACTGGTCATCCCGTTCACCGTCGGCGGCTCGATGGCGATCAGCGCCAAGAGCAGGGACATCCCCGGTGCCACCAAGTTCGCCCAGGCCTGGTCGCTGGACCCGAAGAACCTCAAGGCCCTGATCGAGGGCGACGGCGCCTTCCCGATGCTCAAGGACAAGACCCTGGACGACTACGGGGTGACCGTGACCCAGGTGTTCGAGGACTCGTACAAGTACGTCACCGACCAGAACACCAAGGTCAGCTCGATCAGCTGGGCCACCAACGACGACGCCCTGCCGCCGGGGGTCAACAACGACTTCTACGCCGCCAGCCAGGCGCTGTTCACCAGCTCCGACGTCAAGGGCGAGCTCGCCAAGCTCGACAAGGCCTGGGACACCGCGACCAAGTAGCCGCCCGACCATCCCTCACCGGCAACCGGACCAACCGGGTCGGGGTCCCCACCGGACCCCGACCCGGGCTAAGGAAGTGACATCTTGACTCGGACGAGTCGAGCACCCAGGCGCGGCGGAGTACGCAGGGAGAACCGCGGACTGTTCGCCATCGCCGCGGTCGCGTTCGGACTGTACGTCTGCTTTCTCGTACTGCCCCTCCTGCTCAGCCTGCGCAGCAGTTTCACCAACGAGAACCCGCTGCGGGCCACGAGCAGCTTCGTGGGCCTGGACAACTACCGCGAGGCGGTCGGGGACACCCAACTGCGGGCCAGTCTGGTCTTCACCCTCATCCTGGCCGTCGGCGTGACCGTCGCGGCGAACGCCGTCGGCGTGCTGTTCGCCATGATGCTCAACCGGACCACCCTGAGCTACCGGGTGATGCGTACGGTCGCGTTCCTGCCGCAGGTGCTCTCCGGTGTGATCGTCGGCTTCGTGTGGCAGACCATCCTGACCCAGGACGGGCTGCTGAACCACGTCCTGCAACGGCTTGGGCTGATCGACGAACCGTTCGCCTGGCTGGGCAGCCCGAATGCCGCGCTGTTCTCCATCGGGGTGGTCGTCGCCTGGATCCTCACCGGCTTCACCACCGTGGTCTACCTCGCCGCACTGCAGAACATCCCGTTGGAACTGCACGACATGGCCGCCCTGGACGGGGTCAACCGCCGGCAGCGGTTCACCCGGGTCATCTGGCCGATGATCGCGCCCGGAACCACCATCAGCGTCACCATCTCGCTGATCACCGTGCTGAAGCTCTACGACGTGATCGCCGTACTGACCGGCGGCGGTCCGGCCAACTCCACCCAGTCCACCGCGCTCTACATCGTGCAGCTCGCCTTCACCTCCGACCGGTTCGGCTACGCCTCCTCGGTCGCGATGGTGCTGCTCCTGCTCTCCGCGGTGATCGCGCTGTCGGTGACCAACGTGCTGCGCCGCCGAGAGGTGAACCTGTGACCGCCATCCGCCGGCTGCGACCCCGGGTACGCGTGATCGTCGCCGCCGCCGTCATCCTGGTCTTCGTCGCGCCGATCTACCTGATGATCGTCAACGCGTTCAAGGCCCAGCCGGACATCCTGAGCAGCCCGGTGTCGCTACCGATCCCGCCGACCATCGACAACCTGAGCACCGCGCTCGGGCGGCCGGACAACCTGATCCAGCTGGGTCTGCGCAACTCGCTGGTCACCGTCGTCTGCTCGGTGGTGCTGCTGATCCCGCTCGCCGCCGCCTTCAGCTTCTACCTGTCCCGGCGCCGGACCAGGGCCCGGGCGCTGGTGCTGACCGCGCTCGCCGCGGGCCTGATGGTGCCGCCGCAGGTGATCCTGCTGCCCACCATCAAGATCCTCACCTGGGTCGGACTCGACCACAGCTACCCCGGCCTGATCCTGTCCAACCTCGGCGGCGGTTACCTCTCCTTCGCCGTCTTCGTCTACGTCGGCTTCATGCGCTCGGTGCCCGAAGAGGTCATCCAGGCGGCCCGGCTCGACGGGGCCGGCGGGGTACGGATCTGGTGGCAGATCGTGATGCCCCTGGTCCGGCCGGCGACCGCGACGGTGGCGATCTTCTCGTCGCTGTGGATCTGGAACGACTTCCTGAACCCGCTGTTCATTCTCGGCCCGCTGCAGGGTCAGACCATCACCACCGGCCTGTACCTGACGATTGGACAGTATTCCGTGGACTACGGGCAGTTGTTCGGCATCATGTTCCTCGCCGCGATCGTCCCGGTACTGGGTTACCTGGCCGTGCAGAAGCAGTTCATCGCCGGACTGACCGCGGGGTCGACCAAGTGACCACCACCGCGCAACCCGCCCGTCGCGTACGGGACGACAGCACGCTGCCGGTGGGCGTACCCGACCTGGACGAGGTGGCCGGCGAGTGGGTCGACGCGAGCGAACTCGCCCACCTGCCGTCGCTGCGCAACCAGCGCGGGCAGGGGCACGTCAACCATGACCTGACCTCACTGTCCTGGTTGGCCGCGCCGCCGTACTCGTTCGGCTACCACACCGGGGTGCTGCGGGTGGACGGTGTGGTGCCGGACGCCCAGCGCTTCCGGTGGAAGCCGTGGGGGGTGCAGCGGGAGCACCGGGGCGAACGGGTGTCCGTACGCACCGACACCCGGATGGCGCTCTCGCGTGACCTGCTGCTCTGGCGGGTGGAGGTCACCAACGAGCGGGACTCGGCGGCCACGTACACGGTCAGCCAGGACCTGTTCGCCCTGCTCACGGCGACCGAGGTGGGCTGGGGCTGGCTCTACGACGTGCCCTGGACCAACGGCGACTACCACGACTTCATCACGCTGGAGCGGATCCGGGACACCACGCGCCCGACCCGGGACGGGGCGCCGTACCTGCTCGGCCCCGGCCCCCGGCGGATACGCCTCGGCCGCCCCCGCCTGCCCGGCATCCAGCGCGACGAGGACCGGTCGCCGATGCTCATGCAGTACGAGCTGCCCCGGCACGTCAGCGAGGACACCGTCTACCCGCACCGGAACGCGGCCCGCGGCGGCATCCGCAACCTGCACTGCGGCCCGGCCGACGGCGGTACGGTCTTCGAGTTCGCCGACCCGGTCGAGCTGGACCCGGCCACCCGGGTCGACCTGGACGGCTTCGAACTGCGCGACGGTCTGGTGCTGAGCTTCGACTTCCGCCCGGACACGCTCACCGAGCCCGGTGTGATCCTCACCCACGGCAACCATCCGGACTCGCTCCAACTCGGCATCGACGCCCGAGGGCTCTGGTTCGGCATCTCCGGCGAGGTCGCGCACGCCGACACCCCACTGGTG
The DNA here is from genome assembly GCF_040676775.1 of Micromonospora sp. NPDC049523. Lineage (NCBI taxonomy): Bacteria > Bacillati > Actinomycetota > Actinomycetes > Micromonosporales > Micromonosporaceae > Micromonospora > Micromonospora sp. NPDC049523. The sequence goes on along the minus strand of NZ_JBFAPP010000006.1, from coordinate 199,928 downwards.
GCCGGGGCGTGGCACCGGATCTCGGTCCAGCTCACCGACCACCGGGTAACCCTGCTGCTCGACGGCACTCCGGTCGCCGGCACCGGGCACTGGTCACGGTCGCGGCGTTGGCGTACCACCGTTGCCGACGGGGTCGCGATAACCGCCGACCACGAATCGGCCGCGTGGGCGGCGTACGCCTTCTCGACCGCGCCCACCGACCTCACCGAAACCGGCGCGGGGGCGCGGGCGACCTGGTCGCTGACGCTCGCGCCCGGTGAGACCCGCACCCTGGGCGTGGTCTGCGCCTACGGCACCGACCCGGCCGAGGTGGCGGAGGACGCCCGCCGGGCCGCGCGGACCTTCGACGAGACGCTGGACGAGACCGAGTACGGCACGCGCCGGCACTGGCGCAACATGTTCACCCCCGGCAACGGCGACTTCAGCGGGCACCTGCCCACGTTCCGGGCGGAGGACCCGCAACTCGCCCGCGCCTACTACATGGGCGCGCTGCTCGTGCTGTACATGCGCAACCTGACCGCCGGTCCGACCGAACCGGTCTTCCTCACCGGCGGGCCCCGGCTCGGCCCGACCACCACGTTCTACTGGGACCACAGCGAGTGGAGCCGGATGTACGCGCTGCTCGAACCGGTCGGGCTCAGGGCGTGGCTGCTGCGGGCGCTGAGCGGCCCGTACCGGGACTCGTTCGGTTTCGACACCCGGCGCGGCGGCCCGCTGGGCAACGAGTACGCGTCCACCGACCTGTCCCTGTTCCGGCTGGTCGAACACTACGTCTGCGTCACCGGCGATCTGGGATTCCTGGACGAGCGGGCGGGTTCGGCAACCGTCGCGAACCACCTGGAGCGGCTCGCGTACGGCTGGCGGGAGCGACGCCGCGCGGCCACCGGCGGCGTGCTCGCCGACTTCGGCGACGACGCGTGGCGGGTGCTGGAATGCGTACCGAACTACATCAACGTGATCGCCTCCCTCAACGCCGGCTACGTGATGATGATGCGTTCCCTCGCCGGCCTGTTTCGGTTGCGCGACCGACCCGACGACGCGGTACGGGCGCAGGCCGAGGCGGAGACGCTCGCCGCCGCCGTGCTCGACCTGTACGCCGATGGCGGCCGCTGGTCGGTCAGGCACCCGGACCGGACCGACACCATCGGCCACAGCCTCGACTTCGGGCTGGTCGCGGCGGCGCTGCACGCCGAACTCGGCCCGACCCGGCGCCGGGAGATGGTCGAGTTCGTCACCGGCCACCTGCTCACCGGCACCTGGATGCGGGCGCTGGCCAAGGACGACCCGATCGCGGAGAGCTCCGACCGGCCGGACCACGGGGCCGGCGGGGCGTTCGGTGCCTGGCCCGGGGTGACCGCGCACGGGCTCGCCCGGCTCGGCCGTCCCGACCTCGCCATCGGGCTGCTGCGGCTGACGCCGCAGTCGGCCTCCGGGGCGCTGTGGGGGCAGGCGATGGAGATCCTCGACCGGGACCCGACCGACATCCGGGTCCGGGTGGCCGAACGTGGGGTCTCCAACCGCGACTCGATCGCCGGTGCCGCCACCGCCGAGGCGGTGCTGGCCGCCCTGTTCGACTTCGAACCCACCTTCGCCGACCTCGGCACCGATACCACCACCCGCCACCGTCCGGGTGTCGGTGTCCTGTCCAACCTCAACGTCGCGCCGGTCCGATCGCCCGCGGACGCGCAGCCCTAGACCTCCACGGTCCGGCGCTGTTCCGCATTCGGCACCGGTGGACACGGAAGACCCCCGCCCGTCCCAGAAAGGACATTCCGTGACCAGCAAACGACAACAGCGCTACCGCAGGGCCCTCTCCACAGCCCTGCTCGTCACCGTGATCGGCACACTCGTGGTGGCGCCCGCCCAGGCCCAGGCGGCACCACCCACCCCCGAGCAGCAGTGGGCCGAGATCCAGCAGTTGCTGGGCGCTATCAAGGGGCGCTGGACCAACCAGGCGTACAGCGAGTCGGTGTCGCGGACCATGCCGAACACCGCGCTGCTCGGCAACGGCGACCTCGGCGTCACCTCCGGTGGAGGCGACGGCTACAAGACGTTCTACCTGTCCAAGGGGAACTTCTGGGCCGGTAACCCGAACCCGTCGCTGGTGGCGCTGGGCGGGGTGACCATCGCGCCAGTGACCGCCACGCCGTCGGGCAATCTCGCCCTCGGCGCCACCGCCACGGCGACCACCAGCCATCCGAGCTTCCCACCGAGCCGGGCAGTGAACGGACAGTGGGCCGCCGGCTACGAGGGCTGGGTTTCCGACGTCGGCAAACCGCAGACACTCACGCTCGACCTCGGCTCGGCCAGGAACATCGGCCGCTACGTGATCCGGCACGACGGCGCGGCCCGGCCGAACGAGACCGCGAACAACTCGAAGAACTTCGTCGTCCAGGTCGGCAACGGCTCGACCTGGACCACGGTGGACACCGTCACCAACAACACGGCGAGTACCACCGACCGGACCATCACCTCGGTCAGCGCCCGCTACGTCCGGGTCACCCTGAGCGAACCGACCCAGGGTACGACGCCCGACTCGACCACCAACCCGCGTGCCCGGATCGGCCAGTTCGAGCTGTACGCGCCCGGCTCGGCGCCACCCGTACCGGCCGGGCCGTTCCTGGAGGAACAGAACATCCTCACCGGGGAGGTCAACACCTCGATGACCATCGGCGGAGTGCCGGTGTCGATGAAAACCTGGACCGCCGCGAACGACAACATCGTGGTGACCCAGATCCAGTCGCTCGGCTCGACCGCCACCCAGTTGCGGGCACAGACCTGGTCCGGGTCGCAGGACGCCAAGCCCGGCTTCACCAACACCGCCGGGGTCACCGGCAACACCACCTGGGCCAACCGGACCACCCCGAGCGGTTCCCGCTGGGTGTCCCGGGCCGCGCTGGCCACCCGCCTGGTCGGCACCGGCCCGGTCGGTACGCCCACGGTGAGCGGTGCCACCGCGACCCAGGTGTTCAACCTGCAACCGGGCCAGACGATCCAGCTCGTGACCGGGGTCGCCGGTGGCGGGCAGAACCCGGCCGACCCGGCCCCGGCCGCCCGCGGGCTCGTCGACGGGCAGACCGCCGCCAGCCTCGGCACCCTCCACAACCAGCACCTGGACTGGTGGAAGCAGTACTGGCTGCGCTCGTACGTCGACCTGAACGACGAGGTGTTGGAACGGTTCTACTACGGCTCGCAGTACCTGCTCGGCTCGTCCAGCCGGGCCGGCAAGACCGCGCCGGGCCTCTACGGGATCTGGGCCACCACGGACTATCCGATGTTCAACGGCGACATGCACCTCAACTACAACTTCATGGCCAACTTCTACGGCACCTATTCGAGCAACCGGGCCGATCTCGCGCTGCCGTACACGGACCTGCTGCTCGCGTACGTGCCGGAGGCCCGGCGCCGGGCCCAGCAGGACCTGCGGCGGGTCAACCCGACCTACGTCGACAGCCGCTTTCCCAGCGGGGGTGTGCCCAGCGGGCTGCTCTTCCCGGTCGGCATCGCACCGTTCGGCGCGACCGCCGACGACAACTACCACCAGCAGGTGGCGAACTCGCTGTTCGCGGCGTCGCAGTTCATCGCCTACTACGACTACACCCAGGACCGGAACTTCCTGTCCGGCAAGGCGTACCCGTTCCTGAAGGAGGTCGCCGCCTTCTTCACCCACTACCTCGAGTACGACGCGGCCACCCAGCGGTACCGGTTGTACGCCGGACCGCACGAGGGCACCTGGTCGCGTAACCCGAGTCCGGACATCGGCCTGCTGAAGTACCTGTTCTCGGCGCTGGTCGAGGCAAGCGTGACGCTCGGGCTGGACGCCGGTGACCGGGCCACCTGGACCCAGATCCGGGACCGCCTGCCGGCCACACCGACGACGACGTACAACGGCCAGACCGTGTTCGCCCTCGCCGACCCGGGCACGATCACCGGGCCGGACACCCGCAACATCCGGCCCGGCGACAACACGGTGAACCTGGAGTTCATCCACCCCGGCGAGGTGCTGGGTATCAACTCGCCGGCCGCCGACCGGCAGATCGCGATCAACACCTTGAACGCGATGAACTCCTGGGGCCAGGACAACAGCTTCCCGAAGGTCTTCACCCAGGCGGCCCGGGTCGGTTACCCGGCGCAGAGCCTGATCGACCAGCTCAGGAACCAGATCAGCACCAAGATGGTGGCGAACCTGCGGATCCGCGACGGGGTGCACGGCCTGGAGAAGGCGGGCGCGACCGAGGCGGTCAACAACCTGTTGTTGCAGAGCGACGGCGGGGTGCTGCGGTTGTTCCCGGTCTGGCCGACCAACCGGGACGCCAGCTTCGTGAAGCTGCGGGAGAAGGACGCGCTGGTGGTGTCGAGCGCGTTCCAGGCCGGTCGGGTCAGCTACGTCGACATCACCAGCGAGGCCGGCCGGACCGTACGGCTGCAACACCCGTGGCCGGGGCAGACCATCGTGGTGAACCAGGTCGGTGGCGGCACGGTGAGCCACACGGTCAGCGGCAACGTGATCACGTTCGCCACCCAGCCGGGCGGCACGTACCGGATCACCGCGCCCTGACCCGGCGGCACCGGTACGCCCGACGACCGGGCGTACCGGTGCGGTCCGCTCGGTCCGGGCAGCCATCCCCGGTACGCTCAAGCGCCCGCGGACCCTCCGCCCGCGCGGGTATCGTGAGCAGGACATTTGTCGGCGTCCCGAGAACGGCTGGCCGTGCCCGTGCCTGACTACCCGCAGATGATCGTCCCGGTCGACCACATCGAGCCGGTGCCCCGTCGGGTACGCGCGATGCTCGGCGGCCAGGTGGTGCTGGACACCAACCGCGCCCTGTACGTCTGGGAGTGGCCGTACTACCCGCAGTTCTACCTGCCGCAAACTGACGTGCGGGCCGGGCTGCTGGTCGACGAGCAGCGTTCCGAACGGTTGCGCCGGGGCACCGCGCACCGGCACGGGCTGCGCGCCGGCTCGATCTCCCGTCCCGACTCGGCCTGGCTGTACACCGGCGACGTCCTCGCCGGGCTGGACGGTACGGTCCGTTTCGACTGGGACGCCCTCGACTCCTGGTACGAGGAGGACGAGGAGATCTTCGTCCACCCGCGCAACCCGTACACCAGGGTCGACGCGCTGCGCTCGACCCGCACCGTACGGATCGAACTCGACGGCTTGGTGCTGGCCGAGTCGTCGTCGCCGGTGCTGGTCTTCGAGACCGGTCTGCCCACCCGCTACTACCTCAACCGTACCGAGGTGGCCTTCGACCACCTGGTGCCGACGGACACCGTCACCCAGTGCCCGTACAAGGGCAGGACCGGCGGTTACTGGTCGGTGCGGGTGGGCGACACGGTCCACCCCGACCTGGCCTGGGCGTACGACTTCCCGACCCGGCAACTGATCCCGATCGCCGGGCTGATCGCCTTCTACAACGAGAAGGTGGACGTGGTCGTCGACGGCGAGCGGCTCCCCCGCCCGAAGACGCACTTCTCCTGACCGCTCACCTGCCCACCCGACCTCTGGACCCGGTGGCGCAGACTGGTCGGGGTGCGAGGTCGTCGGTGGTCAGGCGTGCCGGGTCGGATCCGGGTCGCGGTCGGGGCCACCGTCGTGGTCTTCGCGTACGGCACGATGGCGCACCTGTTCCAGCTCGCGGCCGGTGGTAGCGACCCGTATCCGGGGCTGCCGGTGTGGTTGAGCGTCTACTTCGTCTCGTTGACCGTGCTCGACCCGCTGGCCGCCGCTCTGTTGGTCGCCCGTCGGGCCGCCGGACTGGTGCTCGGTGGCGCCGTGCTGTTGACCGACGCCGTGGCGAACGCGTACGCCAACTACGTACTCGATCCGGCTCCGGGAGTCACGCCGGGCCGGATCGGCCAAGCCGTGATCACCGTACTCGCGCTCGCCCTGGTGGCCGGGGCACCGCGCATCCGTCCCTGGCTGCGTCCCGATCGAGCTGTTGGTTCGTACTGATAAACACGGATACATCGGAAATAGAATGTCGGAGGCCCGACCGTGCGAGCATGGGGCTGGCGATCACCCGTCGGATACCGGCCATAATGGACGGATGGTCAAATGGGAGTACGCGTTGCTGGTCCGGCGTCGGGTGGGCGAGGGCCGGAGGTTGGATCTGACCTACATCTGGTACGGCCCGGACGGCTCCAGACAGGACGTGTCCGCCTTCGGCGACACCGCGATCTCGCACCTGAACCGGGTCGGCGCGCAGGGGTGGGAGCTGGTCTCGGCGGCCGAGGACATCAACAACCAGGAGAGCACATTCGAGGTGCACCGCTACCACCTCAAGCGCCCCCTCCCCTAACTCCCCACCCCCACTCGCTCGCTCACTCGCTCGTAGCAACCCTGATGTAGAGAAAGAGTGGCTATCCCACGACGGGTAGCCACTCTTTCTCTACATCAGCGCGATGGTGGGATGCGGGGGGGGGTTACCAGGGTGAGGGGGTGTAGTCCTTGAGGAAGCAGCCGTGGAGGTCTTCGCCCAGTTCTCCGCGGACGATCGGGTCGTAGACCCGGGCGGCGCCGTCGACCAGGTCGAGCGGTGCGTGGAAGCCCTCGTCGTGCAGGCGGGCCTTGACCGGGTGAGGGCGTTCGTCGGTGATCCAGCCGGTGTCCACGCTGGTCATCAGGATCCCGTCGGCGAGCATGTCGGCCGCGCTGGTACGGGTCAACATGTTCAACGCGGCCTTGGCCATGTTGGTGTGCGGGTGGCCGGCGCCCTTGTAGCCGCGACCGAACTGCCCCTCCATCGCCGACACGTTCACCACGTACTTGCGCCGCGCGGGTGCTGCGGCCATCACCGGGCGCAGCCGGCTGACCAGCACGAACGGCGCCGTCACGTTGCAGAGCTGCACCTCGAGCAGCTCGACCGGGTCGACCTCGTGCACCCGCCGGGACCAGCTGTTCTCCGCGTCCAGGTCCGGGGCGAGGCCGCCCGCGTCGATCGCGGTCGAGGCGGCGACCCGGTCCAGCGAGGCGGAACCGCTGGTCAGTGCGAGCGCGGTCAGCTCGTGCGGGGCGAGCGAGTGTCGCTGCTGCGGCAGCGCGGCGGTGAGCGCTGCCGTGCCGATGCCGTGGTGGCCGAAGGTGACCAGTTCCGGCAGCGGGCCGGACGGCAGCGGCGCCGACTCGGCGGCGACCAGGTGCGCGTACGAGCCGGGCGAGCGGCGTACGGTCTGCGCCGCGTTGTTGATCAGGATGTCCAGCGTGCCCTGGGCGGTGACAGAGTCGGCCAGCGCGACCACCTGCGCGGGGTCCCGCAGGTCGATCCCGACGATCCGGAGCCGGTGCAGCCACTGGTCGCTGTCCGGCATGGCGGAGAACCGGCGGACCGCGTCGTTCGGGAACCGGGTGGTGATGGTGGTGTGGGCTCCGTCGCGGAGCAGCCGCAGCGCGATGTACATGCCGATCTTGGCCCGGCCGCCGGTGAGCAGCGCCCGCCGCCCGGTCAGGTCGGTACGCGCGTCGCGCCGACTCCGGTTCGTCGCCGCGCACGGCGGGCAGAGCTGGTGGTAGAACGCGTCCACCTCGCGGTAGCGCTCCTTGCAGATGTAACAGGCCCTGGGCCGGCGCAGGGTCCCGGCCAGCGGCGCGTCCGTGGTCGCCGACACCAGCGGCAGGCCCTTGGTCTCGTCGTCGATGCGTCCGGGTGCCCCGGTGGCGGTAGCGGCCGTGACCGCCCGGTCGGCCTCGGTGACCGCGAGTTGGCGCTCCTTGCGGCGGCGTTCCTTCACGCTCTTGAAGACCCGCGCGGTGGCCAGCCGCACCCGCAGCGCGTCCGGATGGTCCACCGGCAGGGTGTCCACCTCGGCGAGCACACGTAGGCAGGTCTCCAGATCCGTCGGATCGATCCCCGCCGGTGCCACACCGACCCCACTCTGCTCACTTACCGTCATGCCGCGCTACCGCTCCGTACCTTGGAATTTTTCACCGATGACCCCGGAACTCTACGCGGGCCCGGGCCCGGACCCGGTCAGGACGGTCCGGGTCGGCGCGGATAGCGGATCAGCAGACTGGCCTGCACCTCGTCCGGGCCGGCGGCGGCGAAGCCGTGCGGCACGTCGGACCGCCACGAGATGTGTTCACCGGGGCCGGCGACCAGCGGCGCGTCCAACGGTCCCGCGCGCAGTACGCCCGCGAAGACGGTGATGTGCTCGGTCACGCCGTCGTGGTGCGCGGGCGAGGTCTGCGCCGGGCCGGGCAGGACCCGCAACCGGAACAGCTCGTACGTGACCGACGCCTCCTCGAACACCTCGAGCAGGGTGGCGACCACCGCCCGCCCGCGTACGACCGGCGGTGACCCGCCCTCGGGGCCCGCCTTGTCGGCGAGCACCGCCGCCAGGGGTACGCCGAGCTGCGCGGTCACCGCGTAGAGCGTCTCCAGGGTCGGGTTGCGGGTGCCGGCCTCGAGCCCGGAGAGCGTCGCCTTGCCGATGCCGGCCTGGCGGGCCAGGGCGGACAGCGACAGGCCCTGCGCCTCGCGGAGTTCGCGCAGCCGGCGTCCCACGCTGGCACCGCCCGGCTCCACCACGGTTGAGTCCATGGCGCTATTCTCCAGATCCCCGAGCGTTCCGTTTACGGAACGCCGGTGAGGGCTGTGGGTGACGCGACGCCGACGTGACGCCGAAGCGCACCGGCAGCATCGAGATCGACGGTGGGAGGCACCGATGAATCGCCTGCTCCAACCCGTCCTGGCCGGTGTGTTGACCGCAGTGGTGGGCTTCGCCAGCACCTTCGCGCTGATCCTCGCCGCCCTCCGGGCGGTCGGCGCCGACGAACGCCAGGCCGCCTCCGGCCTGCTCGCCCTCTGCCTCGCCATGGGCCTGGTCGCGATCTGGCTCGGGGTACGGCACCGGATCCCGATCAGCATCGCCTGGTCCACCCCGGGAGCCGCCCTGCTGGTCTCCACCGGTCCCGTACCGGGCGGGTTCGCCGCGGCGGTCGGCGCGTTCGTCCTCTGCGGTCTGCTCATCACCGCGGCGGGCCTGATTCCGGTGCTGGGCCGGGCGGTCGCCGCCATCCCCGTGCCGGTGGCCAGCGCGATGCTGGCCGGGGTGCTCTTCGACCTCTGCATCGCCCCGGTACGCGCCCTGGTCGAGGTGCCGATGATGGCGGCGCCGGTCGTCGTCACCTGGGCCGTACTCAGCCGGTACGCCCGGCAGTGGGCCGTACCGGCGGCACTCGCGGTGGCCGTGGTCGCGATCGTGTGGACCGCACCGGCCGGTGGGCTGGCCGGCGCGGACCTGCGCCCCACCATCGTGTTCACCACACCCACGTGGACCTGGGCGGCGACGGTCAGCCTGGCCCTGCCGCTGTTCCTGGTCACCATGGCCAGCCAGAACGTGCCCGGAATGGCGGTGCTGGCCGGCTTCGGTTACCGGCCGCCCCTGCGTACGGTCCTGGTCGGTACCGGGCTGGCCAGCACCCTCGCCGCACCGCTGGGCGGGCACGCGGTCAACCTCGCGGCGATCACCGCCGCCCTGGCCGCGGGACCGGACGCACACCCGGACCCGCGTCGGCGGTGGATCGCCTCGGTCACCGCCGGGTCCGGACAGCTCGTACTCGGGCTCGGGTCCGGGTTGGCCACGGCGCTGGTGTTGCTCTCCCCGCCGGTGCTGGTCGAGGCGGTCGCCGGGCTGGCCCTGCTCGGCGCGCTCGGCGCGGCGATCGCGGCGGCGGTCGCCGATCCCGACGGACGCCCGGCCGCCGTGGTGACCTTCCTGGTGACCGCCTCCGGGATCACCGTGCTCGGCCTGGGCGCCGCATTTTGGGGCCTGCTCGCCGGTGGCCTCTTCGCCCTGCTGCACCGCCGCCCGGCCAAGGCACCGACGACGGACCCGGCCAACCCGGCGAAGGACCCGGCTGACCCGGCGAAGGACCCGGCTGACCCGGCGAAGGACCCGGCTGACCCGGCGAAGGCACAGACGACGGACCCGGCCGACCCGGCGACGACGACGGACCCCGCGACCAGCCCCGGCGGCCTGCTGCCCCGGCAGGGGGTCAGGGAATCGTGACGGCCGGTAGTTCGCGCAGTTCGCCGAGGGCGTACTTGACCGCCTTCTCCACCATCGTGGTCCCGTCCTGCAGCTTCACGTGGTTGTCGGAGAGCACGGCGACCAGCCAGTCGTGTCCGGGCTCGACCAGTCGGCCGATGCTGTTTACCTCCCAGCGGTTGCCGTTCGCGTCGTCCGGCACCCAGCCGTTCTTCACGTAGGTCCCGGTGGTCTGCGTGGTGGCCGCGGCGGGAACCCCCCACCGCTGGGTCTTGTCGACCTGGCTCATCAGGTCGAGGATCAGCGCACGGCTGGCCGGTGCGAGCGGGCTGTCGGCGGCGGTGATCGCGGTGAGCAGGCGTACCTGGTCGGCTGCGGTGGTCTTGGTCATGCCCCAGTGCACGTTGGGCGTGGTCTCACTCAGGCCGAGCGTCTGGTTGGCGGCGGTGAGGCCGGCGACCTTGCCGATCTTCTGGTAGAGCGCGGACGCGGCGTCGTTGTCGCTGATCACGATCATCGGACGGGCCCGCTGCCGGTCGGTGGCGGTGAGCTGCTCGCCCTTCGCCTGGGCGCGCAGCAGCAGCGCGGCGAGGATGTCGACCTTGACGATGCTGGCGGTCTGGAACGCGCGGGTGCCGACGGTCAGCTCGGTGCCGGTCACCTGGTCGCGTACGGCCAGCGTGATCCGTTCGCCCAACCCGGCGACGTACGCCTCGATCCGGGTCTGCGCCTCGGCGAACAGGTCCGGGGTGGGGCTCGGGGTCGGGCTGGGGGTGTTCGCGCCCGGCCCGGCCTGACCGGCGGCCTGCGGGAGGCGCAGGACCAACCCGGTGCCGAGCGCTCCCAGACCGGCGGCGGCGAGCGCGGCCGAAGTGATCGCCTGTCGGCGCGACAGGCCGCCGCGCCGTGCCCGGTTTGTTCCAGCTTCCATCGATCTCCCCTATCGCGCCGCTGACCCCTCGGTCAGCGCAGGACGATGACGTGACCGAGGCGGCGGGAAGTTGCATGGCAGGCTCGGATGTCGCGATGGACACAGTCCGAAGGCACTTGCAGCTACAGTTGAGCATTTTTCGGATAAAGCGGAAGATGTACGACTTTCACCTCACCCCTACGGTGTACGACCCGCCGCGTGGGACGCCACGACACGCCGGACGTCGATCCCGGGGCGAGGCACTGCGGCCCCGCCCGCGAGAATGGCGCCGCAGCACTGGCCGGATGTGGAGGGGCGGGATCGGATGTTCGTCAAGGTCTGCGGGCTACGCACCGAGCGGGACGTCGAAGCCGCGGTCCTGGCCGGCGCGGACGCGGTGGGCTTCGTCCTCACCGCGAGCCCCCGACAGGTGACCCCGGCACAGGCGGCCGAACTGGCGCGGCCGGTGCCGGCGGGCGTACTGACCGTCGGGGTGTTCCGGGGCGAACCGGTCGAGGCGGTCCGGGCCGCGGTGGCCGAGTCCGGGGTACGGGCGATCCAACTGCACGGCGACGAGCCGGCCAGCCACTACGCGGCGCTGCGGGACCTCGGCCTGCCGCTGGTCCGGGCCACCTCCCCCGGCGGTCCGGCCGGCCTGCGCTGCGGCGCGCTCGGCGAGGACCTGCTGATCGTGGACTCGCCGCAGCCCGGTTCCGGTGCCGCCTGGGACTGGGACACCCTCGACCGTGACGTACCGGACGGGCACTGGTTGCTTGCCGGTGGCCTGCACCCCGGCAACGTCGCCGCCGCGATCGAGACGCTGCGGCCGTGGGGTGTCGACGTCTCCAGCGGCGTCGAGGTGAGCCGTGGCGTGAAGGACCCGGCGCTGATCCGGGAGTTCCTGGCGGCCACCCGGGCCCGTGTCGAGCAAAGCTGATCTTGCCGGGATCCGATATAAGTAGCGGCATGGAGTTTCCCGCGTACCTCGCCAGCATGCCGATGCACGCGATCACCGAGATCCACGGTGAGGCCGGCCTCCGGGAGAGGTTCCGGCTGGAGATCCAACGATTCGACCCGGCCGACCGAGATCGGCTGACCACCGCCCTCGACCTCGCCAGCGAACTGCACCGCGACGACCGCCGGGTCCGCGAGCCGTACCTGAACCACCTGCTGCGGGTGAGCATCCGGCTGCTGCACCACTACGACGTGGACGACGTGGACGTGGTCGTCGCCGGGCTGCTGCACGACTCGGTGGAGGACCACCCGGCGGAACTGGCCGGCGCCCGCATCGACGCGGCCGGCGACCCGACCGCGGCCGCCCTGGCCGAGTTGGCCCGGCGGTTCGGTGACCGGGTGGCCTGCCTGGTCGCCGCGGTCACCAACCCCGCGTTCAGCCCGGACCGGGACCGGTACGTCCAGTACCGCGAGCACGTCGCGGCCAGCCTGGACCGGGAGCCGTGGGCACGGGTGATCAAGGTGTCGGACTTCACCGACAACGGCGTCGGCGTGATCCACACGGTGGGACCGAAGGTGGCCTCGTCGGCCACCAAATACCGCCCGCTGGTGCCGGTGTTCCGGGAGCTGATCGGCCGCCCGGACACGCCACTGTCGCACCGGGTGAAGCAGCACATCTTCCAACAGCTCGACCTGGCCGAGGAACGCTTCAGCGCGATCCTCGACCAACCGGCACCGAGCGCCTGACGCCCGCCGCGACGCGACGTGGCCGCCGACCCGAGGGTCGGCGGCCACCGCGTACCACCCGGTGGGGCTACTGCTTCGGTACGTAGAGCGTCTGGGTCTTGTAGTTGTTGCGGGTGCCGGTGGGCTGGTAGTTGTTCTCGATGTTGCCCGCGATGTCGACGGCGAACCAGTTCACCGTGGTCTTCGCGTTGATCGTGATCTCCTGCGCGCCCTCACGCATTCCGGCCGAGGTCAGCCGGGTCGAGTTCAGGGTCGGCCGGCTGCCGTCCAGGGTGTAGTAGATGTTCGCCGGCTCGTCGATCTTGAAGCTGAACACCTTCGAGCCGACGCCCTTGTCCCGTACGGTCAGCGTCGACACCGGGTCGGTCTTGTCCGCGGCGTACGCCTGGGCGACCTCCAGGATGGCGATCTGCCCGGCGGCGAACTCCATCGCCTCCTCGTGCCCCTCGGCGAACGGCGGCTGGAAACCGACCGCGTTGAACCGGCCGGTCGCCGGGTCGTACATGTCGGAACCGACCTCGAAGTCCCAGCCGATGATGCCCCGGTTGAACCAGTGCTCGTCGGCGCTGTTACCGGCCGCCGAGTACAGCACGTCCGGCACCGGGCCGGTACGACCCGGCCACACCGCCGTACCCCGGTAGGACTGGACCGCCCTGAGTACGTGCGTGGAGGCGTCCCAGAAGTAGTTCTCGGTGCCGAAGTCCGGCGACGGCAGCAGTTCCCGGCCGGCGGTCTTGTACGCCCCCGGCGGCCACATGAAGTACCCGCCGTACGAGTGGGTGTTCATGGCGAACTTGATGTTCGGGAACTGGTTGGTCAGCCAGACCTCGTTGCGGGCCTCCGGCTCGGACAACTCGGCCGGTCCGGCGAACGTGTCGCCGGTGCAGGTGGTCGAGGCACCGGAGTAACCGTCGAACACCGAACCGACGGAGAAGTTCCGGTTCAGGTCGACGCCCCACGAGTTGCGCCGGCCCGGGTCGGAGTTGGTCTCCGTGCAGTGGTTGGTCATGTTCCGGCGCTGCGAGTTGAAGTCGTAGAAGCTGTAGTGCGCGCCGTCCGGGTTGGCCACCGGCAGGATGAAGATGTCCAGGCCGTCGACCAGCTTGCGGGTCTGTTCGTTGGTGGCGTAGTTGCGCAGCAGGCGTTCTGCGGTCTCCACGCAGGTGATCGGGGTGACCCACTCGCGGGCGTGCTCCTGGCAGTAGAGGAAGACACCCACCTTCGAGCCGTCCCGCTTCTTGCCGATCCGCAGCGCCTTCATCTGGAACGGGTCACGCGAGACGTACGCCGGCGCCTTGAGGCCGTCGGTCAGCGTCGCGGCCGGCGCGGCCGCGACCAGCCCGGCCCCGGCGTTGCCCCGGTAGGTGGCGGCGGTGAGCAGTGCGGACACGGCGGTGTCCGCGTTGAGCGCGTCGACCACCTGCTTGGCCGTGCTGCTGACCGCGGCCGAACCGTCGGTGGCCAGGTTGACCACGACGTTGCGACCGGTCACCACGACACCGAGCGGCGCCGAGGCGGCCTGCGGCTTCACCAGCGCGACGGTCAGGCCGTTGCCGCCCTCGGAGCCGTACGCCTTGGAGCTGACGTAGAGCGTGCTCGCCGCATCGGTGCCGAACTGCGCCTGCGCCGCACGGCGGTAGCCGTTGGTCAGGTTCGGGAGGTCGATCACCTCGGCGATCTTCGGGAACTCCCGGCCCAGCGTGGTGATCCGGTTGTTGATCTCGGTCGGGTCCATGTAGTGGTCGACGAAGTCCGAGAGGTAGTGCTTGCTCGGTGCCTTGACCTTCGCACCCAGCCACTTCTTCACCGGCACGGTGACGGTGCCGCCCCGGTTGCTGGTGATGGTCGCCGTGGCCGGTGCGTCGGTGACCGGGATCGGGGTGTTGAACCGGTGGTACATGTACTGCCCGGCGTCGGTGAACCGGGACATGGTCGCCGTACCGCCGGAGCCGGCCGGGGTCCCCTTGCCCTTGTCCCAGGTGACGGTGAGGCTCGTCTGGGCGTCGATCGCGCTCGACTTCACCTCGATCGAGATGAACCGCTGGTCGTCGATGCTGGTGAACCACTCCGCGCGCAGCGGGGTGAGCTTGTCGACCTCGTCCGCGTCGACCGCCGCGGCGGCGATGGCAGCCTGCCGCTCGGCCTTGTTCTCCGCGAAGTCGGTCTGGTCCGAGATCGCGTCGCGTACGTCGAAGCCCAGCTCGCGAAGCTGCTGGGTCTCCTCCGGACTGAGTACGGCGTGCACCTCGAGGCCGTCGTCCACCGGCTTCTTGTATTCGGCGAGGTCGACGCCCAGGTCGTTGAGCCGGTCGAGGTCGGCCTGACCGGGCACGACGACGCGCATCAGCGCGACGCCGTTCTGCTCCGTGCTGGACTGCCGGTCGGGCACGACCTGCCCGTCCGGCTGGGACTGTTGGGCGCCGACCGGGCCGGCGCTGAGCGCGAGGGCGACCGGTAGGGCGAGCAGGGCCGCCATCCGGCCCACCCTGCTCGGGTGGGAACTCCTCATCTGAGGTCCTCCAAAAGCGAGCGTGTTCGGGCCGGGTACGGGCTTCGACCCGGCGCCACACGTAAGTGCGGGCGTCAGTCTTTGCCCCTTACGGATCTTCGTCAATACCGGCCGAGGAACGTCAGATATTGACATACTTGTCCCCGATTCAGCGGCATCTGCCCAAGATCGCGTACGCGCCGGCCCGACCCGCCGCCCACCTGCGGCGGCGTGCCCGGCAAGCTACGGCTTGCGACCCACCGCACCGAACTCGTCGACCGGGCGGCGGGGTGTCGGATCGGTCGGATCGGGCCGCCACAGCGGGCACGACACCACACCCGGTTCGACCAACTCCAATCCGTCGAAATACGTGCCGATCTCGTCCGGCGTACGCAGGTGGTACGGCAACGAGCCACTCGCGTTCCATACCGCAATGGCGGCCTCGAATGCCGCACCGTCGACCACGTTCGTGCCGTCGGCGACCACGAGATGGCTGCCGGCGGGCAGCGCGGCCATCAGCCGGCGCACGATCGACCGGGCCTCGTCGAGGTCCGGGACGTGGCCCAGGATGTTCATCAGGATCAGCCCCACCGGCTGGTCGAAGTCCAGGGTCGCCCGCTGCGCCGCGTCCAGGATGCGGTCCGGGTCGTGCAGGCTGGCGTCCACGTACTCGGTCACACCCTGTGGGGTGCCGGCGAGCAACGCGCGGGCGTGCGACAGCACCATCGGATCGTTGTCGACGTAGACGATCCGCGACTGCGGCGCCACCCGCTGGGCGACCTCGTGCGTGTTGTCGACGGTCGGCAACCCGGTGCCGATGTCCAGGAACTGCCGGATGCCCACCTGCCCGGCCAGATATGTCACCGCCCGGGACAGGAACTCCCGCGATCCCCGGGCGATCGGCACGATATCCGGGAACAGATCCTGGAACTGTTCCCCGATCTGCCGGTCCACCGCGAAATTGTCCTTGCCGCCCAGCCAGAAGTTCCAGATCCGGGCCGAATGGGAGACGCTCGGATCGATCTTGGGTGGTTCGACGGTGGAACCAGACGTCTCGGTCACGGGCCGCACTCCTCACACAGGGGCCGACGGAAGACCGCTGCAAAGTAGACGTTGCGGGGGTTTGCCGGCAACTCCGATCAACCGACCGCCCCTGACCTGCACCGCCGCGACCACCGCCGGAGCCGGCCAGACCACCGCGTCTTCCCGGTGGGCGACAATGGGTGCCATGCGGTACGGCATCCTGGGCCCGACCCGGGTACTGCGCGCCGACGGGGAACAGGTCGCCGTCGGCGGCACCCGCCTGCGCGCGCTGCTCACCCTGCTGCTGGTGGACGCGGGCCGGGTGGTGCCCGTACCACGGCTCATCGACGGCCTCTACGGCGAAACCCCGCCGCACGGCGCCGCGAACGCACTCCAGTCACAGATCTCCCGGCTGCGCCAGGCCCTGCCCGGCCCGGACCCGGCGCACCCGCTGGTCGAGTTCCACCAGACCGGCTACCGACTCGCGGTGGACCCCGAACAGGTCGACGCGCACCGGTTCGGCCGGCTCGCCACCGCCGGCCGCCGGGCACTCACCACCGGCGACCGGCCCACCGCCGCCGCCCTGCTCCGGGAGGCACTCGACCTCTGGCGCGGCGCACCGCTGGCCGACATCGCCGACACCCCGGCCGGGCGGGCGCACGCCGCCCGCCTGGACGAACTCCGGCTCGACGCCGTCGAGGACCGGATCGACGCCGAACTCGGACTCCCCGACCGGGCGCCGCCGATCGGGGAACTGCGCGAGCTGGTCACCGCGTACCCGCTGCGGGAACGGCTGCGCGCGCTGCTGATGCGGGCGCTGTACACCGCCGGCCGAACCGCCGAGGCGCTGGCCGCGTACGAGGACGCGCGCCGTACGCTCGCCGACGAACTCGGCGCCGACCCCTCCGCCGAACTGGCCGCGGTGCACCTGTCGGTGCTGCGGGCGGATCGGGACCCGACGCCGGCACCGACCGCCCGGCCGGGCCTGCCCAGCCAGCTCACCAGCTTCGTCGGGCGGGAAGAGGAACTACGCCGGGTCGGGAAGCTGCTCGGCGAGGCCCGACTGGTCACGCTCACCGGTCCCGGCGGCGCCGGCAAGACCCGGTTGGCGATCGAGGCCGCCGGCCGGCAGGAGGGCGAGGTCTGCTTCGTCGAACTGGCCGTGGTGAGCCCCGGCACGAACGTGGCGCAGGCCGTACTCACCGCGCTCGGGCTGCGGGACGCGGGACTGCGGGCCCCGGCCGAGCACCGGCAGGTCACCACCGAACGGCTGGTCGCGGCGCTCGCCGACCGACCACTGCTGCTGGTGCTCGACAACTGCGAACACGTCGTCGCCGAGGCGGCCCGGCTCGCCGCCCGGCTGCTGCACACCTGCCCCCGGCTGCGGATCCTCACCACCAGCCGGGAGCCGCTGCGGCTCACCGGCGAAGCGCTGTGCCCGGTCACCGGGCTCGCGCTGCCACCGCAGCGGAGCACCCCGGCCGACGCCCGCGACTACCCGGCCGTACGCCTCTTCGTCGAACGGGCCGTCGACGTGGCACCCGACTTCGAACTCGGCACCGCCGACGTCGACGCCGTACTGCGCATCTGCCGTACCCTCGACGGGCTGCCGCTGGCCATCGAGCTGGCCGCCGCCCGGCTGCGGACCCTGCCGGTGGCGGACATCGCCGCCCGGCTCGACGACCGGTTCCGGCTGCTGTCGCGCGGCAGCCGCACCGCCCTGCCACGGCACCGCACGCTGCGCGCGGCGGTCGAGTGGAGCTGGGACCTGCTCGACCCGACCGAACGGGTGCTGGCCCGCCGGCTGACCGTGTTCACCGGCGGCGCCACCGTCGGATCCGCCGAGGGCGTCTGCGGGCTGCCCGGCCACGACGTGGTCGAGGTGCTCGCCGGCCTGGTCGACAAGTCCCTGGTCGAGGTGCACGACGGGCGCTACCGGATGCTGGACACGGTGCGCGCGTACGGTGCCGAGCGGCTGGCCGAGGCCGGCGAGGTCGACCCGCTGCACCGGGCACACGCGGCCTACTTCCTGGAACTCGCGGAAACCGCCGACCCGCACCTGCGCCGGTCGGAGCAGTTGGACTGGCTGCGGCGGCTGGACGCCGAGCGGGACAACCTGCACGCCGCGCTGCGCCGTACCACCGGTGCCGCCGATCCCGCCCCCGCGCTCCGGCTGGTCGCGGCCCTGTCCTTCTACTGGTGGGTACGGGGCCTGCGCGGCGAGGCCACGGTGCTGGCCGAGGAAGTGCTCCGGACGGTCGGCCCCGAGCCACCGCGGGGACTCGAAGAGGAGCACACGCTCTGCCTGCTGAACGCCGCGCTGGGCGGGTTCACCCGGCAACAGCCGCCGACCGGCACGAACGCGGCGGAGTGGGTGCTGCGTACCCTGGGTCGGCCGCCGCGCCAGCCTTTCCTGCTCTTCCTGTCCGCGATGGCGTCCGGGCCACCGGCGGACAGCACCGAGGCGATGCTCGCGATGATCGACGAGGGCGGGCTGCTCGGCTCGGACCCGTGGGCACGCGCGCTGACTTCGATCGGCCTGGGCCTGACCTGGCTGTTCGGCGGACAGGCCGAGCCGGCCGAGGCCGCACTGGCGCGGGGGCTGGCGGGACTGCGTGCGATCGGTGACCGGTGGGGCACCGTGCTGGCGCTCGCCACGACGGCCGAACTGACCGCCGCGCGCGGCGATCACGCGTCGTCCCTGGTGTCGCTGGCCGAGGCGCTGCCGCTGGCCGAACAACTCGGTTCGACCGTGGACATCTCGGATCTGCTGCGCACCCGCGGCAACGTACGGATCCAGGCCGACGACCTGGTGGGCGCGCACACCGATTTTGTCCGGGCCGGGCGGCTCGCCCGGCAGGCGGGGGCGCTCGAACTCGCCGCCGCGTCCCGGCTCGGTCTCGGCGAGATCGCCCGTCGCCGCGGTGACCTCGACCAGGCCCGCGAGCTGTGCGAGGCCGCGCTGGCGGAGTGCCCGCAGGGCTGGTTCGCCGCCGCCGGCACCCGGTTGGACCTGCTGGTGATGCTCGGACGGATAGCCGAGGTGACCGACGGTGTCGGCGCGGCACGCGATTTCTACGCGCAGGCGTTGACCAGCACGCTCGTACTCGACAGCCTGCCGCCGCTGGGCGAGGCGGTCGATGGCCTGGTCCGGCTCGACCTGGGCGGCACCGACCCGACCCGGGCCGCGCTGCTGCTCGGCGCGGTCGACCGGGTGCTGCGCGACGTCACGGTCGCCGGGGCCGCCGAACTCACCCGGATCGCCGACCGTACGAGAGCCGCGCTCGGCGACGACGCGTACGAACCGGCCTTCGTCCGGGGTACGGCACTCGGCCGCGACGAGGCGCTGCGGGTGCTCGCCGGCCACTGACGCACCTGCGGCGGCCCCGTCAGTGACCGGTGCGGGCCCGTCAGTCGCCGGTGCGTGCGCGGTCAGCGCGGCGCCGCAGGCTCGGGTCATGACAACCACACGACCAGCGGTCCTGACCGAGGGGCTGCGCAAACGGTACGGACCCAACTGGGCGCTCGACGGCTTCGACCTGGCCGTGCCGGCCGGGACGGTGTACGGCCTGCTCGGGCCGAACGGCGCCGGCAAGACCACGGCGGTACGGATCCTCGCCACCCTGCTCAGCTTCGACGCCGGCCGGGCGGAGGTGGCCGGGCTCGACGTCACCCGCCAGGCAGCGCGGGTACGGGGCCGGATCGGGCTCACCGGGCAGTACGCCGCCATCGACGAGATCCTCAGCGGGCGGCAGAACCTGACCCTGTTCGGCCGGCTGCACCACCTCGCCCCGCGCGCGGCCCGCCGTCGCGCCGACGAGTTGCTGGAACAGTTCGGTCTCGCCGACGCGGCCGGCCGGTCGGCGGGTGAATACTCCGGTGGGATGCGCCGCCGGCTCGACCTCGCCGCCAGCCTGATCAGGACACCGGAGGTGCTGTTCCTCGACGAGCCGACCACCGGTCTGGACCCGCGCAGCCGCAACCGCCTCTGGGACGCCGTACGGGACCTGGTCCGGGACGGGACGACGGTGCTGCTGACGACCCAGTACCTGGAGGAGGCGGACCAGTTGGCGGACCGGATCTCCGTGGTCGACTCCGGTCGGGTGGTCGCCGAGGGCACCCCGAACGAGCTGAAGTCGAAGATCGGCGGTGACCGGGTCGAGGTGGTGCTGCACGACGTGGCCGAGCTGGACGTCGCGGCCGGCATCGTCGAGCGGGTCTGCGCCACGACCCCGGACCGCGACCCGGAGACCCGCCGGCTCAGCGCCCCGGTGACCGACCGGGTCGCCGCGCTCGCCGAGGTGATGCGGGCACTGGTCGACGCGGGCATCTCGGTCGAGGACATCGGGCTACGGCGACCCACGCTCGACGAGGCGTTCCTGCACCTCACCGGCGGTTCCAGGAGCACGGCGACCGACGGCTCCACCGGCCCCTCGACCAGGGCTTCCACCAGCGGAAACGAGGCTGAGCGGCGATGAACACCATGGTGGACTCCCGTACCGGCGCACCGGTCGCGACCGGCGCGGAGCCAGCACCGACCGCGGCGACACGACTGCGCTGGGCGGTCTCCGACGCCCGCGCCATGACCGGGCGCTACATGACGCACGTGGTCCGGGCACCGGAGGAACTCATCCTCTACTTCTCCCTCCCGATCATGTTCGTGCTGGTCTTCGGCTACGTCTTCGGCAGCGGCATGGCGGTACCGGGCGGCGGTGGCTACCGGGAGTTCCTGCTGCCCGGCGTCTTCGTGATGACCATGCTGTACGGCCTCGGCGCGACCGCCACCGGCATCGCCACCGACGTCAACAAGGGTGTGGTGGACCGGTTCCGGTCGATGCCGGTGAGCCGGTCCGCGCTGCTGACCGGCCGGAGCGTGGCCGACCTGCTGCGTGCCCTGCTGGAGATGTCCACCCTGGTCGTCTGCGGGCTGCTGGTCGGCTGGCAGTGGCGCGACGGGTGGGCCGACGCGCTGCTCGCGGTGGCGCTCATCCTGCTGCTCCGGGTCGCGCTCACCTGGCTGGGTATCTACCTCGGCCTGGTGGTGCCCAACCCGGAGACCGTGTCGGTGATCGTGTTCCCGCTGGCCTTCCCGCTCACCGCACTCTCCAACGTCTTCGTGGCACCGGAGCTGATGCCGGACTGGCTCGGCGCGATCTCGATCTGGAACCCGCTCTCGTCCACGGTCGCGGCGGCCCGTGAGCTGTTCGGCAATCCCGGCCTCGGTGGGGACTCGTTCGTCGCCCGGCATCCGGTGCTGCTGGCCGTCGCCTGGCCGCTGCTGCTCATCGCGGTCTTCGCCCCGCTGGCGGTCCGCCGCTACCGGCGCCTGAGCCGCTGACGGTCCGTCGCCACCGGCTCCTGAGTCGTGATCGGTCCGTCGCCACCGGCTCCTGAGTCGTGATCGGTCCGTCGCCACCGGCTCCTGAGTCGTGATCGGTCCGTCGCGTCACGGCGGCGGCTGAGCCGGAGCCCGGCAACGGTGAACCGGCGGCGGGTCCGGGCCGTTGTGGGGGGCGGGTCCGGGTGAGGTGAGGGAGGTGCCCGTGCGGGCAACGGCTGGTGGCGAAGCCGTACGACGCCTCGGCGGCCGGGCCGTGGCCGCCGTCCGTCGGTGGACCGGGACGCTTCGGCTGCCCGTACGGCACCTGCGGCTCGGTCTGCGGTTGCGCCGGGCGGTGGCGATCACCGCCGTACTGGGGCTGGTCGGGGTGTGCGCGGTGGCGGCCGGCTCCGGTTTCGGTGACGCTACCGCGCAGGAGGCCGGTCGTGCGGCCAGCCCGGTTCCCGTGGCGCAGGTGTCGACGATCGCGGCCGCCGCCCTGTCCTGCCCGGCGCTGAGCCCGGCGAAGGTGGCGGCGCAGTTGATGGCGGCCTCGGGCTTCGAGGTGAACCTGCGTGCGAACTCCTCGGGCGGGTCCGGCATCGCGGCACTGACCGACAGCGCCTGGCAGTCCTGGGCGCCGTGGCCGCGGGCACCCCGGCTGGACATCGGCGCCAACATCTTCGCCCTCGCCCATCACATGTGTGACCTGGTCGGACAGGTACGCCGGACCGGTGTCGACGGGGACCCGTGGCGGCTGGCGCTGGCCGCGTACCGGTCGGGGTTGCCGGCGGTACGGACGGCGGGCGGGGTGCCGGCGGCGGCGCGCGGGTACGTCGACACCGTGGCCGCGTACGCGACCTGGTACGAGCGGCAGCCGGACCTCACCTCCGGCAGCCCGAGCCCCACCCCGCGCGCCGTCGGGGCAGTGCCCACCGCGGGCACCGCTCCGATCCCGGTGCCGGACGCCTATCTACCGCTGGTGCTGGCCGCCGGTCAGGTCTGCGGCACCGTCACCCCGGCCCGGGTCGCGGGCCAACTGATGGCGTCCTCCGGTTTCAACCCGAACCTGCTCAGCGCCGGTGGCGGCCAGGGGATCGCCCAGTTCCTGCCGCAGACCTGGGCCCGGTACGCGCCCCCGACCGCCTCCCCGTGGGACCCCCAGACGGCGATCCCGGCGCTCGGTCAGGCGATGTGCGTGCTCACCCGCGAGTTGTCCGGGATCGGGCCGGACCCGTACCCGATGGCGCTCGCCGCGTACCACTGGGGCAGCGCCGTGGTCCAGCAGGCCGGCGGCCTGCCCGACTCACCGGGCCTGCGGGAACACACCGCGATGGTGCTCGCCTACGCTGACCACTACGCCCACGATCCACGGCTGGGCGGCCCGCCCGCCGGAGCCCCGTTGCCGCACCCCGGCAGCCCGGCGGTGCCACCACCGGTCGGATCCGCGCCGCCGCAGGCCCTACCGCCGGCCGGAGCCGCGGCACCCCCGGCCGTACCACCGGCCGTACCACCGGCCGCACCCCCGGTGGCGCCACCGGTCGCGGCCGCGCCACCCCCGGCAGCGCCACCTGCGCCGAAGCCGCCGGCGGACCCGCCCAAGGCCAACCCGACGACGACCAAGCCGGCACCGTCCGGCGTCACGATCCACGGGTACGTCGACAAGTGCATCGACGCGCCTGGCTCGGCGGACGGAACACCGCTGCGGCTCTGGTCGTGCAACGGCTCGGCGAACCAGCGGTGGACGTTCGCGAGCGACGGCAGTGTCCGGGCGTTCGGCAAATGCATGGACGCGGCATGGGCCTCGACGGCCGACGGCACCACCGTCCAGCTCGCGGTCTGCAACGGCGGCCCAGCGCAGCGGTTCACCCTCAACGGCGCCCACGACCTGGTCAACAAGCTGGCCGACAAGTGTGTCGACGTACGGGACTGGAACACCGCCAACGGTGCCCGGTTGCAGCTCTGGCAGTGCAGTGGTGACGCCAACCAGAAGTGGTGGCGCGGCTGACCGGCCCGGTTCACCCGGTCGGGAAACCGCCCCTCGGTTCGTCCCGGTCGACGACCTCGTCGGCGTCGAGCTGCCCCAGCGCGGTGACCATCGGCCCGAGCCGGTCGCACTCGTCCTGGCAGGAGGCGCAGCCGGCGAGATGCCGCTCGAAGGCGGCCTCGGCGTCGGCGTCCAGCGCGCCGAGGAGGTAGAGCCCGGCCGGGTGGTTCGGGTCCGGGTGCTCGCGGTCGAGGTCGGTCATGGATCCGCCGGATCTGCTCGGGTGGAGGGCACCGCTCGGTGCTGTCACCCCAAGGTTAGGACCCGACCCGGCCGACCACCGTGGCACGGTCAGTCGGCGTTCGTCGACCCGACGGCGGCACGCAGCGCCCGCAGGCCGTAGTGGGCGCGCGACTTCACCGTGCCCTCCGGGATACCGAGCCGGGCGGCGACCTCACCGGTCGACAGGCCACGGAAGTACAGGTCGATGAGGACCGTACGGTGCTCCGGCTTCAGCTTGGGCAGCGCCTCGCGTACGGTGTGCGCGGCGACCACCCCCTCCATCGCGTCGTTGGTCGCCGGCAGCCGTGACATGTCCACGACCCCCACCTCGGTCGGCCGGGCCTGTCGGGCGCGAGCGGCGTCGATGGCGATCCGCCGCGCCACGGTGAACAACCACCGACGCTGGGACTCCTGATCCGCGGCGAGTACGTCGATGCTCCGCCAGGCGCGCACCATGGTCTCCTGGAGCAGGTCCTCGGCCAGGTGCCGGGCGCCCAGCGTCAGCCGCAACAGGAATCGGAACAGCGGATCGGCGTGCGTCTCGTACAGGACCGCCATCCGGGCGTCGGTGACACGTCGGTCCGGTCGCGAGGGTTCGGCGATGTCCCGACCGGTCGGGGACGACACCGCCGTGCCCGCCTCATTGCACACCGCAACCACCGAGTTGCCTCCCAACGCCACCGCCGTCGGGCGGAGCGCCCGGCGACTGCCGCCACGTTGCGTTGCCCGGTCTGACCGACGGTGGAGGTAAGGAGACACATGAATGTCTTGGAGATGAATGTTGGTGTGTGGCAAGGCTTTTCTGACTGTCGTTCGTGGCCGTTCAGGTATCAGACATCGGCACCCACCGCTGGCGATACGTCCGAGACGCGCAGAATTCGCAGGTCGTCCACACTGGGCGATGCCACCGAGCGGAGCCGTCCCGCCTGCCGGGTCACCGCCTCGTCGAGCAGTTGCCGGGCGTACCGGCCGTTGCCGAACGAGCGGCCGGTCGGCACCCGCTCGAAATGGGCCCGCAGCGCCACCAGGGTGTCGCCCGGACACTCGTAGCCGCTCGCCCGCGCCAGCCCTTCGAAGATCGCCACCAGTTCGTCGGCCTGGTAGTGGACAAAGTGGATGTGCCGGGTGAACCGCGACTGCAGACCGGCGTTCGCCGCCAGGAACGCGGCCATTTCCTGGTCGTAACCGGCGGCGATCACCACCACCTCGTCCCGGTGGTCCTCCATCAACTTGACCAGCGTGTCGATCGCCTCCCGACCGAAGTCGTTGCGACTGTCGGCCGGGGCGAGCGTGTACGCCTCGTCGATGAAAAGCACCCCGCCACGCGCCCGGTCGAACGCCTCCCGCGTACGGTGCGCGGTGTGGCCGACGTACTCGCCGACCAGGTCGGCGCGGGCCACCTCGACCAACTGCCCGCCGCTGAGCACACCCAGTGCGGTCAGCAGCCGCCCGTAGAGGCGGGCCACGGTGGTCTTGCCGGTTCCGGGCGGGCCGGAGAAGACGAGGTGCCGGGAAACCGGCGGGACCGGCAGACCCGCCCGTACCCGGGCCCGTACGTTCGCCAGCAGGTCGATCAGGTCCGACACCTCACGCTTCACCCCGGCCAGCCCGATCATGTTGTTGAGCTGGGACAGCAGCGCGTCCACCTCGGCCGCGCGGGGCGCACCGGCGCTCACCGCCGAGGCGGCCGCGGCACCGAGGTCCTGCGGCAGCAGCTGGGCCAGCTCGACGCCGGAGGACGCCCCCGCCTCGGACAGCCGGTACGCCTGCCGCCCGATCATCTCCTCGAACACCCGCCGGGCGACCCGGGCGTTGCCGAACGACTCGGTCCGCGGCATCGTGTCGAACAACTGGGCGAGGGCCAGCCGGGTGTCGTATTCCAACGCGTAGTGGTGGGTGCTGCACAGCCGCTCGACGATCGTCACCAACTCGTCCGTGGTGTAGCTGTCGAACTCCACCGTCCGCGAGAACCGCGACGCCAGGCCGGGGTTCGACGCCAGGAACGTACGCATCTGCGGCGAGTAGCCGGCCACCACCACGACCACCTCGTCCCGGTGGTCCTCCATCAACTTGACCAGCGTGTCGATCGCCTCCCGACCGAAGTCGTGGCCCGACCCGCCCTCCACCGGTGCGAGCGCGTACGCCTCGTCGAGGAAGAGCACCCCACCGATCGCCTCGGTGAACTTCTGCGTCGTCTTCACCGCGGTCCCGCCGATGTGCTCGGCCACCAGGTCGGCCCGTGCGACCTCGACGAGTTGCCCGCCGGGCAGCACACCCAGCGCGGCCAGGATCTGCCCGTAGAGTCGGGCCACCGTGGTCTTGCCCGTGCCGGGCGCACCGGCGAAGACCAGGTGCCGCGACATCGGCGGCATCGGCAGCCCGGCGGCGCTGCGGCGGGCGCTGATCCGGTGCAGACCGACCAGGGTGGCGACCTCCTGTTTGACCCCGGCGAGCCCGACCAGGGCGTGCAGCTGGGCCAGCAACGGCGTGACCGGGTCCTCGGCGGCACGCTCCGCCGGCACCGGGTCCCCGGCCGGCTCGGCCGACTCCGGTCGCTGCGGTTCGTCCTCGCCGACGCGGGCCGGCTCCGGCGAGCCGTTCGGCACGCCCCGGCGTACCTGCTGGACGCCGTTGTTACGAACGGTCGTCTCGGTCATCGACACCGGTTCGGTCGTGTCCAACCACACCCCGTCGGCGGCGTTGTCGAAAATGTCGCAGCGGTCCAGCCGCCCCCGCGACCGGGCGGCGAACCGGATCCCGGCGCCGCCGCTGTGGTGCACCCGGGTGTCCCGGAGGGTGACTTCGGCGCTCGCCTCGACGGTCACCCCCGCCTCCTGCGCCTCGCCCACGTCGGAGGAGGTCAGGGTGGCGGTGCCACCGGACGCGACGAGCAGCCCGACCCGGCCGCCGCGCAGGTTCGAGTCCTCGATCGCCAGCGTCGCTTCGGCGCCGACCCGGATCGCCGCCTCGGCGCAGTCGGTCACCCCGAGCCGGCGTACGGTGCCCCGGCCGCCGTCGACGGACTCCAGCCCGTACCCGGTGGCGCCCTTGATGGTCAGACCGGCCAGCAGCGGGTCGGCGCCGGCCCGGATCAGGACTCCGGTCGTGCCGCCCTCCATCGTGGTACCGGTCACCTCGCCGGTCACCGATCCGTCGAACAGCATTGCGACGCCGTCGCCGCCGACGATCCGGCCCCCCTCGATCCGAGGCGCGGCCGTACCGGTGAGCGCTACCGCGGCTGCGGTCGTCTCCGCGAACTCGCACCCGTCGAGCAGACCGGCCGCGGCCTCGAGCAGGTAGGCGCCGTGGCCGCCGGTGCCGGTCACCCGACAGCGGTGCAGTTGCGGGGTGGCTCGACCGGACCAGACCAGTCCGTGTCCGCCGATGCCACGGAACTCGCAGTCCTGCAGGACCGGGCTGCCGTCGGTGGCGACCAGCCCGGATCCGGGGGTGTCCCGCACGACGGTGTCCACGACCTGGATCGCGCCGTCCTCCTCGACCGCCACCGCCGGGCCGTCGACCGCGCTGATCTCGCAACCGCGTACGGTGCCCCGGCCGCCTCGGGTGGAGAGCACCCCGGCGCCACGGACCTCGGAGACGGTGCAGCCCAGGAACTCCGGATCGGCGCCAGCGGCGATGACGATCGCCGCACCGCCGATGTCGCTGATCGCGGTGTTGCCGATCGTCCCGCCGCCCTGCTGCTCGACCAGGAACCCGGCGCCGGTCGGGTTGGTCACCGCGCAGTCGTCCAGCTCCAGCCGCCCGGCCACCGCGTGCACGGCCACGATCCCGTCGGCGCGTACGTCGCAGCCGGTCATCCGTAGCGTGCCGCCGCCGAGTTGCACCGCCGGGAACCGGTCGCTGCCGCCGCTGAGCGCCAGGCCGCGCAGGGTGGCCGAGCCGCCCCCCACGAACACCGCCACGCCGCCGTCGGCCTGGACGGTGACGGTGCCCCGGCCGTCCTCGGCGACCAGGGTCACGTCGCCGGTGAGCCGCAACTGCTCCCGGTAGGTCCCCGGCTGCACCACGATGGTGGCGCCCGGCGCGGCCGCCGCCAACGCGTCCGAGATCCTGGACGGGCAGGTGGGGTCGTGCTGGGAAACCGACAGCATGTCCTGGCTCACGTGCGGTTACCTCCACTGTTCCCGGCCGGTGACTGCGGTTCGGCAGCGCCGGACGGTACGAGCTGCGACGGAATGGCATAGGCGCGCCCCGACTGGTCGAGCCCCGGGGCGTACTCCAGGCGGCGGGACGGTTTGGCCGAGGTGGCGGGCGTGTGCGCGGCGCGCAGCCGCTCGAGCAGCCGTTCCACGCCCCGGTCGCCGCGTACGCCCTGGCCGGCGAGATCCCGCAGCAGCACCCGGATCGGCTCCTGCTCGTCGTCCGGACGGTCGACCGCGAGGACCGCGAACCGGCTCCCGGGTGGGAAGAGAGCCGCGGCCGTGTCGCCAGGGCTGATCCGGTCGAGTCGACGTGCGCTGGCGGACCAGATGACGAACTGGACGGTCGCCTCGGGCGCGGGGCCGGCGGCGAGGTCGACGTCGAGGAAGGCCGGTTCGACGACGTCCAGCCCCGGCCGGTAGCCGGCCAGTGCCGGCGGCGGCACCAGGGCCGACGCGTAGACGGGCCCGAGCACGGTGGGCAGCCGGCGCAGCCCGTGCACGGCGCCGCGCGCCAGCAGTCGGGCCCGCTCCCCCGACCCGCTGCCGGAAGCCCCGGCGTCGTCCGCGACGGGACCGCCGGTACGCAACTCCCGGTTCACCGCCTCCCGCTCGCCGTCGTGGTACGCCCGCAGTGCGACCAGCCCGGCGATCATCTCGGTGGACGCGCCGGCGGCACGCATCCCCGGCTCCTCGGCCAGGGTCCGGGTGATCACCCGTACGTGTGCGTCGTACCGCCCGTTGAGGGCGTCGCGCAGACGGCCCCGGTCCGCCGGGTCCCAGTCCTGCTCGACGAGCCAGAACGGGGCCGGGGTGGACGCCGCCGGTCGGATCTCGGGGCTGGGCGGTGGCGGTGCCACCGGCGTCGCCGTCGCCGGGACCGTGGGCTGCGCGGTGCCGATGCCGGCGTGGTCGGCGATGGGCTCGATCGCCGCCATCGCAGGTGCGGACGGCCCGCCTACGGCTTCTGCCACGGCGACCGGGTCCGCCGCAATCCCCGCAACCGCCGGCTGCGGCTGGTCGGCGCCGTAGGGTGCGGAAGGCTCGTAGCCGATCGGCGCATCGAGTTGCACCGGAGTTCCCGGGTCGAGCAGCGCCGGGCTTCCCGGATCACCGAAGCCCGCGCCGACGGTAGGCGGTGTCGGCGCAGCGACCGGATCTGGTACGGGTCGACTGCGCGCCGCCGCCTGCGTCTCCGACCGGGCGACCCCGGTGTACGCGACCGGTCCGGCCGGCGATGCCAGCGCGACGGTCGGATGCGGAGCCTGCGACGCCGTCGCGGTGTCGGGCACCGGGGCCACCGGAATCGGCCCCGGTGGCTGCGACATCCGCTGCCCCTCCAGTGCCGGCGGGGTGTGACGCCAGCGGGCCAGGTCCAGCAGGGCCACCGATTCGACCGGTACCGGCTCGACCGCGTGCGCAGCCGACTCCGCAACGGCAGCCGTCTCGGATCCGCCCGGCTCGGTCACGGCCGCTCCGACCACTTCGGGTGAACCCGGCCCGGACACACCGGGTACGGGCGCCCCGGACACCTCGGTCGCCGACGGTGCCGGCAGGGCTGCCGTCGAGCTGACCGGACGACGCCGCATGCCGGCCGGCACGGGGAGAACGCGTCCGACCACCCGGTGGCGTGAGCCTGCGGCTGGTGTGGCGCCTCTCGGTGCCCACCGACGGAACTGGCCCTCTGTGACGAGCAATCCGTGCGCGGTCACCGACACGGCCGCGTCGGCGACGTACACGGGGCCGCCGAGCGCATCCGCGAGCCCGCCGAAGAGCAGGTCGGCGGCCGGACCGCCGGGGAAGGTGCCCGAGCTGAGCAGGATCACCGGACGGCCCGACCCATGCTTGGCTGCCACGATCAACTTCGCCAGGCCGGCGGACGGTACGGGACGATCGGCCACCCGGAACCCGGTCGCACCGATCTCGACCTCCACCAGGAAGCCCGCCGCCAGCGGCATGGCGACCGTCGGCGCATCTTCGGCCAGGAACGACCAACCCGCCGGGGTGGACCGTCCGGGAATCCCCTGGTCCGAAATGGCCACCGTGACCGGTGGGCGGCTGTCGACAGCGGGTGCCGGGGTGGCCTCGGCTGGCGGAACCGACGCGGACGGGCCGGGCAGCGACGCGGACGGGCCGGGTCGGCGCCGGCTGCTGCCGCCGTACGGCAGATAGCGCAGTGTGGACGAGCCCGCCAGGTGGCCGATGCCGGGACGTCGGAGCACCGAGGCGTCGGCAGTCGCCGCAGCCCGACGAAACGCCTCCCCGCTCACGGTCGGGGCCGTGCCGGAGCCTGTGGCGATGGGAGGCTGTGCCGGTGGTCCCGGCGGCCATTCCGGCTGCGGGAGGGGTGTCCCACCCGGCGCGCAGCTGAGCCACTTTCGCCCACCGGTGAGCGTTGCAGGCTGCCCGTCCTCGTCGACCGTGCACGGATCCAACGGCAGGATGATCTCCTGTCCGATCCGGTCCGCGAGGTCGCGGACCAGATGGTCCACCGCCACCGCCTCGGCGTACGTGCCGAGGCAGAGCAGCCGGATCCCGGCGGCGCTTCCGCCGAGGTGCTCGCCGAGGATCTCGGGCAGGACGGTGAACAGACCAGGAAGCGCGGTCACCGCCGGTGCGGTGAGCACGGTGACCCGGTCAGGCTCGACCGGCAGCGCGGCGGTGAGCCGGATCAGCGTCGCCGGGTCGTCGGCAGCGGTACGCAGCAGTAGCGCGTCACCGACGAGTTCGGCGATCACCGACCCGACGGCCGGGGCCGTGGCGCGCTCTGAGGTCACCGGACCGCCCCTTCCCCGCATGGCCCTGGTCCGACCGGCCGTTCAGGGCGGATGGCGCTGTTCACTGTCCGGTCGCCTGCACTACGCACGCCACGCCGATCCGGTTCACGATGATCGAGGGGTCATCCGGTCACCAGTCCGACCGGGCTCGCCTCCTGTGCGGCAACCGGTGCCTGTACGGCTGCCAGCGCCCGATGCAGGCTCAACACGTCGACCTCGGGTACGGCGTACCGGCCGCCGCGGATGTGGGCGGTGAAGTCGGCCTCCGGTGCCAGCCCGTGCTGGTCCAGGTAGTACGCGACAGCGTCGCTCCACACCCAGGTCCCGTCGGTACGGAAGCTCATCGGCACCGAGGCGCCCCGAGCCGGGTCCACCACGTCGTCGAACAGGGTCGTGGTGATCACGAGCGGCACCCCGTGCGCCAGGTAACGCAGGACGCGGTCCCGCTCGTCGGCGTCGAGCGGGTCGTCAGCCGCCGGGGCACGGTCGGCCGTACCGGAATCGAGTGGGTCGAACAGCCGGGCGATCCGGACCTCGGGCTGTGGCTCGGCGGTCCAGAGCAGCGCGGCGAAGCCGAGCGCGGTGCGCTGGAACATCGGCAGCGTGTCCGCGTCGCTGAAGACCGTGACGAGGGGATCGACCTCACCCGCGTCGGCCAGGACACGCTGGAGACGGGCGGTGATGCCGGGCAGGTTCTCCCCGCCGGTCGGGTCGGCCGCGTACACCAGGTACATCCGTTTGGCCGGCGGCCACTGGGTGTCCAGTGCCGGGTAGCGCCAGCAGCGCCACAGCGCCAGTAAGCCGCTCTCCTCGCCGATCGCGCCGGTCAGGGCCGTGTCGACCCCGTCAGGACCCGCCGGGCCACCGTCCGACCGGGTCAGATCGACGTTGTACGGAATCAGCTCGCCGTGGTCGGCCAGCACCTCCGGGCCGACCGGTGCGAGTCCGTACAGCGGCATCACCTCGGCGGTGGCGGTCTCGATTTCCGCCAGCGGGTCGGTGTCGCCACCGATCTCGCCGAGGGTCTCCCGGAGTAGGGCGATGTCCGCCGGGTCGAGTGCGACGCGACCGGTCATGGCGGTGAAGACCACCGCCTGGGCGACGTCGACCAGCATCCCCGCCGCCAACCAGGTACGGGCCTCGGCGACCAGTTCGTCGGGCAACGTGCTGTCGACCCGCAGCAACAGGTGGTGGAACGCGGCCAGCCGGCTGCTCTGACTCATGACTGCTCTCCGTGAAGTTCGGTGGGTTGGTGGGTGACGCCGTGAGCTGCCGCGATCCGGATGGCGAGTTGGGCGGCGTACTCCTCGCCCAGGCCACCGTTGAGCGCGGCGGTGACCCGGTCGCGCAGTTCGGCCATGAGCGCCGGCCGCCCGGGAAGTGGTCCGGCGTACGGACGGATGATCGCATCGGTGAGTCGGGCGACCCCGACGGCCAGTCCCCCGGTCGCCGGCAGGTGGCGGGTCGGCGCCGCCTCGGGGACCTGGGGAACCGGCTCGGGTGCCGGCGGTGCGGCCGGTTCGGCATGCTTCAGGAGTACGGGATGGACCTCGACCCCGAACCTCTCACTCAACCGGCGGGCGACGTTGTCCAACCAACGAGCGATCTCCACCGGATCCAAATCCGGGCGAACCTTGT
>NZ_JBFAPP010000006.1:0-167554 GCF_040676775.1 Micromonospora sp. NPDC049523 | reverse complement strand
ACCGTCAAAATCTCCTCCGACCCCACCCGAATCCCACCATCCACATCCACCACGTAATGCCACCGCGCACCCAAACGCTCCAACAACGCCGGCTTAAAATCCTCCAACCGATACCACATCGGATTCAACCGAACCACACCATCAGCCATCTCCGACGGCTTCACCCGCTTCGGATCAACCACCACCCCGTACTCATGGTCGAGGTCCGTGTCGGCGAGCGCGGGGGTGGGGGCGACCACCGGTTCCTCGGCCACCGGGCCAAGCTCGGTTCCGACCAACGGAAGCGGCAGCACGGCGGGAAATGGCAGGACCGAGGAGAGCGGCATCGTGGAGGGTCCGGAGAACACGACCGGCGGGGCGGGCGCCGACGTCTCCGGCCCGGCTTCGAAGGGCTCGGGGTCGAGAAGCGTGGGGTCGAAGGGCTCCGGGTCGAGGAGCGTGGGGTCGAAGGGCTGCGGGTCAAGAAGCGCAGGGTCGAAGGGCTGCGGGTCGAGAAACGCAGGGGCGGGGGGCTCCGGGTCGAGGTTGATCGTCGACTTCGGCACCGGGACGGGCACCTCCGGGTCGTCCTCCCGGATCGGGGGTAGCGACAGCGTCCCCAGTGGTCCCCGATGTTCGTCGGAGAACGGGAACAGTGGCGGGGCGACAAACGCGGGCTTGGAGATGGTCGGGGTCGACGAATCGGGCTTCGAGGGAAGCGGTGGCGCCGTGGGTGCCGGGGCGGACGGTACGGCGACGGCACCGGCCTGGAATGCGTCCAGCAATCGGTAGTGCCGCTGGGCGGTCTCCCACCAGGTCGCTTCGGCCACCTCCCGTCTCCGGACCGCCGCAACCCACGCCTGGTCCAGATCGTCGTCGGGTTGCCCGTCGTGCAGTCGACTCTCCAGTACCGCGAACCGGGCGGCGGCCTCGGCCTCACCCGCCTCCACGAAGTCGTCCGCCTCCGTTTTGAGCTGCTGCTCGTTCGCCACGATCTCGTCGAAGTCGTCATGCACGCTGACCGGTGCGCCGTTGTCGATGCCGAGTACCCGGCGTGCGTCGTCGCGCCCCATCCGCAGCACGACGGTCACCACCGGATCCGCCGTGTCCTCGTTGCTGCGGTACCGGATCCGCAGTGGCTGGGACCACTTGCCGGGCAGCGTCACCTCCACCACCGGGCGGCAGACGTACGCGACGGCGGCCGACGGGCCCTCCGGTTTGACGTTGCCGAACCCGGTCGCCGAGTTCTCCTCCCCCGCCGCGTTCGCGACCGTCTCGCCACTGGACGGGCCCGCGCCGCCGGTCTCCATCGGCTGGTACGGGTCGTTGATGTACCCGCGCCCGCCCACGATCCGGGGAGCGTGCATCGACTGGTGCTGCACGTTGGAGCCGCTCCCCATGCCGTCGCCGGACTGCTCGATGTGTTCCCGGTACACACCGGAGTCCACCCCCGCCAGCCGGGCCGCCACCGGTTCGAGCCGTACGGTGATCTTCGCCTTCTGCATCAGGGCTTCCGCGCTCGACAGCGCCGGCAGCGCCAGCCCCTCGGTCGAGAGCAGCGCCCGCGCGTTCGGGAGCAGAATCTCCGGGGTGAGCGCCTGCTGCACCTGCTGGGCGCCGGGATAACCGGCCGTCCGGAGCCGGCGCGCGGCGTCGGCCATCAGCTCCGCCGCGGCCTGCTGCACCTCGGCCGCGCCGCTCAGGTCCTCCGGGGTGAACCGGGGCGGGAGCAGCAGTCCGCCCCGGTCCTGCCAGCCCGGCTCGACCCCCGGACGGGCCTGCGGCGGGTACGCGCCCGGCCCCTCGATGGCGGCCGGCGGCCGGTTCCGGGCGGCACTGCGCAGGTCCCCGGCCCACCGGTCGACCGTCACCTGCTCCCGGAAGGTGATCGTGTTCGCCGGGACCTCCCGGCCCTGGTGGTAGATCCGGATCTCGAAGTGGGGATTGAGGCGGATCCGTGCCTTCACCCCGCGCCCGGAGCTGATGTCGACGGTGCGTCGCTCGGACTCGTTGAAGTTCGTGCTGGCAGTCAGGTTCCCGGTGGTGTACTGGTAACCGCCGCCGAGCGCGCCGGCCCCGCCGGCGTTCGGATCCTCCGGTGCCTTCGGATCCGGCGGCTTCGCGCCCGGATTCATGACGCCCGAAGCGAGGGCGCTGAAGTACACCGCCCAGCCACGAGCGCGCCGCATCAGCTTGCCCGCACCCCGGGCGCCGACCATCCGTACGTCGATGTCGTCGTGGTTGGCCACGAAACGGTCGAACTGGATCGGGTCGTTGAGCGTCGCGTGCAGCCGGACGTCGTAGAGCTGTTGGCTGAAGGCGCCGGTGTCGGCGTGGATGAGGGAGACTCCGCCGTCGAACAGGGCCGCCCAGTTGCGGCGTACGCCCTTGGGCGAGAGCACGTTGAGCATCCGGCGACGGTTGAGCATCGGGTCCGCCAGTGCGGTGCCGTCGAGTGCGGCCAGGATCGGTGCTGCCAGGGGCGCCGCGTCCGGGTCCGCCTCCCGCAGGGCGTCGATCGCCGGGCGGACCAGGGACGGGACCTGGTGGAAGGTCTGCAGGCCCAGCCCCGCGGACCGGGCGGCCGGCAGGGCAAGCGCCGGGTCGCCCTCGTGGCGGATGCTGGCCGGGCCGGGTGGCGGCGGCTTCAGTGGCCCTTCGGGTCCGTGAAGCAGGCCCATGGCCGCGGCCTGCTCCTCGGTGACCCTCACGTAGACCGCGTTCTTGATCACCGCGCTGCGCTCGGCTGTCTTGTGGTTCTGCCAGCGGTCCGGCTGAACCGCGCTCGGCACCAACGCGGCCGGGAAGTCGGCCGAGTGGGTCACCTCGGCCACCGCCGACACCCGCAGGTCGGCCACCACCAGGAAGGTACGCGCCTGCCCCTTGCGGTTGTTGATGTTGCGCTCGATGAAGCCGCTCACCTTCTCCCGCCAGCGCCGCATCCGGTAACGGAAGACGTGCTGGTAGCCGGCGGTGCCGGTGCCACCACCACCGCCCTTGTCCTCCACCTTGCCGGGCTTGCGCAGCCCGAGCGCGAACTGGATCCGACCCAGCCACTGCCGCTCGCGCGTCCGGCTGCCCCACACCTGTACCCCGCCGCCGGGCGCGTTCTCCGTGCTGATCTCACCGTGTACCGGCACGAGTCGGGGCGCGGTCATCCGGGCCACGATCGACACGTCCAGCCGACCGCCGTCCGTGTCCGTGGTCAACGGCTCCAGGTCCCACTGCCGCTCGGTCATCGTGGCCAGGTTCGCCATCTGCCGGGAGTTCGACAGGCGGTTGACCAGGTCCGCCCAGACCGGCATGCCGCGAGCCAACGCGGCGTCGCCGCGCAGCCCGCCGAGCTTGCGTTTGGAGGCCAGGTCCGGCGCGTACCGCTGGGTGTCGAGCACCGCCTGCTCGGCCAGCTTGAACACCTCGGCGCTGCCCGGCATCGCCTCCACAAACCGCCAGTCCCACGCCGGCTTAGGACGCGGAGGCGTCGAGGTCGCCTGCGCCGGCGCCGGGGCGGTCCCCGCCTGCCGGTCGACGAACTGCCGCAACGTGGAGATGTCGGTACGGGTCTGCCGGGCCAGCGGTCGACTCTCCCGCTCGGCCACCGAGACGGGATAGTCGACGTCACGGCTCGGAAGCGCGCTGCGCGAGTGCAGGACCTTCACCGGGTGCGTGTCGGTGAGGCGGTACTGCGGGATCTGCTCGTCGCCGACCGGTACCGTCTGCGCCAGCCGGGTGAAGCCGGGCACCAGGTTGTGTTCGATCCGCCGGGCCCGCCGGCCGAGCCCGAGCATCGCCCGCCGGTCCCGGCCCAACCCGACCGTGTACGAGTAGACCGTCACGACCAGTTCCAGGTCACCTTCGAAGCGCTCCGAGTCGGGCGTACCGCCGTGCAGGGACGTTTCCTGGCCGGTCACCTCGATGCCGCTCTGCCGGGCCCAGCGCTGCTGGAACTCGATCGCGCCACCGGGCGAGAGCGCGGTGTTCACCTTCGGGCCGGGCAGCCGCCCGATGAACCCACCCTCCACCGCGACCGCGGCACGCCACTGCGCCCCGGCCGCCGAACCGTCCTGCTCGCTGCTCGACTGGAAGTTGCGGACCGCGACGTTGCGCTCCTCCCCGGCGTACTTCGGTTGTTGCGGGTGCCGGGCGGCGACGTGGACCACGATGTGCCGGGAGTACGTCTGCTTGGTCCTGGTCAGGGTCGCGGTCACCCCACCGTTGAGCATCGCGGTGTAGTTCTGCCGCAGTGCCGGCATGGACAGCACGCCGTCCAGTTCGGTCTGGTTGTTCTGCCGCTCGCTCGCCGAGGTGGAGAAACCCATCCGGCGTACGACACCGTCACCCTGGTAACGCGGCAGGAACCCACCGCCGATCTGCCCGATCAGGGCCGTCGTACGCCGTTGCACGGCGGCGAACCTGCTCATCCCGTACGGCATGGCGTGCCCGCCGAACATCGCGTACGGCGGTGGGCGCCGGAGCTGGTCCGGATCGGGGTCGGGGTCCTGCCGTACCGCCCGCGCCTTGCCGTTGCGGTTCCCGGTGGCGGTCGTGCCGGACGGTCGCGCCGCAACGCCGCCGCTGGTCGCCGCGGTGCCGGCCGGCTGGACCGTGCTGATCAGCAGGGCCGCCTTGTCCTTGGGCAGGCGGGCGAGCACGGTCAGTTCCAGCTCGACCGGACGGACCCCGGTCCGGCGCCGGAACCAGTGCTGGAACGTGTTGACCCGGGTGCTCGGATCGATGGTGACCCGGAACGTCACCCTGGCCAGGACGTTCTCGATGTCCTTGAACTCGGTGCCGGTACGGGTCGTGGTGCTCTGCCTGACCGTCGTGGTGGTGTTGCGGCGGAACGCGGCCGACAGCCGGAGCTGGATGTAGGCCAGGCCGAATCCCCATCGGATCGGCACCACGCTCCCGCCGCCGCCGACCATGCTCACGTGCTGTTGCCGCCCGTTGTCAGTGACTCCCGGCTGCCAACGGAACGACGACTTCTTGATGTCGGCGAGCACCTCGAAGTCGGTCACCCGGGACTGCATCTGGACCGAGACCGCCTGCCGTCGGGACGGGCTGAGCAGCAGCGGCGAGTTCGCCGGGCTCTCCAGGGCGAGCGGTAGCTGCCCCAGCAGGCTCGGTTCGGTCAGCAGCGAGCGCAGTTGGTCCCGGCTGGTGCTGCCCGGGTCGACGGTGCCGGTCCGCCTGATACGTTGCAGGACCTGCTCGGCCACCTGGTTCCAGGTGCGGCGCACACTCCACTGGCCGTCGGGTTGCCGGACCGCAGCGTCCAGCACCCGTACCGGGGTGAGGCTCTCCACCAGGGTGGCGACGTCGAAGTCGCCACTGGCCCGGCTGACGCCGACCGGCGCGTCGGCCCTGGCGATGTCCTCGACCGCCCGGAACCCGATCTGCGCGGTCACCACCGGCGGTGCCGGCGGGTACACCGCCGGCGCCGGTGCCGCCGGGGCGGCCCGGTGGAACGGCGGTGCCGTCTGCGGTACGGTCCCCACCCGCCCGGCCGTGACGGTGAACTCGACCGACGACAGCACCAGGTTCGACCCGCCGCCACTGCGTACGTTGTGCGAGTCGAACAGCGAGGAGGTGTTCTCGCTCGACTCCGCGGCCTGGGCGAGTGCCGCCTCGGCGGAGAACCCGCCGCCGGGCCCGAACCGGCTCGCCATGGTGAAGCCGCCACCGACGGCGAGACTGTCCGCGGAGGTCGCGGTGTCCCGCTGGACCGAGGTGAAGTCGTTGCGGGTGTCGAACTTCGCCTTGTCCGCGCTCTGGTCCACCCAGCGCTGGCCGGTCGTGTCCCGGCTCGGGGTGATGGTGACGCTGTGCCAGTTGCGCCAGCCGTCCCGGACGTCGAAGGTCCGGCCGCCGGTGGTGAAGAAGGACTGGAGGTCCTGCCGCAGGGCTGCCTCGATCGCGGTGGTGTCGACCGAGATCCCCTGCCGGCCGCCCCAGGTGGCACGGGCGTACCGGGGTCGGACCCGGGCCCGGACCCGATGCCGTACGGCCTCGGTCACGTCCGTCACCAGCCGGTCGAGGTCGGACGCCCCGTCCACCTCGTACAGCAGGTCCGGGTTGGAGTGGTAGAGGCCGAGTTGGGCGGCGGTTGCCGGGGCACCCGCCGGAGCCGGGGCCGACCCGGACGCGACCGCCCCGGTGGTGGCGGTGGACGCCTTCGGCTTGCGTCCGAGGCGCAGCCCGGTGCCGCGGGAGTCACCGTCCTCGGCGACGATGCCGTCGAACGGGATCGGTTGCCCGTCGAAGTCGTTGAGGGTGTCCCACCCCTGCTCGCCCAGGACCGTCGGGGTGAACAGGGACCAGGAACTTCCCCCGATGCTGAGCACCTTGCCCGGGTGGAAGTCGGACCCGACGACCACGTCCCCCGACGCGGCGAGCACGTCTCCGTCGCGAGCCGACGCCAGGCCCTGGGTGAACTCGCCGCTCAGTTCCTCCGATCGGCAGGCGACCAGGACCAGCAGCACCTCCGGCGGCACGAGCGGGGTGACGATCCGGGACACCTGCTCCGGGGTGAGCAGTACCTCGCCGGTGGTGCCGTCGCCCAGCCGCACCGGCGCCGCGACGAAACCACCCGCGCCGTGGACCAGCAGGGCGCCCCCGGACCCGTACGGTAGCGAGCGGTCGCGTACCAGCTCCCAGTCCGCGTCGGAGAGCAGTGCCACCCCGGCCCGTTCACCCGGCGGTCGCCGTACGACCAGGGGTTTGCCGTCGGCGTACCAGGTCCCGGCCTTGTCCCGGACCAACTCCGTCACCCGCACCGGCGCGGCCGGTGCGAGGTCCGTCGGTGGCACGATCGCGGAAACCCGATCGCTCGTCGTCGTGCCGGTCTTCGTCGGGCCGGTCACCGTCGGGCCGCTGCCGGACACGGGGCCGAGCGGGGTCGGGACGGCCGCCGCGAAATGGGTGGCGGTCGAGGGACCGGGCCTCCGGTTCGGCCGCCACAACGTCCGCACCCGACCGACGCCCGCCTTCGGCCGGGCCTTCCTGGGCTTGACGACCCTGGTTCCGACGGCCTTCGGCTCAACCTTCGCCCCGGCGACACTGGTCTCGGCGGCTTTCGGTTCGCCTTCCAGTTCGGCTTTCGGCTCGGCCTTCGGTTCGGATTTCAGCTCGGCTTTCGGTTCGGCTTTCGGCTCGGCTTTCGGCTCGGCTTTCGGCTCGGCGATGTGGGGCTCGACGGCCTTCGCGGACGCCTCCTGCCGGAGTGTCGCCTCGGCCTCCTTTTTCAGCCGGGCCAGGCGGCCGGTGTCGACCGGGAGCGGCCCGGCGTTCGGGCGGACGACGGCGTCCGTCAGCCGCTCGGTGCGTCGCTGTTGGAACGGTGACAGTTTGCTCGGCGGCCGGCGTACCTCGGTCCTGACCGGGTCGGCGGCGGCACCGTCGTCCTCCGGCAGTGCGGGCAGGATCGCGGGCGTGTTGCGGGTGGCCGGAAGCGGGTCGTCGCCACCGTCGCTGTCACTGTCGCCGTCGGTCTCCGCCACGGGGGCCGCGATCCGGTGCGGTACCCCGACGTACGTGGCTTCGAAGTCGTCGAGCAGTTGCGAGTGCGTCTGGAGCAGGTCCCACCAGACGGCCTCGGCCCGCTCCCGCTTCTCGACCGCCGCCTGCCACTCGGTGATGGCCTCGGCGCGTGCGTCGACCACCTCCTCCCGTTCCATGTGCCGGTCGCGCAGACGGGGCTCCTGGACACTCTGCAACCGGTACCTGGCCGCCTCCTCGGCGTCGGTCGCCGCGACGAAACGCTCACCTGCGGCGTGCAGCAGCCCGTCCTGGGCCACGATCTGGTCGAACGCGGCCCGCATCCCCGGCCGTACGGCGTCGCTGTCGTCGATGGCGAGCACCTGGCGGGCATCGTCCAGCCCCATCCGGAGCACGACGGTCACCGGATCCACCGGACGGCCGATGCGCTGCCGGGCGGGCAGCAGGACCCGTACCCGCTCCGGCAGGATCACCTCCACCACCGGCTGGCAGACGTACGCGACCGCCGCCGACGGCCCCTCCGGCTTGACGTTGCCGAAACCGGTCGACCCGCCCTCCTCACCGGAGGCGACCGCCGCGGTCTCGCCAGTGGACGGACCCGCACCACCGGTCTCCAACGCCTGGTACGGGTCGCCCAGGTAACCCCGGCCGAGCAGGATCCGTGGCGCCTGGGTGGACTGGGTCAACGCGTTCGAGCCACTGCCCGAGGAACCGGTCGCCTGCTGTACGTGTTCCCGGTACACCCCGGCGTCGACTCCGGCGAGCCGGACCGCCACCGGCACCAGCCTGACCCGGACCACCGCCCCCTTCATCGACAGGTCGGTACTCGGCACCTCGGGCAGTTCCAGCCCGAGTTCGGCGAGCAGGTCGCCCGCGTTCGGCAGGAGGAGCTCCGGCGTCAGGCCCTGGTGCACCTGGTGGGCTCCGGCGAAGCCGGCCTCGGCCAGCCGGTTCGACACCCCCTGGAGCAGGCCGTTCACCGCGTCCTGGAGGACCGTGGCGCCGTCGAGGTCCTCCGGCGCGAACCGGGGTGGCACCAGGATCCCGTTGCGCTCCCGCCACCCGGGCGCCCGGAGCCGACCGGTCCGCAGTTGCGGAGCGGGCAACTGGTCGCGCGGGAGCTGGTACGCGCCCGGATCGCCGGGCTCCGCGGGCGGCCTGGCGGCCGTACCGGTCGGTCGGACCCGGAGGTTGGTGGCCCAGCGGTCGACTGTGACGGGCGCCTGGAAGGAGACGACCCCACCGCGTACCGGTCGACCCCGGTAGTAGATCCGGATCTCGAACCGGGGCCGGAGCCGGGTCCTGGCCTTGACTCCGCGACCGGAGCTGATGTCGGTGGTCCGGTTCTCCGACTCCGAGGTGTTGGAGCTGAGCACGAGCGAGCCGTAGCCGTACTGGTGTCCGGCTCCGAACGCCACCGGCTTGCCGTCCGGGTTCAGGATCGCCGAGCCGGCCACGTTCGTGAAGAGCGCGTCGCCCCGGCCGCTACGGACCGTCCTGCCCTGGCCGCCGACGCCGACCGTCCGTACGTCGATGTCGTTGTGGTCGGCCACGAAGCGGACCAGTTCGGGCGGCTGGTCGGCGACGGCGACCAGGCGGATGTCGAACAGCCGCTGGCTGACCTTCCCGGTCTCCGGGTAGAGCAGCGACACCCCACCGTCGAACAGCGCCGCCCAGTGCCTCGGAAGCCCGGTCCGGGACAGTACGTTGAGCAGCCGCCGCCGGTTGAGCATCGGATCGGCCAGCCCCATCCCGGTCAGCGTCGCCAGGATCCGGTTGAAGACCGGATGCGGATCCGGTCGGGCGACCACCGCCCGGAGGGCGTCGATCGCCGGTCGGACCAGTGAGGGCACCTGGTGGAACGTTTGCAGTCCCAGGCCGGGTGAGCGCCCCGGCGGCAGCACGAAATCCTGGTCGGCCACCTCCTCTGCGATGGTTTCCGGCACCGACGGATGTCTCGGTTGGGTGATCAGACCGAGCCGGATCGCCTCGTCCTCGCTGACCCAGAGGTAGACGGCGTTCTCGATCACCGCGCTGCGGGTCACCGTCTTGTGGTGCTCCCAACTCGCCGGCTGCAACGGCTCCGGCAGCAGCGACTTGGGCATGTCGGCCGGATTCGTCACCTCCGCGA
Organism: Micromonospora sp. NPDC049523; assembly: GCF_040676775.1. Lineage (NCBI taxonomy): Bacteria > Bacillati > Actinomycetota > Actinomycetes > Micromonosporales > Micromonosporaceae > Micromonospora > Micromonospora sp. NPDC049523. Next base: position 157,947 of record NZ_JBFAPP010000006.1, on the reverse strand, counting down.
CCACGCTGGCCCGCAGGTCGGCCACCACCAGGTACGACCGGGTCCTGGCCTTCCGGTTGTTCACGTTCCGCTCGATGAACCCGCTCACCTTCTTCCGGTGCCGGGTCATCTTCGAGTAGAGAATCCGCTGGTAACCCCCGGACGCGGTGCCGCCGCCGCCGAACTTGTCCTCCGGTTTGCTCGTCTCCCGGCCCGAGACACCGAACTGGACCCGGCCCTGGACCTGGTTCTCCGTCGTCCGGGTTCCCCACACCTGGACCCCGCCACCGGGGGCGTTCTCGGTGGTGACCTCGGACAGGTTCGGCGCCAGTCGGGGCCGGACCAGCCGGGCCGCGACCGACACGTTCAGCCGCCCACCGTCGGCCTCGGTGGTGATCGGCTCCAGGTCCCACTGCTGCTCGGTCATCGGTCCCAGGTTCGCGACCTGCTGGGTGGTGGAGAACCGGTCCACCATCTCGGCCCAGACCGGCATCCCCTCGACCAGCGTCACGTCGCCCCGCAGCCCGCCGAGCTGGCGCCGCGACACACCCTCCTCGTACTGCTGGGTCTCCAGGACCGTTTCCTGGGCCAGCTCCATCAGTTCCCTGCTGCCCGGCATCGCCTCGACGAAACGCCAGTCCGACACCGCGAGCGGTGGCGGCTGCGGCGGCTGGGCTTGAGCTTGGGCCTGCGCCTGGGGCGGCGGTGCCGGTGCCGGTGCCGGCCGGTCCACGAATTCGCGCAGGGTCGACAGGTCGGCCTTGGCGCGCCGGCGCAGCGGCAGCCGATCCCCGTCGACGGCATCCACCCGGTGCACCGGAAGGTCGCCGAGATCCTGACGGGGGATCGCGCTCTTCGCGAACAGCACGCTCACCGGCTTGGTGGTGGTGAGCTGGTACTGGTTGAGCTGCCGGTCGCCGACCTGTATCTGGTTGAGGTCCCACTCCTCGGCGGGTGCGGTGGTCGGCGTCAGCGGTCCGGCCCGGTGCCCGATCCCGAGCCGGGCGCGTGGGTTGCGCCCCACCCGCTTCTTGTACGTGTAGACCGTGACGACCAGTTCCAGCTCACCGTCGAAGCGCTGGGAGTCGGGCGTACCGCCGTGCAGGGCGGTTTCCTGGCCGGTCGTCTCCACCCCGCCCTGCTGCGCCCAGCGCCGCTGTCCCTCCACCGCCCCGCCGGGCATCACCGCCGCGCTCGCCTTCGGCCCCGGGAACCGCCCGATGAACCCGCCCTCGACGGCCAACGCGGCCCGCCACTGGGCGCCCGCCGCCGCGCCGTCCTGCTCGCTGTTGGACTGGAAGTTCCGTACCGCGACGCCCTTCTCCACACCGGAGTAGGTGAGATCCTGGGTGTGCCGGGCGGTGACGTGCACCACCACGTGCCGCGAGTGCCAGAACTTCGTCCGAGTCAGCACCGCCGCCACCCCGCCGTTGAGCAGGGCGGTGTAGTTCTGCCGCAGCGCCGGTACGGAAAGCACCCGGTCCAGCTCGGACTGGTTCTTCTGCCGCTCGCTGGCGGAGCTCACGAACCCCATCGCCTTGACCGCCCCGCCGGTCCGGAACCGGGGCAGGAAACCGCCACCGAGGCCCCTGACCAGGGTCGACGTACGGCCGTGCAGCTCCCGGAACCTGCTCATCCCGTACGGCACGGAGTTGCCACCGGTCTTGGCCCACGGCGGCGGCAGCGGATCGGGGGCGGGCTCGGCCTCGGAGTCCGAGTTCAGCACCTCGTCGCTGCCCTCGGCCTCGGACAGCGCCTCGGGTACGGCGTCCAGCACCACCTTGCCTGCGGTGTCCTCCGGTGCTCTCCTGCCCTTGCCCTTGCGGTCACCCCCGGGCGTGGCGTCGTCGTCGGCCGGCGGCGGTCCGGCGAGCAGTTGCTCGGCCTTGTCGCGCGGCAGTCGTGCCAGGATGGTCAGCTCGACCACGACCGGGTGCGGAGACCGGCGGAACGGCCGCTGGAACGCGTTGACCCGGGTCGACGCGTCGATGGTGAGCCGGACCTTCACCCGGGCGAGGACGTTCTTCACGTCCTTGAACTCCGTCCCGGTCCGGGCGGTGCTGCTCTGCTTGACGCTGGTGGTGGTGTTGCGCCGGAAACCCGCGCTCAACCGGGCCTGGATGTACGCGAACCCGAATCCCCATCGGAACGCCCCGCTGCCGCCCCCACCGACGGAACTGACGTGCTGCTGCCGGCCGACGGACGTGACCCCCGGCTGCCACCGGAACGACGACTTCGCGACGTCCTCGAGCACCTCCATCTCGGTGACCTCGGAACTCAGCTCCAGGGCCACCGCTTGCCGGCGCGACGAGCTGAGCACCAACGGCGAGTGCACCGAGCTTTCGAGCGCCAGCGGCACCTGTCCCAGTACGCTCGACTCGCTCAGCAGCGCACGTACCTGTTCCCGGCCGATGCTGCCCTCGCCGACCGTGCCGGTCGGTCTGAGCTGTTGCAGGATGTCCTCGGCCGTGACGTTCCAGGTCCTGGTCGGGGTGTCGACCCGGTTGCCGTGCGGATCCCGCCGATCCAATCGGGCGTCCTCGATCCGTACCGGATAGAGGCTCTCCACCAGGGTGGACACGTCGAACCGGCCCTGCCGGGAGCGGACCGGGCGAGCGGTGTGAGTGGCGCGTGCAATGTCGTCCAGCGCCCGGAAGGCGACCGTCGCCACCGGCCCACCCGGCGGTGGTGGGTGGGTGGCCATCCGCCGCCGGTGGTCGGCACCGGTCTCGTGCAGCGGGGGTGAGGTCGCCGGTGGCCGACCGGCCCGGTCCACCGTCACCGTGAACTGGACCGAGGCCAGCACCAGGTGGGAACCGGCGCCGCTGCGGACGTTGCGGGAGTCGGAGAGGGTGCCGCTCGCCTCGGCGGTCTCGGCCGCGCGGGCGAACGCGAGATCGCCGGAGAGGGCGCCGCCGGGCCCGAACCTGCCGCCGATCGAGGCGCCCAGTCCGAGGGCGAGGCTGTCCCCGGCCGTCGCGGTGTCCTTGAGTGCCACGTTCGCGTCGTTGCGGGTGTCGTACTTCGCCTTGTCCGCGCTCTGGTCCACCCACTGCTGGGTGTCGGTGAACCGGGTCGGGGCGATGGTGACGGAGTGCCACCGTCGCCAGCCGTCCCGGACGTCGAACGTCCGTCCACCGGTGGTGAAGAACGACTGGAGATCCGTACGCAGCGCCTCTTCGATCGCGGTCGTGTCGACGGAGACCGCCTGCCGGCCGCCGAGGGTGATCCGGGCCAGGTGGTTGGACACCCGTGCCCGTACGTGCCCCTGGACCGCCTGCCGCAGGTCGTTGACCAGCCGGTCGATGTCGGAAGCACCGTCGACCTCGGAGAGCAGTTCCGGGCGGCGTTGGTAGACACCGAGTTCGGCGGAGATGTCCGGCAGCGGGGCCGCCGGCGTGGCCTCGGTCGCCGGACCCGTCGCGAGGCCCGCTGTCTTCGCCGGGATCGGTGGTGTCTTCCCGGGGGTTCCGAGCGTCCTCTCGGCAGTGGTCGGGGCCTTGAATCTGGTCCAGGGCGGGGGTTTCGCCTTCGCCGCTGTCCCCGAGTTCGACGTCGACGCCTCCGGGTTGGTCGACGGACCACGGCCGAGCCGCAGGCCCGGTCCTCGGCCGTCGCCGTCAATCGCGGTGATCCCGTCGAACGGCCGCGCCAGCCCGTCGACGTCGTCGTTGAGCACGTCCCAGCCCTCGCCGCCGAGCCCGTCGGGCACGAACAGCAGCCAGGGATCCCCACCGACGGTGACCAGGTTGCCCGAGGGCGCGTCGCTGCCCGCGATCACGTCGCCCGAGGCGGCGAGCACATCCGTGCCCCGGGCCGAGGCGAGCCGCTGGGCGAACCCGCCGGCCAGTTCACCCGGCTGGCAGGCGACCAGTACCAGCGGGGCGTCCCGCGCGGTCACCTCGGCCACGATCCGGGCCACCTGGTCGGGGTCGAGCAACACCGCTCCGGTCGTACCGTCGGCCTGCCGCACGGCCGCCCGGACCAGTTCACCCGCGCCGTGCACCAGCACCGCCGCACCGTCGCCGTCCGGTAGCGGCCTGCCCCGGACCAGTTCGAAGTCGGCGTCCGAGAGCAGCCCTACACCGGCACGGCCGCCGGGCACCGGCCGCACGATCAGGGGTACGCCGTCGGCGTACCAGGTGCCGTCCGCGCCCCTGGTCAGGTCGCCCACCCGCGCCGGCCCGGCCGGTCGGGCCTTACCCGCCAGGGTGGCCGGCACGGGCCCGCGAAGGACAGTGGGCAGAACGGTTCCCGGCCGGAAACGCCTGTGCAGCCGGTTCCACGCCCGACGGTCGCGGGAGTTCCCCGGCCGGTGCCGTACGGGTCGCGGACGGCCGTCCGCGCCGGTCACGCCGGGAGTGGAAGGGGTGGTCGGCGGCGTGGGAGGGGTAAGCGTCGGTTGGTCGGTTACGGCCGACGGTGGGGTCGACGATTCTCCGCTCCGCGGATCGGGGATCCGGTCGGCCGGGTTGCTCACCGAGGTTGGGTTGGGGTCGGGATTCTGGTTCACCACCGGGGAACTGACCCGGATGGGGCCGGCGGGCGTCGGGTTGGTGGGGGACGGGCTGGTTGATGCCGGGCCGGCGGGCGTCGATTTGGTGGTCGCGGTGCGCGGGGCCGCCGAATCGACACCGGTCTGCCCGGCGGTACCGGAGCCGACCGCACCGGGCACGGTGGTGTTGGAGCTGAGCGCACTGGAGCTGATCGGCGCCGGACCGGTCCGAGCGGCGGACCCGGTGGGCGTGGTGCTGGACGCGGTGCTGCTGGGCGTGGCCGTGGTGCTCGGGGAAGTGGTGCTGCTCGACGTGGTGCCGGTCTGCGTGGTGCCGGTCGACGTGGTGCCGGTCGACGTGGTGCCGGTCGACGTGGTCGGGCTGTTGGTGTTGGTCGGGGTGGAGGGGGTGGTGCTGGTGGGGTTCACCGCCGGGGTGCTGCTCATGCCGGCCGCTGTCGTGCTGCTCGACACGGCGCTCGACGTGACCGGCGTCGGGCCGGTGGAGCCGCTGACCCCGTTTGCGGCGGCCGTCGAGGAGGCGCTCGTACCGACGCTGGTCGGGGTGGGCGCTCCGGTCACCGGGGAGCCCGACGACATGGCCGGCGAGGTCGAGACGGACGAGGTGAACGAGCCCGAGGTGACCGGGCCCTGGGGATCGCCGCCACCGAGCGCCGGCCCGAACCCGTCGGCGGACGCGACCGAGAGGTCGGGCGCCGGACCGTTAGACAGCGGACCGCCGAACGACGGCGCATTCGACAGTGGAGTGCTGGAGGTCGGCGCGTTGGACAGTGAGCCGTCGGAGATCGCACCGTTGGACACCGAGCCGTCCGAGATCGGGCCGACGGGGGTCGGGCCGTTCGGGGTCGGGCCGTCGAGCGCGTCGGGGCCGCTCGACGGCGTACCCCGACCGGTTGTCGGCGCGGGAGAGCTGGGCGCGGGGCCGTTGGTCGGTCCGGCACCCGGAAAGGCACCGACGGGAGTCGGCGTCGAGGTGACCGGGTCGGAGTCGGTGGGACCGTCGGCGTTTGGCGTACCCGGATCGTTGGACCCGCCCTTGGGACCGCCCGGCGGCGGACCACCGGGGCCGCCGGGCGGCGGACCGGCGGGGGTGAGGACCGGGGTCGGCACGTCCGTCGGGGTGGATTTGGTCGGCTGGTCGGCGCCGGCGGTCGGTCCGTCGTCCGGACCCGGCCGGATCGCGTTGCCGACGTTCGTGCCGGCGATGCTGGCCCCGGCCGACAGGATGCCGGAGGTGGCCGCCGCGCCGGTCACCTTGAAGCCCTCGCCGTTGATGGCGTTGACCGTGCCCTCGGCGAGAACCTCGGTGCCGGCCTCGACCACCAGCTCCTCGGCCGCCTCGACCACCGCCTGACGGGCCGTCGGCTTCGGCGCCGGGGTCATGAGGGCGTCGAGGAAGGACTTCGGTGGCGGCTTCGGGGTGGGAATATTGTCCACCACCGCGTCGGCGACCTCGCCGCCGAACCGGCGGAAGATCCGGTTCGCGGCCGGGCCGAGGACCGTCGCGATGGCACCGCCGACCGCGCCCGCGATCGCGGCCTGCCTGGTCAGCGACGTGTCGATGTGGTCGCGGGTGCCCATCGCCATCTGCAACCGCTGCACGATCAGGTCCAGCAGCACCTGCAGACCGATACCGATGATCTGGTTCATCACCACGTGCATGAGCAGGCGCCCGAGCAGCGTACGGACCAGGAAGCGGAAGATGGCCACCCGGGCGGCCAGCCAGTTCAGCGCCGCGCCGGGATTGAAGAACGAGAAGGCGAGCGCGACCGCGAACTCGATCAGCAGCAGGATGATCGCGCCGATCAGGGTCATCTTGACGTACTGCACCTGGGTGCCGCTGGTCTGGCTCTTCGCCCCGAGCTTACGCATGTGCAGGCCGGCGGCGGCGAGGAACCCGGGTTCCTCGTCGACGTACGCCCGCATCGACTCGACGAACGCCTCGTCGGCCTGCCCGGACACCCCCTCGCGGATCGACTCCACGGCGCTGACCAGCAACGGGATCGCGGCCTCTACCCCGTCGGCCGCCCCGTAGTAGGCCCGGGACATGCCGAACAGCCGATCCTCGTTGGCCCCCGGGAAGTCCTCTCCCGAAACCCACTTGAGGAAACCGGCAAGCTGGTCCGACGCCTCGATGGCCATCCGGCCAGCTCACCTCCGTCCGTTGTCCCGGGCCCGCCCGACACCCACTGTCAGAGCGACAGGTTCGGTCCGTCGCCCCAGCTACCGGCGGTGTCGACGTTGCCCGCCTCGTACGACTCCAGCAGCACCCGCAGTTCCTCCACCCGCGAGCCGTCGCCCAGGGACAGGTCCCGCAGCCCGGTCAGGACGTAGATCGTCTCGGGCAGGTCCCGGTCGATGTCCTTGACGATCGCCTCGTCCACCTCGCCCCGGACGCTGGGCACCACCGGGGCGTTCGCGGCCCGCTCCGCGTCGAACTCGTCCACCACCCCCTTCATGTGCTCCAGGTAGCTGGCGAACGCCTCGGCCCGCAGCCGGGCGGTGTCGGCGGAAATGACCGGCTCGGTCACCTGCCGGCTCCCGGCTTGGGCTGCTCGGTCGGCTCGTCACCGGGGAACGGCTCGTTCGCGATCCGGATCGCCTCCCGCATCATCTCCTCGAAGTCGACCGTGCCGTTGATCATGTCCAGTGCGGACATGCCGGTCGGCAGTACGGACTGGAACGTCGCCGCCACCGCCGCCTGCGCCTTCGTCCGCGCCTCGGCGATCGTCTCGATCAGCAGGGTGGCCAGTTCGGCCGACGGCATCGTCCGGTACGACCGGGTGAGGAACTTGATGTCGACCAGGTCGCCACGGCTGTCCACGGTGACGGTGATCGCCCGGTTTTTCGACGTGACGGTCGTCTGGGCGCCCGCGAGTTCCTCCTGCACCCCGGCGAGCGCGGCCTGGCTGCGTTCGAGTTCGGCGTACGCCTGCTCGATCTGGTTGTGCAACGGGCTGGACATGGTTGCGGTACTCCTCTCGCTCAGGAACGTCCGCGGGTGGTGCCCCGCGAGGGCCCGTACGGCGACCGGGGGCCGCGCGTCGGTGCCGGCTGCCGGGTCTGGGTCTCGGACTGGTCGTACTCGGAGCTGTCGTCGCGCCCGACAACGGCCGGTGCGCAGTCCGGGTCGGTGCCCCAGACCTCCTCCTCCTCGGCCAGCCAGGTCGTCCGCTCGCGCTCCTTGTTGTCCCCGTTGCCGGGACTGCCCATGCCACCCATGCCGCCCATGGGTGGCATGAACGGCATGCCGCCGATGCCACCCATCGCGCCGTTGGCACCGTTCGCGCCGGCAGCGGGCGGGAGGATCGCACCGGGGAGGTTCTCCAGGCCGTAACCGCCGGCGTTGAAGCCGCCTCCGCCGGGCAGGCCGCCGCCGGCCGTCGCGAGGCCGTTGAGCGCGCCGGCGCCGGCGTATCCGGGAGGTGGGGTGCCGAGCGGTCCGACGACCGAACCCGCCGAGGGGAAGTTGTTGGAACCGAGATTGCCCGGGTCGATCTGGGAGGGGAACTGGCTGCCGGGGTACGAGCCGCCGCCGAGGCTAGGGTCGTCGAGCCCGGGAATGCCCGACCAGCCACCGCTGCCGAGTCCCCCACCGGCGCCTTCCTCCGAGCCGGACCCAGAACCCGAACCGGAGCCACCGGAACCGGAGCTGGAACCGGAACCGAGGCCCAGGCCCGATCCGGGCGGCTTCTGTCCGGCGCCGCCACCGACCGAACCACCGCTGCTGGCACCGCCGGTGAACGAGCCGCCGCTACCCAGGCCGGGAATGGTGATCCCGCCGCCACCGGCTCCGGCGCCCGTACCGCCGGCAGAGCCGCCGCCGATCCCGCCGATCGAGGTGCCACCGCCACCGGGGTTCAGGCCACCGGAGTTCGAGCCGCCGCTGATCCCACCGATCGAGGTCCCGCCGCCAGCGCCCGAGGGGTCCGACCCGCCGGGACCAGCGCCGAGACCGGACGTGTCGATCCCGCCCGGACCGCCGCCGGAGTTGGACCCGGACGCGAACTGGCTGCCACCGACCGACGACGGGTCGAACTCCGAGCCGCCGCCACCGGTGTTGCCGCCGCTGCGGAGACCGGAGGTGTCTATGCCACCCTCGCCGCCTCCCCCACCGCCGCCGTTGTTGCCGAGGCCCGAGGTGTCGATGCCGCCCTCGCCGCCGCCACCGCCACCACCGTTGTTGCCACCGGTGTTGATGCCGAAATTCCCGTCACCGCCGCCCGGCGGTGGGATCTGCGACGGGTCCGGCGGCGGCACGTAGAAGGTGCCCCGGTACAGGTCCGGGATCACCCGTTGCAGCTTGTCCGTGGTGGTGGCGAAGTTGTCCATCAACGCCTTGGTGGCGGCCAGCGACGCCGCGTTCAACGTGTTCAGCTCGTTGATCCACTGGGTCTTGGTGTCCGTGTTGAGCTGCTCCCACGCGGCCGGCTGCATCAGGTCGTACGGTCCGGGCATGCCCTGGTCCGGGAACGCGAAGTTCCACACCTCGTCGTACCCGCCGGTCGTGGTGCCGCCGTTGACGAACCCGGGGAACTTGACCGTACGATCGTAGGCGTCGACCTGCTGCTCCATCGACTGGACGAGCTGCCCGATCAGCCAGTTGGGGTCGTAGAACCGGTACTCCTTGAACGCGGCCCAGGCGTCGACCATGGCGGTCTTGAAGGTGCCGACCGCGTCACCGCTGCCGTTGATGAACTCGATCCAGTCGTCCGGCTCGGTGATGTTCTCCTTCAGGTAGAGCATGGTCCGGTTGATGTCTTCCATGGCGAACATGAACGCGTCGGCGGCCGAACCCTCGAAGCCGTTCGCCTCCTGGTCGATCTCCCCGACCAACGACTGCACCTTCGGCTGGCCCGTGTTCATCAGCCAGTTCGTCACCTCGTAGAACAGGTGCGCGGCGTCGTAGAGACTCTGCGGGTCCAGGAACGCGTTGCTCATGATCCCCGACGTCGTCTCGTCGCTCATCGCGACGAACATCTGGGCCTGCCGGGCCGGCCCGGTTTCCCCACCCTCGTAGAACGAGATCCAGCCACGGATGAGCTGGAAGTTCTCCAACGTGTCGGTGTTGCGCTTGCGGTAGAGGGTGATCCGGTTCCAGCCGGCGTGCGCCGGGTCACCGGGCATCCAGTGGTACCACGGCTGCTGATGGGAGCCCTCGGTGTTGTACCGGATGTCCGCCGAGATCCAGTACGAGGTGTCCAGTTGGACCCATGCGGGGCTGGTGATCCGGGTCGGGTCGACGTCGTCGTCCGCGCCCAGGATGTCCTTCAGCGCCGGCACCCAGTTCATTCCCGGTGATGGCTGGGTCATGGGTCGTCCTCTCCAAGGTCACCGACGCCGGACGGCGGGCCCGGCCACGTGGGCGGGACCGGCCGACCCGGTGCCGGCGGATTCGTACGGGCTAGAAGTTGGGGATCCGGGCGCGGAACTCGGCAACCGTCATGTCGTTGAGCGACTCGACGTCGTCGGTCGTGTCGACGAATCCACGCAGTTGCTGACCTCGGGTGGTGAACAGCAGGCCGAGCTGGTTGAGCCGCTGCTTGACCACACCGCCCTGCTGCTTGATCGCGGCGGAGAGTGCCTGTCCCACCACGAAGTTCTGGTGTCCGGGCTTGATGACCAACGCGTCGATCGGCCCGTTCGCCGCGCCGGGAGCCTCGCCCCCGAGCAGCGTGTTCTCCGCCGCCACCCGGCGCAGGAACGCCTCGTCAACACTGATCGGCATGATCCACCTCCTGGGGGAAGTTCAACATCGACATCCGGCCGGGCGGACGGCCCGCTCCTTGTCCACCCGGCCGCTGGGGGCTCAGATCGCGCCGTCGAACAGGGCCGCGCCCTGGGTGTCCGCGACCTTGTACGTGTCACGGATCTGGTCGATCGCGGACGCACCCGAGTTCAGGGCGGCGTTCATCTGGCCCATGCCCAGGTGCCAGGTGTTCTGTGCCGTCTGGTACGAACTCGCGGTGTTACCCACGTTCGCCGTGATGAACTTGTTGACCACCTGGTCGAGGTCGGCCAGCGCCTGCTCGATCGACCGGGTCACCCCGCGCAGTTCCTCACCGCTGGCCAGCAGGCCGTCCGGGTTGAGGCCGTAGGTCGCCATGCGTCACTCCTCGCTGCTCGTCACAATTGCTCGTCGTCGACAGGGATGCCGGCAGGGCCGCCGGCAGGACGGAACGCCCGACGTATCAGGGCTGGTACCACTTGGCGTGCGAGGCCGATTCCATTTCCGCGTTGCTGGAGACCTGCAGGTGCTGGGTCATCGAGGCGCGAAGCTGCTCCAGGCCGTTGCGTACCTGAGCCAGGCCGCCGCGCCAGTTCTGCAGCTCCTGCATGTAGCGGACCGCCGCCTCGCCGTGCCACGGCGTCGACCCGGAGACCGCGTCGACGCTCCGGTCGGCCGCGTTGCAGTCGGCCATGGCGACCTCGAACGCCGCCAGCAGCTGCCGGATGCTTTCCTCGTCTACCTCGTTCGGCTGGGTCATCACACACGTCCTCTCGTACCGTTCGGTTGGCTGTTGCTGGACTCGGTGCTGCCGGACCGGTTTGCCGTGTCGCTCACCCCCGCGCCCGCTGGGGGTCGAGCAGCGGCCCGGTCGGCAGCAGCTCCAGCAGTGCCGGCGACACCGTCGCCGCGAGCGACGTGGGGTAACCCAGGGCTTCCGCCACCGCCGGGTCGGCGAGCGGATACTTGATCCCCGCGTCGGTGACCACGAAGTAGCTCGTGCCGGGCGCCTGACCGGGCCGGCCCAGCCGGACCAGGCCGCCGACGCCGGCCGTGACCGCCACCGCCGTGGCGGTCCGGGCGGTACGGGTCACCCCCACCCCGTCGCCGCTCACCACCGCGCCGGGCGGCAGCGGTGACTCGGCGGTCAGCCGGACCGCGCCCACGTCGCCGTGGCGTACGCACCACACCCGGCCCGGTCCGGCGGGTGCCACCGCGGGCGGCGATTCCGGCAGGTCACCGGGGAGCACCGGCGCCTTCGACGCAGGCAGTCCGGCCAGCGCCGCGGCGGTCAGCTCGGTCGGTACGACCGGACGCGGCCCGTACGCCCGTGCGGTCTCCGGGTCACTCGACACCACCGCGACCCCGGTCGGGGTGAGCTGGCTCAACCCGTCCCGCTGAAGCAGGTAGTGCCGCTCGGCGGTGCCGGCGATCCGGGCCACGAAGAGCTGACCGACCTGCGTCTGCGTACCGTCGACGACCGGTCCCGGCTCGCCCCGGCCAGGCACCGCCAGCGGTCCGATGTCGGAGCCGGCCGGCAACTGGTCCAGCCAGCCCGGCTCGACCGGCGCGGGTGACCCGTCGTAGCCGAAGACCCGGCTGAGCCAGGTCTGGGTCAGCGCGTACCGGCGGCCCCGCCAGACCAGGAAGGTTTCCCCGCCGGGCGCCTGGGCGACCACGCCCTGGTCCGGGCCGAGCGCCGGGCCGGCCGGGTTCCGGTCGACGGTCAGGGTGGTGGCCGTGGCCAGGGTGCCGGCGGCATCGCGTCCGGCCACCGCGCAGACGGTCCAGTTCGTGCCGGCTAGCGCGGTCGGTGCGGGCAGTGCGTCGGGCGCACCGACGATGCCGACCGACTGTCCCCGCGGGACCGACCGCAGCGACGCCGCGGAAACCGTGGTCATCGCCGGCTTCTTGCCGAACAGCAGCAGGGCTGAGCTGTAGTTGAGCACCGGGCGCAGCCGGCCGTCGACGAGGACGTAACGGCTGCCGGTCTCCTTCTCGACCACCACCGTGCCCGGCTTGCGCCAACTGGTCGCGCCGCCGGGTCGCAGGAAGCCGTAGACGGCGAAACCGGCGACGACCAGCGCGGCGATCAACGTACCGGCGACGGTGCCGACGAGGAGCCGGCGGTGCGGGTTCTCCGCCGCCTCCGGCTCCGCCGCCACCAACGCCGAGGTCAACCGCCCCAACACGTACGACTGGGCCTGCACCTGGTCCCGACGCGACTGCATCCGGCTCAGCCCCCCATCGACCGGGCGTAGCGGTACACGTCGAGCACCGCCAGCAGGACGGGGAACATCGCCACCGTGGCCACGGTCTGGCTCAGGTCGCCGATCCGACCCCAGTACGGCATCATCCGGCGCCCCGGCATGATCCGGGCCACCACCATCAGCAGTACGGTGCCGAGCGGCACCAGCGCGACCGGCACCAGCAGCCGGGGCCACGGCTGCGCGGTGACCGCCGCCTCCAGGGTCACCGCGGCCAGTCCGGCGACCGCCGGGGCGGCCATCGCCAGCCGGTGCCAGCCACTGTTCATCGGCCGGGAGGCCAGCACCCGGACCAGCGTGACGAGCAGCACCAGGGTGATCGACGCCCAGCCGCCCGCCGCACCCACCAGCACCAGGGCGATCCCGACGACGAAGGCCAGCCCGGCGTACAGCCCGGTCATGTAGCGGTCGGCGGCGGCGGTGCGGGCAAGCAGGGGTTCGCTCGGCTCCGGGTCGATCTCCTCCTGCAGGTGCTCGGGCTCGGTCGGCAGCGGTGCCAGCCGCAGACCGGCGAGGCGGAACGCGAGCATCGGGGCGGCGGTGCCGGCCACGGTCGCGGCGACCGCGACCACCGCCGCGGCCCGGTCGGTGGCCAGCGGTACGAACGCGGCCAGCGCGGCACCACCGGCGGCGAACAGTCCGGCGCTCAGCACCCCGGCGAAGAGTGGACCGGCCCAACCGACCAGGGCCAGTCCGATGCTGGCCGCCGCGAGCGCCGCCACCGAGCCGGCGAACAGCTCCGGCCCGGCCAGCCGTACGCCGATGCCGGCGCTGTCGAGGTCCGGCACCAGGCAGCCGGCGAGCCCGGCGTACCCGATCGCGGCGAACGCACAGACCAGGCCGAACACCCGGTCCCCGCCGGCCCTGGTGACCGCGAACGCGGTCACCAGGCAGGCCAGCGCGAGACCGCCCGCGGTCAGTGCCCGGGGTGCCGGCGGGCCGGTCAGCGCCAGCACCGCCAGACCGGTCCCGAACAGGATGGCGAGCAGGCCGAGCGCGGCCCAGCGGATCATCTCCGGACGCCACCGGCCGGCGCGCGACTGCACCCCGGTGGCGACCCCGTCGATCAGGTCGTCGAAGTCGACCGGCGGGATCTGCTCCGACCGGGGCCGGAGGTGGACCACCTCGCCGTCACGCAGGCCGAGCGAGGCGACGGTGCCGTCCTCGTCGAACGGCGGCGACCCGAGCCGCTGCAGCACCCAGCCGCCGTGCAGCAGGCCGGTGTCCGCCAGGTTCTCGCCGAGATGGTGCAGCAGCGCCGGCAGCAGGTCGGCGACCAGCACCTGGGCCGGTACGGCAACCTCGACCTGCCGGTCCGGTCCACACACGACCAACCGACACATCTCTCCACTGGCGACGATGGTCACGCCCTCACTACGGACCGCCCGCGCGTCGGTTCACCACCGATCGAGGTTTTTTCCCGACCGGTTGCCCCGGCGGCCGAGGTTTTTCCTCGACCGGTTGACCCGACACCGGTATCGGGACGTTGTAGGGCGCGCCGGCCCCACGCGCGGGGCCCGACCCACGGACAGGTGATCCAGCGGTGACCACGGTCGTGTTCCGGCGTCCGGCCCGACGCAACGGGCCGGAGATGCCCTCCGGCGAGATCAGCCTCCAGGAGCCGCCCGAGCTGCCCGAGATCCAGGCGGGCGGGCTGCGCGGGGCGATGACGTTCCTGCCGATGATGCTGATGTCCGGGGTGATGATGCTGATGTTCGTCGGCCCGTCCCGGGGCGGGCCGATGACCTGGATGATGGCCGGGCTGCTGGTCGTCGCCATGGGCGGCATGATGATCGGCCAGATGGCGATGAGCGGCGGCGACCGCAAGCGGCGACTTGGCGGCGACCGGCGTGACTACCTGCGCTACCTGGCCCAGAACCGGCGCCGGGTGCGGCGCTACGTGGGACAGCAGCGGGACGCGAGCGCCTGGCGGCACCCGGAGCCGGGCACGCTCTGGTCGGTGGCGATGACCACCCGACGCTGGGAGCGGCGCGGCACCCACCCGGACTTCCTCGAACTGCGGGTGGGCACCGGCCGGCAGCGCCTGGCGACCCGGATCGCCCCGATGCAGACCAAGCCGATCGAGGACCTGGAACCGTTGTCGGCGAAGTCGCTGCGTCGCTTCATCAAGGCGTACAGCACCATCGAGGACCAGCCGGTCGCCCTGTTCCTGCGCGGCTTCGCCCAGATCCGGATCACCGGCGCCGACGACGAGCGCCGCTCGGTGCTCCGCGCCCTGGTCACCCAGCTCGCCACCTTCCACGCCCCGGAGGAGGTGATGATCGCCCTCTGCCTCGGCGGCGAGGGCTTCGCCGCCTGGGAGTGGGCCAAGTGGCTGCCGCACGCGCAGCACCCGGTCGACCAGGACGCCGCCGGTTCGGCCCGGTTGGTCGCGGAGAACATCGAAGAGGTCGAACGACTGCTCGGCGACGCCTTCTCCGCCCGCCCCCGGTACGAGCAGGGCGCCACGCCGAACCGCGACGAACCGTACGTGCTGGTGATCTGCGACGGCGGGCGGATCCCGACCGGTGCCCGGATGGCCTCCGGCGGTTACCGCAACGCGCTGCTGATCGAACTCGGCACCGCACCGCCGGCCACCCCGCGCGAGCTGCTCTGGCTGGACGTGGCCGACGGGCAGGTGGAGATGGTCCGGCACGACGCGGTGGGGCGGGAGACGCGCTCGCCGCTGGCGAAGGCCGACGGGCTGAGCGTGGCCAAGGCGCGTGCGGTGGCCCGGATCCTTTCGCCGTACCGGCTCAGCATCGCCACCGAACCTGCGGCCGAGGCGCTCACCTCCGACTTCGACCTGGCGACCCTGCTCGACATCGGTGACCTGAGCCGGCTCGACGTGTCCCGGATGTGGGCGACCCGGGCACCGGCCGACCGGCTCCGGGTGCCGATCGGCATCGACTCCGACGGGGTCCCGGTGGAGCTGGACATCAAGGAGTCGGCGCTCGGCGGGATGGGCCCGCACGGCATGCTGATCGGCGCCACCGGGTCCGGCAAGAGCGAGTTGCTCCGTACGCTGGTGCTGGCCCTGGCCGCGACGCACTCCTCGGAGACGCTCAACCTGATCCTGGTCGACTTCAAGGGCGGGGCGACCTTCCTCGGGCTGGACCGGCTGCCGCACACCTCCGCCGTGATCACGAACCTGGCCGACGAGGCCGCCCTGGTCAGCCGGATGCGCGACGCGCTGCACGGTGAGCTGGTACGGCGCCAGGAGCTGCTCCGGCAGGCGGGCGGCTTCAGCTCCGCCCTGGACTACGAACGGGCGCGCGCCCAGGGTGCGGGGCTCGACCCGCTGCCCACCCTCTTCGTCGTGGTCGACGAGTTCAGCGAACTGCTCGCCGCGCACCGCGAGTTCATCGACCTGTTCGTCATGATCGGTCGGTTGGGCCGGTCGCTCGCGGTGCACCTGCTGCTGGCCAGCCAGCGCCTGGACGACGGGCGGATCGCCCAGCTCGAATCGCACCTGTCGTACCGGATCGGGCTGCGTACGTTCTCCGCGATGGAGTCCCGCTCGGTGATCGGGGTGCCGGACGCGCACGAACTGCCCGCCCAGCCCGGCAACGGCTACCTGCGTACGCACGTGTCGACGCTGATCCGCTTCAAGGCCGCGTACGTCTCCGGGGCGTACCGGCCCAAGACCGCGCGGGTACGCCAGGAGGTGGTGCAGCAGCAGGTGGTGCCATACCTGCTGGACCACGTGCCGTATCGGGTGCCGGAGGAGAGCGCGGTGACGCCGGACGTGCCGGAGGGGGTCGAGGCGGAGGCGAACACGGCGAGCGTGCTGGCGGTCGTGGTGGACCAGCTCGCCGACCAGGGGCCGCCGGCCCACCAGGTGTGGCTTCCGCCGTTGGGCGCGGCACCCACCCTGGACCAGTTGCTGCCCGCGCTCGCCCCGGACCCGGAGTACGGTCTGCGGGCCCCGGACTGGCCCGGCAACGGCCGCCTCGTGGTGCCGGTCGGTTTTGTCGACAAGCCGTTCGAGCAGGTACGGGAGCTGATGACGGTCGACCTGTCCGGGGTCGGCGGGCACCTGGGCGTGGCCGGTGGTTCGCAGAGCGGCAAGAGCACCCTGCTGCGTACGGTCATCGGCGGCCTGGCGTTGACCCACAGCCCGCGCGAGGTGCAGTTCTACTGCCTGGACTTCGGTGGTGGGGCGCTGGCGTCCATCGCGGACCTGCCGCACGTCGGCAGTGTCGCCAGCCGGCTCGACACCGACCGGGTGAGCCGGACCCTGGCCGAGATCGCCGCGCTGATCGCCGACCGGGAACGGCGGTTCAGCACCCTCGGGGTGGACAGCATGGCGACCTACCGGCAGCGGCGCGCCGACGGCACGATCACCGACGACCCGTACGGCGACGTGTTCCTGGTGGTGGACGGCTGGTTCACGCTGCGGCAGGAGTTCGAGGCGGGTGAGGCCGCGATCCGTCAGGTCGTCGCCCGGGGCCTGAACTTCGGCGTACACCTGCTGCTGACCACGGCCCGCTGGTCGGAGGTGCACCACGGGATGCGCGACCAGATCGGCACCCGGCTGGAACTGCGCCTCGGTGACCCGGTCGACTCCGCGATCGACCTGCGGCTGGCGGCGACGGTGCCGCACACTCCCGGTCGGGGTCTGACCGCGCAGAAGACGCACTTCCTCGGTGGGCTGCCCCGCATCGACGGGCTGGCCGACCCGAACACGGTCGCCGAGGGTGCCCGGGGGCTGGCCGCCATGGTGGGTGACTTCTGGGACGGCCCGGGCGCCCCGGCCGTGCGTACGCTGCCGGCGGTGCTGCCCGCGGGCGACCTGCCGGCACCCGACGGCGACCTGCGGGTGGCGTTGGGGTTGGACGAGGAGCGGATGCGGCCGGTCTGGCACAACTTCGAGGAGGTGCCGCACCTGACCGCGCTCGGTGACACCGAGAGCGGCAAGACCGCCCTGCTGCGTCACCTCGCGGAGGCGGTGACCCGCCGGTTCACGCCGAAGGAGGCGCGGATCATGGTGGTCGACTTCCGCCGTCAGCTATTCGAGTCGATCCCGGAGGAGTACCGACTGGGCTACTCCGTATCCCCGGACTCGACCAAGGAGGCGGTCGCGCAGGCCGTCGAGGGGCTGCGCAGCCGGGTGCCGGGGGCGGACATCACCCCCGAGCGGCTGCGCCGCCGCGACTGGTGGGCGGGTCCGCGCCTGTTCGTGCTGGTCGACGACTACGACCTGCTCAGCGGGCACGACAGCCCGCTGCAACCGCTGATACCGTTCCTGCCGCAGGGCACCGACATCGGTTTCCACCTGGTGCTGACCCGAGGTGCGGCCGGGGTGATGCGGATGTCGATGGACCCGCTGATCCGGCGGTTGCAGGAGACGAACAGCCCGGACGTGGCGCTGTCCTGCCCGGCCTCCGAGGGGCCGCTGCTCGGCAACACGAAGCCGCGCATCCTGCCGCCGGGGCGGGCACTTCTGTGCACCCGTCGGGGCAGCCGGCTGATCCAGACCGCCTGGGTGGAGCCGCCGGCCGGGCAGGCGGTCAGCGTACCCGCCAGCGACGCCGACGCCCGGCCCGGATCGTGACCGCGGCGGCCAGGGCGAGCACCGTACCGACACCGACGGCCGCGCCGACCAGACCGGCGCGGCCGACCGCCGGGTCCGCCGGGGGCACGGCCGGCAGCACCGCCGGTGCCGGCCGGGCCTCGACCGGGCGCGCGGCCTGGCCGGGGTCGACCACGGAAACCGCCGCGTACGGGTCGAGCACGCCGGCCCCGACCGCCGGGGTACGCGCCGCGCCGGGCGGGTGCTCGGCGGTCAACTCCAGCCGGGCACGGATCTCGGCGGCGCTGAGCGCGGGCCGGTACGACCGGACCAGTGCCGCCGCCCCCGCCACGTACGCGGCCGCCACGGCGGCGCCACCGACCCGGTAGTGCCCGGCGCCGGTCGGCCCGACGCTGACCGCCGCCACGGCCGGCGCCACCAGGTCCACTCCGGACTCCTCGACGACCGGCTCGGTCGGCTTGCCGTCGGTGTCGATCCCGCCGACGGCGACGACCTGCGGGAAGCCGGCCGGGTACCAGACCACGGGTGCGCCGGCCTGGCCCGCTCCCCGCTGGTCGCTGACCGCCGCGACCAGGACGATGTCGCGGGCCACCGCCTCGTCGACCGCGGCCCGCAGGTTGGCGTCGGCGACCTCGACCCCGGTGCCCACCAGGATCACGTCGGCACCCAGGCTCACCGCGGCCCGGATGCCGTCGGCCAGGTACTTCGGCTGCAACCGGCCCTGACCGTCGACGATCCGCACCGGCAGCACGGACGCGGCCGGCGCCAGCCCGACCACACCGGTTCCGGTGACCGGGCGCGCGGCCACGATCCCGGCGAGTGCGGTGCCCCGTCCCCGGCAGTCCCGGTCGGCCCCACCTCCGGCCACCACGTCCCGGCCGGGCAGCACCACGCCGGTCAGACCCATCGCCGCGGCGCTGACCCCTGTGTCGACCACCGCCACCGTCACGCCCCCGCCCCGGCTCAACGGCCATACCGCCTGCGGCGCCAGCCGGGCCACCGGCCACGGCACCCCGGCGAACGGGACCGGCGACGGTCCGATGCAGTCGTCGGTCACCGTCGGCAGGGTCGGCGGCTCACCGTCGGCGGCGTACCCGGCCCCTGCCGGCAGGCCGAGCACCAGCAGGACCGTGCAGGTCACCGACCCGAACAGCCGGCCCACCGTCCGCTCCCGGACACGCACCGCCATGACAGCTCCTTCGGGTCTGTTCGCCCTACGGCTGGGATCCGGCGGCGCCGGAGCCGGACGGGACGTCGACCGGGTCGCCGGTGCCGGTGGTGCGTCCGGTGGTCACGGCGGTGCGCCGTGCTCGCCAGGTCAGCATCCCGGCGGCACCGGCCAGCAGCAGCACCAGGACCACCACCACGCTCGCCCGGATCGGCCCCGGACCCCGATCGTCGGGCGCCGCCGCGGCGGGCCGCCCCTCCTCCGCCAGTACGGCGGTGACGGCGGCACCCGGATCGACCATTCCCCAGCCGGTGCCGGGATCGGGCTCGGTCGCCCCGCCCCGCTGGGCGGTGGTCCTGATCCGGTGGGCCACCTGCGCGGCGCTCAGGTTCGGGAAGGCGGACCGGACCAGCGCCGCGGTGCCGGCCACCAACGCGACCGCGTACGGGGTGCCGCTGCCGGCGCCCGTCCCGCCGGCCGGGTCGACGCCCGGGGCGAGGACCTGCACCGTACCCGGCCGGTAGCCGGTGGCCGGTTGTCCGTCGGCGCCCGTCCCGCCGACCCGCAGCAGCGCGGTTTCCGGTCCGCTCGGCGACTCGGCGGTGGCCCCGTCGCCGACCGCCGCCCCGGCCACCACCACGACGCCGTGCCCCAGGGCGGAGTCGACAGCCGCCGCCACCACCGGGTCGTCGAGGGCGACATGGCCGCCGAGGGCGATCACACCCGCTCCGGCCGACACCGCCACCTGGATCCCGGTCTCGACGTCGGTCGAGCGCGCCTGTCGTGTCGTGGTGACCACCCGGACCGGCAGCACGGTGGCCGCCGGGGCCATGCCGTTCCCGCCCGCCCCGGCGGCGCCGCGTCCGGCGATGATGCCGGCCATCGCAGTGCCCGAGCCGAGACAGTCCACGTCACCCCGGGCGCTGCCGGCGGTGATGTCGACACCTACCGCCACCCGGCCGGTCAACCCGGCGCGTACACCGTCCACGCCGGAGTCCAGCACGGCGACCATCACACCGTCGCCCTCGGTACGGGCCCACGCCGGGCCGGGATCCAGCCGCAGTTCGGTACGGGCGGCGCTGATCGGTGCGGTGGTCACCGGGCATTGCCCGGCCTCGGTCGTGGTGCCGCCGACCGGTGTGCCGCCGACCGGTGGCAATGTCACCGACGAACCGGCCGACGCATCCGGTGGCGATCCCGTTCCCGGCCCGGCACCGGGCCCGGCTCCGAGCTGGGATGCCGAGAGCAGGCCGTAGCGGACGCCGTCCCCGGACGCGTCCCAGGGCAGGACGATCAACCATCCTGCGGTCAGTGGGCCTGGCTCGGTGAGCATGCCGCCGTCGGCCTGCCGCCGCCCCGCATTGAGGTCGAAGATGTCGTCGGCCCGTTCGGTGGTGCCGAGGAACCGGAACGCGATCCGCTCCAGCGTCTCCGCCGCACCCTGGTACGACGACGTCACCACGTAGTACTTGAGGTAGCCCTCCCCCGGAGCGGCGGGCGCCGCCAGCGCCTGTGCCGGCAGTGCCAGCACCACCGCGACCCCGAGGACGAGGGACCACCATCGCCGCACCGAAGACCGCCGCTGCACCGCCACCGGCACTCTCCTTCGCCTCGGGCCCGATCGTCCGCCGCACCGTGCGCCGTCCGGCGCCCGCCCGCACTACGGCAGCGCGGGCGCTCCGGTTCAATCCCGTTCGCCGGGCACCGGCGTCACCACCGCCGTCCCGGAGGCCGACACCGTGCTGGTCGACACCGTGCCGGTCGACACCGTGCCGGTCGACACCGTGCCGGTCGACACCGTGCCGGTCGACGCCGCGCCGGTCGACGCCGGTGTCACCTCGGGACCGACGGGCGTCGACGCCGCCGGGCTCTCGATGGCCAACATGGACCACCGGGAGCGAAGCACCTTCCCGACCAGCACCGGCACGATCCGCCCGCCGCTGGCAGCCAGCATCCCCCGGGCGGCCAGCAGGTCCGCGCCGCGCAACCCGCCGCTGACCACGACGCCCGGCCCGTCGTCGTCCTGCGGGATCGTGGGAAAGGCCTCGACCTGTCGACAGCCGGCCGGTACGTCGTCGCCGAGCACCCGGCCGACCACGGTGACGCCGATCCCCGCGGCCCGCAACTGCCCCACGATTCCGAGCGCCTGCCGCTTGCATGCCTGCGCGGACCCGGTGATGGTCAGCAGGTCCGGTGTCCGGGTCAGGTCCACCCAGAGCCAACGCTGTCCCTGCCGCCCCAGCACCACGGGCATGGAAGCGCCGGGCAACCGCTCACCGTCAGGCAGCCAGGCGTACGCCCCGACGCCGCCCACCCGGCCGGAACCGGTCAACCGGACCTCGATGCGGTCCGGCCCCTGCCCCAACTCGGCCCGCAGCTCCACCGGGCCACCCACCACGACCGAACCTGCCGCCTCCCCTTCCGCTTCCTTCTCCTTCTCCGCTTCCGCTCCCGTCACGGCTTCCGCTTCCGCTCTCACTCCGGCGTCGTCTTCGTTTTCCGCTCCCGCCGCAGCGTCCTTCCCCGCTTTCGGTGCCGCTGCGGCTTCCGGTCCCGGTCCCGGTTCCGGTTCCAGTGCCGGTTCCGGTTCCAGTGCCGGTCCCGGTCCCAGTGCCGGTCCCGGTCCCAGTGCCGGTCCCGGTTCCGGTTCGGGTGCCGGCGGCGTGACCGCGGTGCTTGGCGCGGTGGCCGGGGAACGGCGCCGCTGCCGGATCACGGCGAGCGCGACCGCGAGAAGCAGCACCATCAGCCCGAACGCACCGAGCCGGAGCAGGTAGCCCCCGACATCCGTACGGGACCGGTCGCCGACCGCCTCCGGGGCCGGTACCTCCACCGGTGCCGACGTACCGCCCGGGACCTGGGCCGGTACGTCAGGAGGGCTGCCCAGTTGCACGCCGGCCCCCTGGGCGTCCGGTGGCAACAGCAGGATCCACCCAGGCCGCAGGTCGAGCGGATCGGTCAACCGTCCCCCGTCCGGCTGTGGCCGGTCCCGGTTCAGCTCGACGATCTCCCGGAACCGGTTGCCGTCGCCGAGGGTTTGCACCGCGATCCCGTACAGGTACTCCTTCTGCCCGTTCACTCCGGGCCCGACCACGTAATACCGCCCGCTCGGCTCACCCGCCGGAGTCGGCTCGGCCGCGACAACCGCCGCGTACGCCCTCGGGTCTGCGGCTGGACCCGGGATCGCGAGCTGCGCCACCAGCACAACACCGACGAGCACAGCGGCTGTACGAAACGATGCCCACAGTCCGGCGCCACCGCCCATCCTGGTCCTCTCCTCACCGAGCCGCCCCGCCCCGCCCCGGCTGCACTCGCTGTCGGCGCCCGACCGGGGACGGTTCCCCCTACTACGTACGCGGGGAGCGTCGGTTCACCCGTCGGACCGAGCCGAGCGTCCCCGGGCCGGGCGCCGTATCCCGGGGACAGGGCGGCGGCGCCGGTTCCGGGGCGGGATACCTGATCGAGCTGGTCCGCCGACGGGTGCTCGTACCTGTCGTACCCGGGCTTTAGGCTGGCGCGGTATCCACCGGGACGCCCAGGTCGGGTGTTGTCCGTGGGTGGGCGAGTCGGTGCCGAGCCGCGGCACCGACCGACACGGGGAAGAGGTCAACGTCGATGGAGAGTTCCGGTGCCGACCAGCTGGCCGAGCCGACCGACACCACCGAGCTGACCGACACCACCGAGCTGACCGACACCACCGCGCTGACCGACACCACCGAGTTGATCGACGCTGTCGATCCGGTCGTCGACGCCGGACACGCGGTGCCCTTCGAGACGGTGACCGACTACCACGCGGCGATCGAGGCGATCCGGGCCGCCGCGGCGACCTACTACAACGGCACCGACCTGGCGATGGACGACGCCAGCTACGACGCGCTGATGGCCCGGGTGAGCGCCACCGAGGTGGCCCAGCCGCAATGGCGGCTCGACGACACACCCACCGGGTTGGTCGCCGCCGGGGTCGGCATCAACGGCGACGTCGAACACACCGTGCCGATGCTGAGCCTGGACAACGTGTTCGGCGCCGACGAGTTGCGCACCTGGAGCGCCAGGCTGGAGAAACTGCTCGGTCGCCCGGCCGACGGTTTCACGGTCGAGCCCAAGATCGACGGCCTCGCGGTTTCCGCCCGCTACCTGCACGGTCAGCTCAACCTGCTGGTGACCCGCGGTGACGGGCGGGCCGGTGAGGACGTCACCAGCCAGGCACGCCTGGTGGTCGGCCTGCCGCAGCGGCTGGCCGAGCCGGTCACCCTGGAGATCCGCGGCGAGGTCTTCATGACCGATGCCGACTTCGAACGCGCCAACGAGCTGCGCACCGGGCACGGTGAGCCGGTGTTCGCCAATCCGCGCAGCGCCGCGGCCGGCAGCCTGCGCGCACAGGACCGGGCGTACGAGGTGCCGTTGTCCTTCTACGCGTACGGGCTGGTGGGCGAGGTGGCGGAGGGAGACGGGCGCCACTCCACCGAGATGGCGTACGTGGGCGGCCTCGGCGTCGCCACCACCGCGGGTTCGCCGGCCGGGATGCCGGTCTGCGCCACGATCGACGATGCGTTGGCCGCGGTCGAGACGCTCAACGAGCGGCGCGGGCAGCTCGGTTTCGCGGTCGACGGTGCGGTGATCAAGGCGGACGCGGCGGCCGATCGTGACCTGGCCGGCTTCTCCAGCCGGGCACCCCGCTGGGGGATCGCCTACAAGTTCCCGGCCGACACCCGCACCACCACCCTGCTGCGGATCGAGGTGCAGGTCGGCCGTACCGGTCTGATCACCCCGGTCGCGGTGCTGGCGCCGGTCCAGGTCGGCGGGGTGGTCGTCACCTCGGCGACGTTGCACAACTTCGAGGACCTGGTCCGGCGCAACGTGCGCGCGGGCGACACCGTGTTCGTACGCCGGGCCGGCGAGGTGATCCCGGAGGTGACCGGGGCAAAGCTCGACGAGCGGCCGGCGGATTCGGTGCCGTTCGAGCCACCGACGCACTGCCCGCGCTGCGGCGGCGAGATCGACCGGTCCCAGAAACGGTGGCGGTGCACCCTGGGCCGGGCGTGCGGGGCGGCCGAGTCCCTGGCCTACTTCGCCGCCCGCGACTCGATGGACATCGAGGGCGTGGGCGACAAAATCATCAACGCGGTGGTCGCGGCCGGTCTGGTGACCGACCCGGCCGACCTCTACGACCTCGACGTCCCGACCCTGGCGAAGCTGGATCGGATGGGCGAGACCTCGGCGACGAAACTCGTGGCGAACCTCGAACGGTCCAAGGCCCAACCACTGTCGCGGGTGCTGACCGGCCTCGGCGTCCGGATGACCGGCCGGTCGATGTCGCGGCGCCTGGCCCGCCACTTCGGCGAGATGGACGCGTTGCGCGGAGCCGATGTCGAGCAGCTCCAGGAGGTCGAGGGTGTCGGCCCGGAGCGGGCGGTCACCATCGCCGCCGAGCTGGCCGACCTCGCCCCGGTCATCGACAAGCTCGCCGCGCGGGGCGTCAACATGACCGAGCCCGGCAGTCCCCGCCGGGTCGCACCAGCGCAGCCCACCACCGACGGGTCCGACCCGCAGTCGGCGGCACCGGTCCTGCCGCTGCAACGGACCGATGGCTCCCCGATGACGGTGGTCGTCACCGGCTCGGTGCCCGGTCTGTCCCGCAACGAGGGCAACGAGGCGGTCGAGCGGCTCGGCGGCAAGTCGTCGGGGTCGGTCTCCAAACGTACCGACCTGGTGGTGGTCGGTGAGGGCGCCGGGTCCAAGGCGACCAAGGCCGAGGAACTCGGCGTACGGATCCTGCCCGCCGAACTGTTCGCACAGGCGCTCGCCGCGCACACCGAAGGCCGACCCGAAGACGCCACCCGCCTCCTCGCCTGACCACTTTCGTTCCCGCCGGATTCACACTCTTGCCGAAAAAGAGTGCGAATCCCGCCGCTGATAGCGACTCTTTCTCGGCAAGAGTGGCAATCGCCCGAAAGGCGGGGCGACCCCGATAGCGGGAAGCGGATCGGTGGTGCCACTATCACGTCCATGCATGTCGCCCGTCGTACGCTCGCTCGTCGTACGCTGCTCGGAGCCGGTCTCGCCGCCGCCAGCACGATCGTCGGCTGTGGCAAACCCGACGGGTCCGACAATGGTCCGTCCTGGACCGGATCAACCGATCCTGCCGGTGCCGTCGGCGCTACCGACGCGGCGGGCAACACCGCGAAACTGGGCCCTGCGCCGAGCGGTCCAGCGGGCGCCAGCGTCACCCCGGGCGCCACCGCCGGTACGGCGAACCAGTCCCCGTACGCGGCCGAGGTGACCAAGGTCCTCCAGCGTTACCTGCCGGCGACCCCGCAGACCGTGCAGCACTCCGGCTTCCCCGGCGCGGTGGCGATGGTGCTCGTCAACGGCAAGACCACCGTGCACACCGCGGTCGGCGAGGCACTGCGGTACGGCGCCGGCCCGAAACTGCTGCCGGCCGCACAGCGGGTGCCCATGCGCCCCGACTCGATCTTCGACCTGGCCTCGGTCACCAAGGTCTACACCGCGATCCTGCTCCTGCAACAGGTCGACAAGGGCAAGGTCGACCTCGGTGCCCCGGTCGTCGAATACCTGCCCGAGTTCACCGGCACCGGCAAGAACGCGGTCACCGTCGCCATGCTGCTCACCCACACCGGCGGCCTGCCGGTCGGCGCCAAGGTGACCGGCCTGCCCGACAACACGGCCCGGTGGAACGCGGTCATGACCACTCCGCTGGCCTCCGGCGCCACCCCCGGCGACACCTTCCGCTACTCCAGCGTCGGCCTGATGGTCGCCGGGAAGATCGTGGAGAAGGTCACCGGGCAGCGCCTCGACCAGGCGCTCAAGTCCAACCTCACCGGCCCGCTCGGGCTGCGCGACACCGGTTTCACCCCCAACGGCTGGCTGTCGGCGGACGCGAAGAAGACCCGGCTCGTTGCCACCGACGCCCGCTCCTCCCGGGGCCTGCTGCGCGGCATCGTCCATGACGACGTCGCCAACCACCTCGGCGGCGTCGCCGGTCACGCCGGCATCTTCGCCAGCGCCGCCGACCTCGCCGCGATCGGACAGCTACTGCTCAACGGCGGCACCTACCAGGGCAAACGCGTCCTCGCCGAAGCCACCGTCCGGAAGATGCTGGAGAACGCCAACGCGGGCAAACCCGCGATCGACCCCGAGCGCCCCAACCGCACCGCCGCGCACGGCCTCGGTGTCGTACTCGACCAACCGTGGTTCATGGGCCGACTTTCCAGCGCCCGTACCTTCGGTCACACCGGCTTCGCCGGTCCCTCTATCGTGGTCGACCCCGCCCGCAAACTCGTCCTCGCCCTGCTGACCAACCGCGCCCATCCGAACTGGTCCTGGGCCAACCCGGATCCCACCCGCGCCGCCGTGGCCGACGCGCTCGCCAGAGCGGTCAGCTAGGCGTCGTTGTAGACGGAGATGCGGGTGCGATGGTGGCGGGGGGTTTCGATCTCGTCGAGCACCGCCACCGCGAGGTCGGCGTAGGAGAGCCGCGCGGCCTCCGACGGCGGTATGGCATCACCACCGACGCGGTAGCCGCCGGTGCGTGGGCCGTCCGGGTCGAGCATCGCGGGCGGGGTGAGCATCACCCAGTCGAGCGTTCCTCCGGTCGTACGCAGCCGATCCAGACCGGCGGTGTGGGCCTGGGCGAACGGCCGGAGGGCGGCGGGGAACAGTGCCGGATCGTCCATCACCGGCCGCCCGTCGGCGCCGTCGAGGTTCGCGAAGAGCCCGATGACAACGAGTCGGGGCACGCCGGCCTCGGCCATTGCCTGCCGCAGTGCGTCGACCGCCCGGACGAAGAACTGGCCGTCGAAGTGGTGGAGGTCGGCCAGCGCCTCCGGGCCGGACGCCGGGGACACCGCGTGGACCACGGCGTGGTGGTCGCGCAGGATCCGGGAGACCCCGGGTACGTCGGTGACGTCGCCGCGCAGCACGTGGACTCCGTCGGTCGACAGGTGCCGGTACCGGGCCGGATCCCGTACCACCGCGGTCACCCGGTGCCCACGCCCGCGCGCTTCGCCGGTCACCGCCCGACCGGCTCGGCCACCGGCTCCGAAAATGGCAATGTCGCTCATGATCGCGTCCCGCTTCCGGTTGTCGCTTCCATGCCCGGAGACGCTATCCGCGAGATACTGGTTACCTCAAAGGTACTGGGATAGGGTCCGGGCCATGGCCCAGCCGTTGGACGCGGACATGTTCGACCCGATGTGTCCGAGCGGTGCGCTGCCCTTCCAGATCGGTGACAAGTGGACCGGGATGGTGGTGCTCTGCCTGGAGCACGGTCGGCGGCGGTTCAGCGAGATCCGGGTCCCCCTGCGCGCGATCACCCCGAAGGTGCTCACCCAGACCCTGCGGGCGATGGAGCGCGACGGCCTGGTGACCCGCACCGCGTACGACGAGAATCCGCCCCGGGTGGAGTACGAGCTGACCGTGCTCGGGCGGAGCCTGCTGACGCTGATCGACGCCGCCCGCGCCTGGAGCAGGCAACACCTGCCCGAGTTGTTGGAAGCGCGGGCGGCCCACGAGACCGGGCGCTGACCCTGCGGTCGGTCAGCCCGCTCCCGGCGCGGCCTGCCCGGCTGGCAGCAGCACGCCGCTGTGGTGCAGGTACACGCGCGCGGCGGCGATCGCCTCCGGCGTACCCGGAAAGACCCTGCCCTCGGCGCGGAGCCGGTCGAGTACGCCGACCGCGGTGAGTGCCCGGTCGTGTTCGGCGGCCAGGCCGGAGACGAACACGGCGATCCCCCGGTGTTCCAACCGTTCGATCGCGTCCCGGAGTACGAGCGCACCGGTGCCGTCGATCGTCGACACCCGGGACATCCGCAGGATGATCACCCGTACGTCGGCCACCTCGGTCAGTTCGAGCAGGAATCGGTGGGCGGCGACGAAGAACAGCGGTCCGTCGATCCGGTAGGCGACGATGTGCTCCCGCAGCAGCGCCTGCTCCTCGACGTGGTGGTCGGCGATGTCGAGCGGGACCTCCTCCAGCCGGGCCGCCCGCGCGATCTGCCGCAGTGCCAGGGCACCGGCGACGACGAGCCCGATTCCGACGGCGGCGATCAGGTCCAGCACGAGGGTGGCGGTCGCGGTCAGCACCAGGACGAGGGCGTCGGCGCGGGTCGACCGGGCCAGTGCGGCCAGCGCGCTCACCTCGACCATCCGGACCGCGGTGGCCAGCAGCACCCCGGCCAGCGCGGCCAGCGGAATGTGGGCCACCAACGGTGCGGCGGCCAGCAGGATCAGTGCCAGCACGATCGCGTGGGACAGGGCGGCGAGTCGCGACTGGGCCCCGGAGCGGACGTTGACCGCGGTACGCGCCATCGCCGCCGTCGCCGGTACGCCGCCGAACAGCGGCGTGACCAGGTTCGCCACCCCCTGGCCGAAGAGTTCCCGGTCCGGGTCGTGGCGTTGGTTCACGGTCATGCCGTCGGCGACCGTCGCCGACATCAGGCTCTCCAGCGCGGCCAGTGCCGCGACGGCCAGTGCCGCGGTGACCAGTGACGGGACAGCGGCCGGGTCGAGGAAGCCCAGCGAGGGTGTGGGCAGCGTGGCCGGCAGGGCGCCGACGCGGCCGACCCCGAGCTGTGCCGACTGCGCGACCAGCGTGGCCGCACCCACCGCGAGCAGCGAGAACGGCCAGGTCGGGCGCCAGTGGGCGCCGACGAGCATGATCACCGCGACCCCGGTCGCCAGGATCAGCGCGGGCCAGTGGGGTTGGCCGGCGAAGTCGCGTACCGCGTGCCATGCGACCGTGAGGACGCTCTCCCCCGCCGGTGTCGACACACCCAGTGCGGCCGGCACCTGCTGGAGGAAGATGACCGCGGCGATGCCGACGGTGAAGCCCTCCACCACTGGCGCCGGTACGTGGCGCACGTACCGGCCGGCTCGGAGCAGGGCCAGCGCCACCAGGACGAGACCAGCGAGCAGCCCGACGGTGAGCACGCCTCCGGGCCCGTGCTGTGCCACGATCGGCACCAGGACCACCGTCATCGCGCCGGTGGGCCCGGAGACCTGCAGGTTGGACCCGCCGAACAGCGCGGCGAGGATGCCGGCGACGATCGCGGTGGCCAGGCCGGCGGCGGCGCCGACTCCGGAGGAGACGCCGAATCCGAGGGCCAGCGGCAGCGCGACCACCGCGACGGTGAGTCCGGCGACGAGGTCGCGGCGGGGCTGCCGACGCATCAGCGTGACGTCGGCCCGGGTGGGCAGGAGGTCCCGCACCCTGCGCCAGCTCGATCCGGCAAGCGCGGCGACGCTCACCGGCGTGCCGTGACGGCGTCGTCGTCGCTGCTGCTTCCCGTTTCGCGCAGCGAATCCAGCAGTTCCGCCTGGTTGGTGATCATCTCGGTGAGGAAGCGGCGGGCCGCCCGCATCAGCTCCGCGACGTCCGGGCCGGCGAGGGCGTAGATGACCGCCGAACCCTCACGCCGGGAGGTGACGATTCCGGCGCGCCGCAGCACCGACAGTTGCTGCGAGAGGCTGGACGCCTCGATGTCCACGTCGGCCAGCAGGTCGCGTACGGCCATCGGGCCGTCGCCGAGGAGTTCCAGCACCCGGATACGCACCGGGTGCCCGAGTGTCCGGAAGAACTCCGCCTTGCGCTGGTACAGCGGAACGGTCACGTGTGCTCCTCGGCTCGACTACCTACGCAATTGAAGACCTCTTCATGTCGTCAGTCCAGCATCTGCTGCCGACGGTGAGCGATCCCACTGCGCGAGGCTGCCACCCCACAGTTCGTTGGTCGGCGCGGTGTGTGCCCAGTCGCCGCTGGCGTTGCCCACCGGCAGCATCCGGCCCAGCGGCGCCTCACCTCGCCCGACGGTCCGCTCTAGAAGCGGGCCACTTGGCGAGAATGGTCGTCCGTCCCTTCCCGCATGCCCGCGACTCGCTCCGAACGTCCGGCCGGCGATCCCGGTGGTCGTACGCGGGCAAGGAGCGCAGGGCGAGCAGCAGGGCGTCGCGATGCAGCCCGTCCAGCTGCCGATCCGCCGTCGTCGGGGAATCAGCGTCGGCGGGCCGGCCGGTGCGGGTGCCGGTGCCGGTGCCGGTGCCGGTGCCGGTGCCGGTGCCGGTGCCGGTAGTGCCCCTGATGCTCAGGAGCAGTTCGCGCAACATGTGCACGGTGATGCGATCCAGTTGCGGGCGTACGTCTTTCACCAGATCCGGTCGCTCCGGGGGACCGTATTCCGGATATGCCCGCCAATGGGCGTGCAGTGCGCGTTGTACCACCTTGCTGGCCTCTATCTGGTCACGGAAGAAACGAACGCCGACAGCGGGATCCAGTCCGATCGCCTCGGCCACGTCGGCCACCTCGTCGAGAACTCTCTGCTCCCGTACCGGATCGTCGATCGGCTGACCGGTGGCGAACTTCGCCGCCGCGACCCGGTCCGCGAGGAGCAGCCGCCGTGCGGCAAGGTCGGCGAGCGCCACTTGCGTGCCCCCCACCGCTGACCTGCGGTCGGTGCCGCGACGGCGGGTGAGGATCTTCGGTACGGCGGCGACGACGGTCGATCCGCCGAGGACGAGAACGGGAATCGCCGGGAAACGGGCGAGAGCGAGATGAGCGAGCATGGGTCTCTTCCAGGAGCGGAGCGGACGTGCCGCGACGATTGTTCGCCGTGTTCCTGTGTCTTCATTCAGGTCCGGTGGTGCACCGGCCAAGCCTCCTCCGACGAGGCCAACACCTGCTCGAATTCCGGGGACACCCGAGGGGCCTCGAGATGGACACGAAGCAGCGCAGGAGTGGGTGCAAAGCCACTCGGTCTCGGCTACGAGACAGGCTGGCGACCCTGCCTCTCGGCAGGGTCGCCAGCCTGTTGTGTCCGGGCATCTCAGGACGCCGGCAGCGTCCGTCGGTCGCCGGTCAGTGCATCATCACCGGTACGGGGACATCCCCCGCGTTCTCGTCGTCGCTGGCGCCGGATCCGCTGGTCACGGCCCCGCCGTCCTGACGTCCGGTGTTGACGAAGGTGAGCACGATCGCCGCGGCGAGGACCATCAGGCCGACCGCCCACCAGATCGCGGTGGCGTACCCGTGCACTGCCGCCTCGTTGATCAGCGCCGGGTTGCCTCCCCGGTCGAGCAACCAGGCCGCGGTGGCACTGGCCGCTACGGTGTTCAGCAACGCGGTACCGATCGAGCCGCCGACCTGCTGCGATGTGTTGATCATCGCGGAGGCGACACCCGCGTCACGCGGCTCGACACCGTAGGTGGCCAGGCTCATCGCCGGCATGAACGCCGTACCCATGCCCAGGCCCAGCAGGACCAGACCCGGCAGGATCAGTCCGCCGTACGAGCTGTCCACCTTCATCTGGGTCAGGATCAGCAGGCCGATCGCGGCGACCAGGAAGCCCGGTCCCATCAGCAGCCGGGGCGCGACCCGGTTCATCAGCCGGGCGCCGATCTGGGTCGAGCCGGTGATCATGCCGACGATCATCGGCAGGAAGGCCACGCCGGTGACGACCGGCGACCATCCCTTGACCACCTGCAGGTAGTAGGTGAGGAAGAGGAACAGGCCGAACATGCCGATCACCGCGATGCCCAGCGCGGAGTAGACGCCGGCCCGGTTGCGCTCGGTGAGCACACGCAGCGGCAGCAGCGGGTGCGCGACCTTCGACTCGACCAGCACGAACGCCGCCAGCAGCACGGCCGCCGCGACGAACGAGCCCAGGGTCCAGGCGGCGGTCCAGCCGTCGGACTCGGCCCGGGTGAAGCCGTAGACCAGCGAGACCAGACCGGCGGTGGAGAGCACCACACCGGGGATGTCGAGCCGGTTGCGGTTACGTGCTCCCGGTACGTCGCGGATCACCAGGTACGCGCCAGCGGCGGCGATCAGCGCGATCGGGATGTTGACGAACAACGCCCAGCGCCAGTTCAGGTACTCGGTGAGCACACCGCCGAGGATCAGGCCGAGAGCGCCACCACCACCGGCGATCGCGCCGAAGACGCCGAACGCCTTGGCGCGCTCCTTGGCCTCGGTGAAGGTGACCGCCAGCAGCGACAACGCGGCCGGGGCGAGCATCGCGCCGAACACACCCTGCAGGGCACGAGCGCCCAGCAGCATGCCGGTGTTGGCCGCGATCCCGCCGATGGCGGAGGCGGCGGCGAAACCGATCAGCCCGATGGTGAAGATCCGCTTCCGGCCGGCGATGTCGGCGAGCCGGCCGCCGAACAGCAGCAAGCCACCGAAGGCAAGCGTGTAGGCGGTGATGACCCACTGCCGGTTGCCGTCGGAGATGCCCAGGTCGTGCTGGGCCGCCGGCAGGGCGATGTTCACCACGGTCGCATCCAGTACGACCATCAACTGAGCCAACGAGATGAATATCAGCGCTGTCCAGCGCCTCGGATTGGCTTCTACTTCTGTGGACATGGAGGTCCCCGCAATTTTCGCAAATATGGATGGAAACGGCAGCCTGTGGACGCGGGCCACCCGGATATGGCGGTGATGGTGTTCGTTTGGTCGGCGCCGTGGGTCAGCGCCGGTCGGTCAGCGCACTCCCCGCTCCGAGGAAGGGCCGACTCCACGCTGAGCCGGGCCGCACGCTGCCTGTCGTAGGTCGGCCAGGGTGACCGTGCACCCCGGCAGTACGGAACGCTGCGGTGCGCGCAGCCCGTCGAGCAGGATCTCCAGGTGCCGGTGGGCGAACCGGTCGAGCGTGGCTCGTCCCGTACCGGGCATCGGTCGAGTGAGTTGGACGATCGGGACGATCACGTCGCCGATGGCGACGTCGGGACGCAACTGGCCGGACTCCCGCGCCCGACGCAGGATGGCCTCCAACGCGTCTTCCATCCGCTCCCGCTGTACGTTCAACTCGGGATCGGTGGGATCCAGCCAGTTGGAGAAAACCGGACACAGTCCCCCGATCAGCAGCTCCGCCGATACGTGTACGAACCGCCGCAGCGCCTCGAACGGGTCCGGTTCCTCCGTCAATGCCCGCTCCGCCTCGTCGGTCAGACCGGACATCAGGGTCAGAACCACTACCCGGATCAGTTCCCGCCGGTTGGCGAAATGCCGATAGAGGGTGGCGTTAC
The DNA here is from genome assembly GCF_040676775.1 of Micromonospora sp. NPDC049523. Lineage (NCBI taxonomy): Bacteria > Bacillati > Actinomycetota > Actinomycetes > Micromonosporales > Micromonosporaceae > Micromonospora > Micromonospora sp. NPDC049523. Next base: position 124,716 of record NZ_JBFAPP010000006.1, on the reverse strand, counting down.
CCACCCCCGCCCGCTGCGCGATCTCGTCCAGCGGCACGTCTGCGCCCCGCTCGACAAAAAGCTCACCGGCTGCGGCGACGATCCGGTCGAAGTTCCGGGACGCGTCGGCTCGCTGCCGGGGCAACCGCTGTTGTACGGCAGTACCAGCCACGACGACGCTCCTCACTGAAACCGGGGAAACCTTCCCCGCTTCACCCGAAGAGTCAAACGGGGAAAGCCTCCCCGGTTATTTCGCCGCCCGCTGTGACCTGCGTCCCGACATCGACCAGCCCCACAGGTCCGCCAGGGCCGCGTGGCGCCGCGACCAGTAGGTCAACCTGGTAGAGGTGCCCGTTCCACCCACTCCAGCCCCGCGGCGAAGTCCCGCCGCCATGCTGGCGCGTTCCACGCGTAGCTGAAGGCCCAAGGGGCGACTCCCGCCAACTCGACTCCCGGCGGCGGGTGGGCGACCATCGGCGCACCACGAACCATCTCCAGCATGTTCAGCGAACAGTCCACCCGACCCGCCGGTGCCGCCGTGCGCAGTCGGAGGAACCACTCCAGCTGCGCCTGCGCGTCCTGCTCACGCTCGCCCGGGAAGCCGAAGATCAAGTTCGTCACCACCGTGATGCCCTGCTCGGCCAGGGCCAGGATCACTTCCTGGAGCATCGCGGGATCGGCCCGCTTGTCGAAGATCCGCTGACCGGTCGCATTGATCGTCTCCACGCCGATCTCCACCGTGGCGAGCCCCGAGTCGGCAAGGAGGGGTGCCAGCGAGATGAGCGCCCGGTTGGCCTTCGTCGTCGCACTCCACTGGATCCCGGCGACCGGCTCAGCCAGCAACGCGTGGGCGTAGGCGCGCAGCATCGGGGCGGTGAACAGTGAGTCCTTCAGCGAGAAACGACGAACCCCGTACGCCTGGACGAGCGCGTCCACCGTCATCCGCGCGCCCTGCGCAGCGAACGCGGTGGTCTGCGGCTCGACCACCGGATAGGTGCAGAACGTGCATCGACCGTACGAGCATCCACGGGTGAACTGGACCGGAAGCGTCAACCGCTCCCGGTGGTAGTGGGCGAGTTGCCGCTCGGAGAAGGTGGGGATGTACTCGAACGGAGCGTCGGCGCGGGGATGTACCTGCACGAGCGGCTGCCGGATGGCACGTGGGCTCAGGCGGGCCAGGGCGCCGACGAACTCGTCCTCGCAGTGACCGGCGAGCACGAGGTCGGCCACCTCGCCCAGCCGGGCGTTCTGCCGCATCTCCTCCCGCAGCAACGTCACGTGGCTGCCGCCGAGGATCGTCGTCGTGCCTGGCCAGATCTCCTTGACCACTCGCAACACGAGAAGGCCGACGAACACCTGGGATGGACCCATCAGCGACACACCGACCGCGGTCGGTGGTCGATCGCAGCAGGATCGAAGTTGCTGTTCGACCCAGTCCCGCCAGGGCTCCGGCTCGTTGGCGACAGCAGTGACGGCGGCGTCGACCGCAGAGACCGGGTAGTGCATACCGGCCACCGGGTCGGCGGTGTCGGGCAGGTGCAGCGGCGGCGTGTCGCGTAGCCCCGTGTGCGCGAAGAGCCACTGCGCCGCAGCCGCTACAACCGAGCGATCCTTGCCGTGGTCGCCAAGGGTCCGACCGAGGCTCGATGCCCCGTTGTCAAATCGCCTGAGCAGGAGAACGTTGAGATCCAGCACGTCCACGCGGAAGCCACTGCGCGCGGCGACGGTCGCCAGAATCGCCGGACCCAGTGGCGGGTTGGTGTCCGATGGTGACGGCGGTGGCACGACGATCAGCGCATCGCAGCCCGACTCCGAGGTGCCCTTTGCGGGCCAGATGATCCGAGGTGATGCCATGGACAACCTCACACTCAGTCAGGCATCGATTTCTCTGAGTATAAGGATTGTGTTCGATGTGGTCTATACGCGACGCAGGACCTCACGAAGATCCCGAATACGAAAATCGGCGGTGCAGTTGCGAAAGGCAAATTCCGGATGCGCGAAGAGATAGGTCGTCCCGCCGGCCACCTCTGCCAACCTCATGTCGCTGACCGAGTCTCCGATGATCACAAGTTCCTCGAAGGCGGGTTGCTCGACGAGATACCCGGCAAGGACGTCCTTTTTGGTGGTTTTCACATCTCGAACATGTTGGTCAACTGCGAACGCTCGCCCCGGCGTGAAGTATTGCGTGAGTTCCAGGAGTTTGAGGAACATGTCCAGGGTGCCGGGGCGGGTGTTGGAAATGACGATCTGCTGATGGCGGGCGCCCACGGCATCCAGCACCGTGGCGACGTGGGGCGTCGGCGTCATCCAGCGATACTGCAGGTCAGGCCGTTCCTCGGAGAGGACGAAGCACGCTTCTTGCAGCTCCAGATGGCGGTCGTGCGTGTCCGCCGGCAACAGGAAGGCGAAATACTCGTACCACTTGTGTCCGTACAGGCGTCGACCGTCCTCGTACCCGAACCGTTGCTCGTACCCGAAGGTCGACAGCACCTCGTTGGAAATGTCGATCACGGCCCGGTCGTTTCCCTGCTCCAGCACCCCGTGTAGGTCCCAGACAAAGAGTTTCACAAGCTCCCCTTCCCGCGGTCGCGTCGCGTCGCGTCGTCATGCTCATCCGACAAACGAGGTCGAGTCTGCGTCCGGTATGGGCTGACGGGTGATCGCCTGCAGCATCTCGGACAATGCCCCTTCCATCTGGTGCGTCAGCCCCTGCCCGGACAAGGCCTCGACCGCCGCCCGAAGCGTGGACAGGGGACGACCACCGATCCTCTCACGGCGTACCAGATAGATATCCATGAAGGTGTAGAGGTCGACGTAGCGGCGTTGCGCGGGGATTGCCTGGAAGGTCGGACTTTCGAAGATCGCCAATACTCGGTTCGAGGTGCGTTCGTGCGGCAGGTGGGGCGGCTCGTCCAAGAACGGTGGACGGCTCGTCCTGACGTCGCCGTAGTAGTACAGGACGTAACCGCGGCTGCAGGACCGAAACACCGGATCACGTTGCAGCAGCGAGAAGAAGTGGGAAAGCGCCGAGTCCGACCGGTGGTGGCACAACGCCCACAGGATCGAATTGAGTAGGAACTCGTCTCGCTCCTGGCGCAGAAGTACGCCCAGTTGCTCGGTGGCCGCTGGACTCGTCCGCGAGATCAAATACACCAACAGGTTGCACACCGTGAGCCGGTCGGCGGGATCGAGGCCCGGTTCGTCACGCAGTTGCCGGTACAACCCGGACAGCCGCTCGCCCAGACGGTCGTCAGCCAATTCCTTCAGTTGGCCGATGAGGTGATGTCGGATCTCTCGGGTCAAGTCACGGTGCAGTAACACGACCGCCCGTTCGGGGGTAAGTACGGTGAGCAGACGATCACGGATGTACCGGGCGAGCAGGTACTCGTAGAACGAGTAATGCAGGAACTCGCCGACCTCCGTCCCGTGCAACGTGCGTCGGTCGATCACCTGGTCGAGCGCCCGGACCTCGGCAACACGCCCGCGTTCGTGGGTGAGCGCCAGGTGCAGGTCGGTCATCGGGATGGCGTCGGCCGGCAGTTCGTGTGCGTGGACGAACCACGCAGCCGCCTGCCAGACCGCCAGCGAATGTCCGGTCCACGCCGAATGGCTGCTGCGCACCGCGAAGTCCGTGGCGCGGCTCAGCCGGATCAGATACTCGCCGTAGAGGTCGTTCGCACTGCCGATACGAGCTGCCGCGTCGTGCCCGATGAAGGTGAGCATCCTGGCATAGAGCGGGCGTGCGACCATGCGGGCCAACCGTTCCGAGGCCACCACCGTACGGTAGAGATCCGGATCCGCGACCAGTCCGTGCCGTTGCAGTCGGATCAGGTAGTCGGCGAACTCGGTCTCCACCGACCAACCCTTGAGCACGAAGACCTCGTCGAAGCTGATCGCGGTGGTTTCGAAGGCGATCCACTCCTCGTACTCCCTGGTCCGCGAGGTGACCAGTGCGGGGGCGTGCCGGAGCAGTTCCAACAGGGCGTCGGCGAGTGGACCTCCACTGGCCAACTCGCTCGCTTCGTCCAGCCCGTCGACCAGCACCACGGCGTCCGCGACCGCCGCCAGGTCCAGTCCCGACGTACGGGCACCACGGAGAACCTCCACGGCATCCAGCGCGCGCAGCGGGATCGGCAGCAAACCCTCCCTCTGCAGTGCAAGGGCCACACCGTAGAGCGAGAGGCTCTTGCCGGCCCCCGGCTCGCCGAGCAGGAGCACCGATCCGCCCTGCCGCAGGCGGGCCACCAGCGCTTCCACGGCCCGCTCGCCCATCTCCGGATCGCGTTCCTGATAGGGACCCAGCCGACTGGGCACGAACAGGTCCAGACGGTGTAGCTCGGCCAGGCTGAGGTCGAGGGGGTATGCGGTGCGACGTCGACCGAGACGGCTGACCAACTCCGCGGAGAGACGCGTCAGCCGATTTCGCTGCTCCTCCCGCGAAGCCCGGTCGTCGCCCCCCGTCCGGTCGGGTGGTGCAACCTCGGTTCGCTGTGGTGTGGGTGGGACGGCCCTGTCGTTGCCTGGCCCTCGCGGGTGACCGACGGCGCTGTTCGTCTTCTCGTCATCGGGCAGCACCAGCACGATGGTGAGGCCGACCAGAAGCAATGCCAGTAAGCCGAGTGAGTGCCACGGGTGGGTACGGACGAGCTCCAGCCAACCGGGCCAGCGCTGCTGCGCCGATGCCTCGTTGGTGATCAGCCCCGTCAATACCGTTGCAACAGAGAGGACGCCGGTGGCCGCTATCACCAGCACCATCCGGGGTGTCCTCATCATCGACTTCCTTCATCACCGGTCGGTGGTGGTCGGGTGATCGATTTATGCCGGACCACCAACCAATATCGACTGCCGGTGACCGGGATCTGACTCCAGGCTATCGCCCAGGACCCGCGCCAATCCCCTCAGAATGCAGGAAGACAAATGAGAGAGAAATTGCTGACCGGCGTGCGCGAATCCAATGTGATCGCGCACCCGCGCCACGCGGCGGCACCTCCGCCCGCACGACCCTTGCCGCATCGCCCCGACACGGGTGGTCCAGCGCGTTTCGGGGACGCAACAAGCACGCGAGAGGTCCGCCTGAAGGTCGCCGCCTCGCGCTCGTACGTCTGCGGTTGTTACAACTGGCCGTGGTTCGGCGGCATGGTGTCACCGATCTCGTACGCGCCGAGGTGGTGGTACTTCCAGTCCACCGGGTCGTGCACGCTGTGCGTACGGGCGTTGCGCCAGTGCCGGTGCAGGTCCCAGCGTTCGTCGGTCGCACTGGTGCCGCAGAGTGCGAACAGCTCGCTGCCCGCCTCCACGGCGACCTCGCTGGCGAAGGCCTTGGCGCCCGCGACGGCCAGCGACCCGGTGACGGCGGCGTCGGCGTCGGCCGGCACCAGCCCCACGGTCTCGAGGACGGTCGCCGCGTCGGCCAGCAGCGCCTCGGCGGCGCGTACCCGGGTGGCGATCCGGCCGTAGCGGTGCAGGACGTGCGGGTCGCCGGCCACCGACTCGGCGCCCGCGCGGACCGCCTCGCTGCTGGGACGCGCCCGCTCACGCAGGTAGGAGCGGGTGTCGCGGAGAGCGCCGCCGGCAATGCCGACCTCGATCGCCGCGTGTACCAGCTGCGCTCGTGCGCCGAGTTGCTGCGGGACGGCGTACGCGGCGGCGTAGTCCAGCACCAGGTCCGGGTCGACCGCGACGGCGTCGAGCGTGGTGGTGCCGCTGATGGTGGCCCGCTGGCCCATCGTGTTCCAGTCCTGGTCGACGGTGAGGCCGGCCGCGTCACGCGGCACCAGGACCAGCTTCAGGCGGCCGCCGTCGTCGAGCGCGCTCACCGCGACCCAGGCCGCCGTCAGCGCACCGGTGCAGTAGTACTTGCGCCCGTCGAGCCGCAGCCGGCCGCCGTCGTCGCCGGCCAGGCGGGTGCTGAGGTCCTGCGCGTGCCGGCCACCACGTTCGGCGAGCGCGTTGCCGATGCGCCGGCCGGCGAGTACGTCGGCGAAGAGTCGTTTCCGTACCGCGGGTCCACCCCACACGGCAAGGATGTCCACGACGAGGAAGTGTCCCTGTGGCACCTGCGCGATGGCCGGGTCGACGCTGGCCAGGATGCGGGTGACCTCGGCCAGCGTACGCGGTCCGAGACCCGGCCCGCCGTGCTCGACCGGGACGGTGACGCCGAGCAGGCCGGAGCCGTCGAGTACGCCGAGGACCTCCCGGGGGACGACCGACGCGCCCGCACGGTCGCGCTCGATCGCCCCGGGCGCCAGGGCCTGCGCCACGCGGTGCGCCGCCGCCACCGCCTCGTCGTGAGTGTGCAGGTACGCAACAGCATCGGTCACCGTCGCACCGTAGCACCGTGATCAAGTCCGCGGCACGACCGGATGTCGCCTCCCCGCCGGACCGGCACGACGCCGGGAACTCCACGAGCGATGGCAGCGACCAACAGGTCGAACGGTGATTACCAGCGGATGAACAGAAGGCCGAGGAACACATGCGCACAGCCGCGTCGCCAGTCCCACGACGGCGTCCCGCACCACTGACCATCGCCCGCGCCGTCGTGGCGTCTCTGGCCCTGATCGGTGCGGCGGCGGGGTGCGGCGGTTCCGAGCCGTCCGGGACCGGTCAGGTCGGCCCGAGTGCCTCGGCGGCCACCGCCGCGTTCGACCTGCGTGACCCGTGGGTCAAGGCCGCCGATTCGGGGATGACGGCCGCGTTCGGCACCCTGGTCAACGACACTGACGCCGACGTCACCGTGGTGAGCGCCGTGTCGTCGGTGTCGCCGATGGAGCTGCACGAGATGACCATGAAGGACGGCAAGATGCTCATGCAGCCCAAGGCCGGCGGCTTTGTCGTCGAGGCCCACGGCACGCATGTGCTGGAACCCAGCGGCGACCACCTGATGTTGATGAACCTGGCGAAGCCGGTCAGGCCCGGCGACGAGGTCACCTTCACGCTGACCTTCGCGGGCGGCGGCACCGCCGAGTTCACCGCGATCGTCAAGCCGTTCGCCGGGGCCGGGGAGAGCTACGACCCGGGCACCGGCATGAACATGGACCCCACCGCCAGCCCGGGCGCGGGGATGACCATGAGCCCGCCGGCATGACGGAGCGGTCCGCGTACCGTCCGCTGAGCCGGCGGCGTCTGCTCACCGGCGGATCGGTCGCGGTCGGCGGGATCCTCGCCGGGGCGGGCACGGTCGCCGCCGTGCACGGCGCCGACGGCACGCCGACGGCCGCGCCGCCCGTCCCGGTCGTCGAGATCGGTACGGCGATGGAGCCGTTCCATGGCCCCCGGCAGGCCGGCATCGCCACCGACCCGCAGTCGCACGCCGCGTTTGTCGCCCTCACCCTGAAACCGGGCACCGACCGGGCGATCCTGGTACGGCTGATGCGGCTGCTCTCCGACGACGCTGCCCGGCTGACCCGGGGCGAGCCGGCCCTCGCCGACACCGAGCGGGAACTCGCCGTGCTTCCCGCCCGGCTCACCATCACGTTTGGATTCGGACCGGGCCTGTACGACGCCGCCGGGCTCGCCGACCGGCGTCCCCCGTCCGTCGCCGAGCTGCCGCCGTTTCCCATCGACCGGCTGCAACCGGCCTGGTCCGGCGGCGACCTGCTGTTCCAGATCTGCGCCGACGACCCGCTCACCGTCGCCCACGCCCAGCGGATGCTGATCAAGGACGCCCGTCCGTTCGGTGCCGTGCGCTGGGTCCAGCAGGGTTTCCGCCGCAGCGCGGGTGTCCAGGCCGAGCCGCAGACCCAGCGCAACGTCCTCGGCCAACTGGACGGAACGGCCAACCCGAAGGTCGCTACCGGCGCACTCGACCGGGCCGTCTGGGTGTCCGAGGGGCCGGCGTGGCTGCGTGACGGCACCACCCTGGTCCTGCGGCGTATCCGCGCCGAACTGGAGACCTGGGATCTGCTCGGGCGGGCCGACAAGGAACTCGCCGTCGGCCGACGGCTGGACACGGGTGCACCGTTGAGCGGCACCGCCGAGCACGATCCGCCGGATTTCGCCGTCACCGATGCCACCGGGCTGCCCGCGATCCCCGACTTCTCCCACATCAGCCGGGCCCATGTCACGGAGGACCGTTTGCGCATCCTGCGGCGGCCGTACAACTACGACGGGGTGCCGAGTTCGGACGGGCAACCAGACACGGGGTTGATCTTCGCGTCGTACCAGGCGGACATCGAACGGCAGTTCCTGCCGATCCAACGCCGTCTCGCCGAACTGGACCTGCTCAACGAGTGGACGACGCCGATCGGCTCCGCGGTCTTCGGCGTCCCGCCGGGCTGCGCCGCGGAGGGTTGGGTCGGCGAACAGCTACTCGGCTGACCGCGCGGCCGGCGCGGGAGCGGCCACCGGGACCGTCAGCCGAAGAGCAGCAGCAGGCCCGCCACCGGGGCCGTCAGGCGAAGAGCAGCAGCAGGCCGGCGACCGTGTAGGCGACCATCAGCACCAGCAGCGGGATCTGCCCGCGGGTCGCCTCGGCCGGTGGGAACAGCCGGAGGGCCCGGTCGTGGGCGAGCAGGGTGCCGAGGAGGTGGCCGAGCACGATCACGGTGAGCTGGAGGTTCGCGATCCCGGACGGGGTGACGAGGTCCGTACGGACCGGCCAGTCGGCGGTGCCGAGCAGGTTCGCGCCGGTGTCGAGCGGGTCCGAGAGCAGGGCGATTGTCCGCTGGCCCTCCAGGACCAGCAGTGAGTAGTAGTGGGCGACGAGGTAGGCGACGGCGACCGGTACGACGGAGTGCGCCAGTTGCCGGGGCGTACCCGATCGGTCGGCGTGCCCACGTCGGGCGGCGGCGCGGGTCGCGACGACGTACGCGAGGGCGACCGTGCCGATGACGCCGACCAGGCCTCCGGTGCCGGTAACCGGTGCCGGCAGGCCGTTGCCCTGTTGGAAACGCAGCCAGAACGGGGCGTTGGAGACGCTGTCGTACATGGTGGATCCGAGCAGCACCGTGACCGTGGCGATCAGCCCCGGGGCCGGGGCGAGCGAGGCGATGCCGTCGAGCGGGTTGCGCCACACCAGGGTCCCGTCGATCCGGCGACCGATGACCGCGAGCCGGCCGGCCAGCGCGCTGAGCACCTCGAACGGGTCGCCTCGGTCGAACCATCCGGCGCCGTACAGCACGGCACCGGTGAGCATCGCGACCAGGTACGCGGCCAGCCACGCGCCGATGACGGGCAGGGTGGCGCGGTCGGGCGCGACCAGTTCCAGCCAGACGAACGTCAGCAGGCCGGCGGCGGCCGGCCGGTACCCGAGCCGGGGCGGCAGCGGCCGGAGCCCGATCTCCGGATCGCGGCGCACGGCGAGGGTGGCGAGCAGGTGCAGGGTGCGTACCGGGTTCAGCGCCCGCCACACCGGTCCGAGCAGCAGCGACAGCGGCACCAGACCGACCCAGAAGAGCACGTAGACCGTACCGGCGGTCGGGTTCTGCGGGGTGTCCGGGCCGGCGAGCAGGGCCACGCCGAGCCATCCGGCGAGGGCGAGACCGAGCAGGCGTACGCCCCAGGCCCACCCGGTGGTGTCGACCAGCCGGGCCAGCCGTACGGGCACCGGCCGGCCACTCTCGTCGTCGGTGTCGAGTAGGGGCCGGCGCCAGTGGGCACCCAGGGCGAGGAAGGTGATCACCAGCGCGAGCACCGCGCCGACCACCAGTTCGGTGAGCGAGATCGGCAGATCCTGACGGCCACCCACCCCGTGCGCCAGCAACGGCGGTCCGGGCATCAGCGGCTGACGGGTCGGCGGATCACGAGAGCCGGCTCGTGCGTCTCGCTCCGGAATTCATCGACTGCTCCTCCGAACGGGACGGTGACAGGCCTCTCGGAGAAGTAGTCGCCGGTCGCGACCAAAGAGTTCCATCGATGTCCGCAGCCCGCCCGCCAGGGTGTCCGGAGAGGCAGATGACGCGAGGCGTCTATCTGTGCATCGACCCCCTCCCTACCGTGATGACTATCCGTGACTTCGCGGTTGCACTGGGAGGTTGTCATGCGTCGAGTTGGGATCGTGGCCGGACTGGTGATCGCGGGGCTGTTGGTGGCATCACCAGCTCAGGCGTTCGCGCACAACGCGGTACACAGCACGTACCTGCACGCGGTACTGGACGCGCTGACCCTGATCGTGGTCACCGCTCCGGTGTGGACCGCGTACGCCTGGGGCCGTGCCCGGCGTGGCCTGCTGCTGGCCCTGGTCGCGGTCGTCCAGGTACCGGTGGCGGTCATCGGGTTCGTACCGATCGACAACCCGGTGATCCACCTGGCGGCGTTCGGTACCGCCCTGGCCCTGACCGCCGGCTCACTCTGGGCGGTCCGCCGTACAGCATCGGTGACTCGATCCGAACCGGTCACCGGGGTAGCCGGCTGACCCGGCCGGCGACTCACCCTCGGGAACGAGGACGACGGGACCGGCCGGGATATCCCGGCGGCCGGATCAACCGGCCGGAACCGGTGCCGTCGTCCCGCCCTCGATCCAGCTTCCGGCCGGCGTCCCGCCCGTGATCCAGCTTCCGGCCGGCGTCAGGACCTCGAAGCCGGCGACCGGCGCGTCCGGCCCCTCCCGGACCACCCGCACCGACGGGCATCCCGGCGTCGGCGGGTGCCATCGGCCGTCGGCGCCACGGACCGCCGAGGCTCGGCAGTGCGCCTCGTCGGCGTACCCCCAGGCCATCAGCAGTTCCCGCCCGGCGTACCAGTAGCGCCCCACGGTGGCGGTCCGGCCGTCCTCGTCGCGGTGGTAGAACCGCGCCATGAGCCCGGGTACGGCAACGCCCTCGAACTCCGCGTCGCGCTCGCTGCGCTGCAAGCGGTACAGGGCGAGGTCCGGCAGGGTCACACGGTCGGTCTCCATGAACAAGAGATTGTCGCCCCCAGGCCCGTCCCGGGCGGGGTTTACCGACTCGGGGAATCCGTGTCCACCCCACGGGTGACCCGCGTGGTGGACGGGGGGTCGCGAGCGACAGGCATTTTGAGCGGTTTATCGGTATTTCATCCTATATCGTCTGATGAATGGGAGAGTCGGCCGCCGTTGCCGATCAGACGGCCAGGCGGCGCGTGGCGCCACTGCGGGTTTGCCTGGTCATCTGCCAGTTGGGGCTGGGCGGCGCCGAAAAACAGCTCGTCCTGCTCGCCGAAGGGCTCAGCCGACTCGGCGTCGAGGTACGCGTCGTGGTGCTCACCCGTGCGGGGGCCCGCGAGGATGCGCTGCGGGTGGCGGGGGTGCCGGTCGTACATCTCGGGTTGCGACAGCCCGGCGGGTGGCGAGCGGTCCCGCACCTGGTCGCGACATGGGGTCGGCTCGCCGGCTACCTACGCCGGTCACGACCCGACGTGGTGCACGCGTTCCTGTTCAGCAGCTACGTGCTGGGAGCACCAGCCGCGCGGCTGGCGGGGGTCCCGGTTTTTGTCGCCGGCCGCCGCAGCCTGGATGACTTCAAGCGCGGGCGGCGCTGGATGCTCGCGGCCGAGCGCATCTCCGCCCGCATGACCGATCTGCTGGTGGCCAACGCGCATGCGGTCGCCGAACGCGTACGGGAGACCGAACGCGTACCGGCCGGCGGGCTCTCGGTGGTCTACAACGGCCTACCGTCGGCCGCCTTCGCCACGGTCGAGCCGGCACGCCTCGACAGCGCCCACCCCGTGGTGCTGTGTGTGGCGAACCTCAGGAGCCTCAAGGGCCACCGGCACCTGCTCGACGCCGCGGCACTGCTGCGGGACCGGGGCCTGACCTGCACCCTGGCGCTGGTCGGCGACGGCCCGGAACGCGACGCGCTGCGGGCCCATGCCATCCGGATCGGCGTCGACACCCGGCTGCTCGGCGCACGGTTGGACGTGGATGGCCTGCTGGCCCGCGCCGATGTGGTGGCGCTGCCCTCGATGACCGAGGGGATGAGCAACGCGGTGATGGAGGCGATGGCGGCCGGCCGGGCGGTCGTCGCCTCCGCGGTGGGCGGCATCCCCGAACTGCTCGCCGACGGGCGTGGCCTGCTGGTACGCCCCGGCGACCCGGTCGGCTTGGCCAACGCTCTCGAACGCCTGCTACGCGACCGGGCGTACGCCGAGTCCATCGGCCGGGCGGCACGGGACTGGAGCCGGTCACACCTGGCCGCCGACCTGATGGTGCACCGCCACCTTGTCCTCTACGACATGCTGCTCAAGCGCTGACCTGCCGCGCCGGTCAGGCGGTGATGACAAGAGACGTTCTGGCCACCGAATACGATGCCGAGCGTGACCGTCATTGACAAGATCGCGTGGATCCGGATCGAGAACAGCGCCATCCTCAGCACCCGCAGCCACGGCAAGGACGTCTACTACCTGCCCGGCGGGAAGCGCGAGCCCGGCGAGACCGACCTGGCCACCCTGGTCCGCGAGATCGACGAGGAGCTCCGGGTCGCGATCGCGCCGGAGAGCGTCACCCCGGTCGGCACCTTCGAGGCCCAGGCCCACGGGCACTCCGAGGGCATCACCGTGCGGATGACCTGCTACGCCGCCGACTACAGCGGCGTGCTCACGGCCAGCAACGAGATAGCCGAGGTCGCCTGGCTCGGCTACGCCGACCGTCACCGCGTCTCGGCGGTGGATCAGATCATCTTCGACCGGCTGCACGAGAGCGGTCAGCTCGCCTGACCGGCCACGCAGCGCGCCTCCCGACAGTCCCCCGTACCGAGGTGACCTGCACGTTTGCCGGCTAGCGGTCGGGGTAGTCGGTCAGCCGGTGGTGCACGGCGCAGAGGGGACCGGGTATGCAGATCGGGTACAAGCTCTCCGCGGAGGCGTTCGGACCGGAGGAGATCATCCGGCAGGCGATTCGGGCCGAGCAGGTCGGCTTCGACTTCGTGGAGATGAGCGACCACTACCATCCGTGGTTGGACGTCCAGGGCCACTCGTCGTTCGCCTGGACCGTGCTCGGCGCGGTCGCCGCCCGTACCCGGACCGTCGGCCTGGTCACCGGCGTCACCTGCCCGACGACGCGCTACCACCCGGCGATCATCGCCCAGGCGGCGGCGACGCTGGCGCTCGTCTCCGGCGGCCGTTTCACCCTCGGTGTCGGTGCCGGCGAACGGTTGAACGAGCATGTGGTGGGCCTGGGCTTTCCGAGCGTGCGCGGTCGCCACGAACGGCTGCGCGAGGCACTGGAAATCATCAACCTGCTCTGGTCGGGCGGGTACCACTCGTACGAGGGCAAGCATCTCCAGTTGGAGGACGCGCGGGTCTTCGACCTGCCGGAGACCCTGCCGCTGATCGCGGTCGCCGCCAGCGGGCCGGCTTCGGCGAAGATCGCCGGGGAACTCGGCACCGCCCTGTTCGCGGTCGAGCCGCAGGCCGAGATCGTCGAGCACTACCGGCAGGCCGGAGGCGACGGCCCCCGGTACGCCGAGGTCAACCTCGCCTGGGCGACCGACGAGCAGCAGGCGGTGCAGGCGGCACTGACCAGCAGCCGGTGGGCGGTCACCGGCTGGAAGGTGATGAGCGAGCTGCCCAACCCGGTCAACTTCGACGCCGCCAGCAAGTGGGTCGACGAGGACGACATCCGCCGGCAGTTCACCGTCGGTCCGGACCCGGAGGCACACGTACGGGCGGTGCAGGGCTATGTCGACGCCGGCTACGACCGGTTGGTGCTGCTCAACGCCGGCCCGGACCCGGACGGTTTCCTCGACTTCTTCGAACGCGACCTGGCCGACCGGATCCGCTCGCTCAGGCCGTCCGGCTCCGCCGCCTGAACCAGCGACACCGAAGGACCGGCGTCTTCCTCTCGCTGAGGCGCCGGCGCTTCTTCGTGCCAGGTCAGCGGCGGTCGGCCGAGGTTTCCGTCCGGAGGGCGGAGGGTAGCAGGATCCCCGACCCCACCAGGAGGCGCGAAGGAGCGGACGATGCGCATCGGGTACTTCCTTTCCAGCGAGGAATACACCCCCGCCGAGTTGCTGGAGCAGGCGCGGGGCGCCGAACGGGCGGGCTTCGAAGCACTTTGGATCTCCGACCACTACCACCCGTGGGTAGACGCCCAGGGGCAGAGCCCGTTCGTCTGGTCGACGATCGGCGCGCTGAGCCAGGTCTGCCGGCTACCGGTGACCACCGCCGTGACCTGCCCCACCGTACGGATCCACCCGGCGGTCATCGCCCAGGCGGCGGCGACGAGCGCGGTGCTGCACGAGGGCCGGTTCGTGCTCGGCATCGGCAGCGGCGAGGCGCTCAACGAGCACATCTTCGGCGACCCGTGGCCCAGCGCCGACATCCGGCTGGAGATGCTGGAAGAGTCGGTGGAGGTCATCCGCGAGTTGTGGAAGGGCGGGTTCACCGACCACCACGGCAAGCACTACACGGTGGAGCACGCTCGGATCTACACCCTGCCGGAACAGCCGCCGGCCATCTACGTCTCCGGGTTCGGCCCGAAGTCGGTGGACCTGGCGGCCCGGATCGGTGACGGTTACATGAGCACCTCGCCCGACCCGGAACTGGTCCGGCGCTTCCGCGACGGCGGCGGCGGCGACAAGCCGTGCCAGGCCGGCTTCAAGGCGGCGTACGCGGCGACCGAGGACGAGGGCGCGCGGATCGCGTACGAGCGTTGGCCCAACTCGGGTGTGCCGGGTGAGCTGTCCCAGGTGCTGCCCTCGCCCCGGCACTTCGAGCAGGCGTCCGAGTTGGTCACCGAGGACATGGTGCGTAAGGCGTTCGTCTGCGGCAGCGATCCCGACGCCCACCTGGAGATGATCGACAAGTACGCCAAGGCGGGCTTCGACGAGATCTACGTCGCCAACACCGGTCCGCACTACCAGGGACTTTTCGACCTGTACGCCGAGCACGTACTGCCGGCGCTGCGTGATCGACGGCGCTGATCGACCACGAGGGAGGATGGGCACGATGGGCAAGAAGGTCAACAAGCTGGCGTACAAACCGGTGGGGATCCTGCTCGGTGTCGCGGCCGGCGCAATCGCCGGCATGGTGTTCAAGCAGGTCTGGAAGACGGCGGCCGGTGACGACGACGCACCCAACGCCACCGACGAGGAACGTGGCTGGGGCGAGATCCTCGCCGCGGCGGCCATCCAGGGCGCGATCTTCGCGGTGGTCAAGGCGGCCGTCGACCGGGGCGGTGCGGTCGGCGTACGCCGGGTCACCGGTAGCTGGCCCACCTGAGCCCCGGACCACCACCGACCGGGAGGGGCCCGACTCGCGTACGAGTCGGGCCCCTCCTCAAGCTTGTGCGCCGGGCGCGGCGTCAGCCCTTCGGCGGGTACGGATCGTCCTGGTAGGTGTACTCGGTTTCGATCTTCCCGTCGGTGGTGTGCAACACGAGCTGGCTCGGCTGGTTTGCCCGCGCGGTCTCGCGGCCCTTGTCGACGGCCTCCTGCTTGGTGGCGAAGGTGCCGAACCCGCTCGACCCCTGCTCGACCTTCCAACGATTTCCGTCCGGTACGACGTGGTACTCGCTGCGGCTCATCGTTCCTCCTCATCAGGGTTTCGAGATCATCGATCCTTGTATTTCCTACCCCGGTCGCCGGGCCTCAAACAGGCGAGCACGGGCGACTCCCATCCGCAGGGACACCGATCGGGCGCTCGCTCGTTGTAGATACGAACGGTGTCCCCACCCCCGGGGGCTCCTGGCACCGGAGGTGACCAGGTGAAAGCGCACGTACTCATCCTTACTGTGGTGCCCCTGCTGGCAGCGTTGACGGCATGGGCGGCATACGGCCCGCTCACCACCGCGACTTTCATCCCACCGACATATTCCCGGCACCCCTCGCCACCGTCACTGGATCGACAAGGGCCGGACCAGGGCGCTTTCGACCGCGGCGGCGGGCGGGCAGGGTCCGCCGGCCAGCAGGACGATCCGGACGCGTACGCCGGTTACTCGATCGACGTGGACGGCGACCAGATCACCCTGCACCGCCATTCGGACCCGGCGCACTGGCTCCGCTGGCCGTTGGGGCAGGCGCTAGTTGGCGAGCCGCCGACCGAGTGAGCGTCCGGCGTCGGTGAAACCGTGCCGGCTGTAGAAACGCACCGCACCCGCGTTCCGGTGGTGGATGCCGGCGGACAGGTACCGGATCCCGCGCTCCCGCGCCCACCGCTGCGCCGCCTCCAGCAACGCCGCGCCGACGCCGTGGCCCCGGATCTCGCCCAGGACAACTCTCCGGTTCCAGGGCGATGTGCGCCTCGGCGTTGGCCAGCCGCAACTCCACCAGGGAGGGAACGTCCGCCCCGCGTGCCAGGCGGACGATCAGCTCCCCGGTGGGGGGCTGCTCGGGCTCGGCGGCGGTCATCGGCACCCTCTCTCCGGTCCGGACATGACAGTGCCCCTGTCCCGAAGCGGGCGACAGGGGCGACGGTCGACGTTCTGTGGGTGTCAGTGCTGCTTTGCCAGGCCGACGAACGCGCGCCACGCGTCCGGGGCGAAGGTCAGGGTGCCGCCGTCGCGGTTCTTGGTGTCGCGGACCAGTACGCGGCCGGGCAGGTTGTCCGCGACCTCCACGCAGTCGCCGCCGCTGGAGCCGCTGCGGGAGGACTTACGCCACCGGGCGCCGGTCAGATCCATGGCTTCACCACTTCCTTGATCAGATCGAGGGATTGACGCGTCGGCAGAGCCTCGTTCCGGACACTCTCCCACCTTGCCAGCAGACTAGCCACCTGCTCGGTCCGATGCACCACCGCACCGCCGAGCTGGTTCTCCATGTGCCCGACCCAGCCGCCCTCGGGTAGCCGGGCCAGGACGAACGGGCCGCTCAGCCCGAGGTGCAGGCCGACGCTGGCCGGGATGAGGTGCACGCTGACGCGCGGACGTTCGGCCATCCGCAGCAGGTGCACGAGCTGGGCGGCCAGCACCTTGTCGCAGCCGTCGGCGAAGCGGTGCAGCGCCGCCTCGTCGAGCACGGCGACGAGGTGCGGTGGGTCGTCCCGGTCCAGGATCGCCTGCCGTTCCATCCTGGTCGCCACGGCCTGCTCCACCTCCGCTTCGCTCAGGCCGGTGTCGAGGCGCACCACCGCGTGGGCGTAGTCCTCGGTCTGGAGCAGACCGGGGATCAGGTTTGGCTGGAACGTACGGAGTTGGTCGGCTGACTGTTCGGCTTCGAGCCACGGCTGGAACCACGACGGGGCGCCGAACTTGACCACTAGCCGCTCGTACAGGCCGCCGGTGTTCAAGGCACGATCGGCGCCACGGACGAAGTCCATGGTCAACGCTCGGGTGCCGTTCTCGACCGAACTCACGTGCGAGGCACTGAAACCGGCAGCCTTGCCGAACGACTCCTGCGTCTGGCCGGACGCGGTCCTCGCCCGGCGGATCTCCCCAACGATGAATTCAGCCAGTGGACCCGGTACGTCCGCCATTCGACATCCCCCAATTCGACAGATCAACTATTCACGGCCATTCATGCGGGACCCGCTCCCGTCACGTCGGCTCTACCGGCCGCGAATTCCTATTGAGGGTAGGGGGCTCGGTGCCAGGGTGTCACTAGTGGAACCGCTCGGAGCTGTCGGCAAACGCCCGGGTGGAACTGCGGGGCCGCCCCGTTCCTTCCCCACCCGCCCGTGCGAGCGGGGCGGCCCCTTCCAGCAAGGAAGGAGACGCACCGATGTCCGAACACGAACACCAACCCAGTGCGCGGAACTTCCACGAAAGGAGCGGGAAACCGCTCGTCGAGATCGGCGACATCGTGAACGCCGAGCACGACGAGTACCACCGGGGCGCCCACCCACATCTCCAGCCCGGCGACGGTGACCTGCACCTACGCGTGAAGTACCTGCCGAAGGACGCCTCGGTGTGGGGCGGGGAATGGCTGTCCCTGCGGGGCGTCGAGATGCCACCGGGCGAGCCGGAAAAACCCGAGATGCCCTTTGTCGTACGCCGCCGCGCGCTGCCGGGACATGTACCCGACTGGCTGCCCGCCGCACCCGGGACGATCGGGCGGGACGGTCATGCCTGACCCGCCGGAGTTGGCGATGCACACTCCCCTGCGACCATTCTGGATCTGCCGGACCGACGCCCGGCCGTGGCCCTGCGCGGACGCCAAACTCGACCTGACACACGGTTTCCGCGACCGGCAGGTCGAGCTGTATCTCTACCTCGGTGCACAGTTCGTGCACGCCCTCGCGGACCTCACCGCCGTCAATCCGGCAGTGGAGATGGCCGTCGAGCCGGACGTCATCCACCACCGTTTCCTCGGCTGGGTACGGATACGCCGGACCCGATGACCGACCTGGCCGGAATCTGGCCAGGATGGGACGCCGGTCGGAGCCGTCGTCACCGTTGGTCGGCGAGCGGGCTCCCGTCGTCGAACTTCCAGGCCGGGTACCTCTCTGCCAGGTAGGGACGATGACCGTCCCAGTCAGCCGGCCCGAGCAGGCGCACCGGGGACAGGTACGGTTGGTCCTGCGGATCCCGGTCATAGCCGTAGCCCCAGGCGAACCCGACCAGGGGGACCACGAGCGTCGGGTCCACGTCCCACGGACCGATGGTCAGGAAGCTGTGCGCTTCCCACCGCACCGCACCGGCACGCCACCGGGAAGGAGCGTCGAACAACACCGGCCGGAATCCGTACCAGGCAAACGGTGCGGTGGAGTCCTCGAACAGGTCGAACGGATCGATCCCGAACGGATCCGACGGGCCGGGTTCACGAACCAGTTGCACCCAGCCCAGCAGCGACCGGTAACCGCGCGCACCGAACTCTACGGACGCCGTACACACGGGCATCCCCAGTTCCCGCTCGGTCTTGCCGACGGCCACCGGTTCGGTGTTCGGCACGACGTCGACCAACACCCGACCATTTTCGCCGCCGAAGTCGAACCGAATCTCCACGCGATGATCCTCGCACCAACTTTGGATGCTCGTCTGCCCCGAGCGTGGGGCGCGACTAGGACACCCTGTGCTGCCGGCGATCTTTACGCTGGCGGTGTGCAATATTTCGTCTACGGCCGTGACCGTCCCGGGTCCTTCGGGCTCAAGAAGAGCCTGAACGCCGAGCACTGGTCCTTCATGGATTCGTACGCCGACAAACTCGTCGCGCGTGGGCCGACCCTGACCGGGGATGGCGAGGAGGCGGAGACGACGGGCAGCCTGCACATCGTCGACCTGCCCGACGCGCGAGCCGCCCACGCGTTCGCCCGCGAAGAGCCGTACTACCGCGCCGGGGTGTTCGAATCGATACTGCTGTGCGGCTTCGTCAACGTCCTGCGCCGTACGATGTGGGACTTCAGCGAAGCGGTCGACGGCTACGGCCGCTTCCTCGTTCTTGCCTGGGGTGAGCCAGGCCCCGGACCGATCCCCCCGAAAAACACGATCGTGTACGGCGATCTACTCGCCTTGGAAGACGAAACGCATCTTGGCCGGGCCGCTCTGCTGGAGGCACCGGACCGTGAAACTGCGGCGACTTCGTTGTCGACAAGTGGCGAAGGTCGTACGGAAGTCCATCACTGGCGGTTCGGAGGCAGGCCGGGTACGCGCTGAACCAGCCGCGCTGGCGAGGGCGTGGGCGCGAAACGTCGATGCGGTTCTCGGAATGGTCGTGGACCATGGTGACCGTGACCGAAACGGGCGGCGAAATCGCCGAACAACGGCTGTACGACGCTGTCGCGCGGTGGAACGCGGACACCGGGTACGGCTTCGAAGACATGATCCATGCCGCCTGCCAGGCGCTCGTCGACGGGCTGGACTCGCCGGCACTGTGTGAACTCGCTGGCGCTTCCGTACGGGACTCGTCCTGGGAGGTTCGCGAACTCGTCGTCAAGTCGCTCGAAGAACTCGGGATCCCCTACCCGGGCACTGTTCCCACTGGCTTCACCGTGGCGGCAGGTGGAGGCATCGCCCGCCGACCGGGAGTGGACTCCCTGCGCCTGGAGGTGACGTCGGCGGCCGCCGCCGCAGGCGGTGGCTTCCAGGTGCGGGTGTACGTCGACGAGGTGGAGATGACCTCCGCCGGGGCCGGGCTCGGGATGGACCCGTACGAAATCCTTGTCCCCACCAATCGTCTCGTGGCCACGTCCGAAGCCCGCACGATCCCGATCGCCCGCTGCACCTGCGGCGTGTACGGCTGTGGTTCCACGGACGTGACCATCGTCCGGGACGGCGACCTGGTCCACTGGGACTGGTCGATCGAGGTGCCGATGCTCCGTGGCGTCTCCTTCACCGCCACCCAGTACGACGCCGAGGTGGCGCGGGTCGCCTCGGACCATTCGTGGGAGACGCCGGAACGGACCGCGGGACGGCTTGTCCTGACGAGGGTGGACCGCGATCGGCTGCGCACCCACGGCCTCGAACTGAGCTGGGTCGCAAACGACCATCGCGACCAGGAACTGTTCCGGGTCGCGCTCGGGATCGACGGCGACTACCAGGTCTTCGTCGACTTCCCGTGGCACGGCCGCACCCCCGAAACCCTGGCAGGCGAGGTATGCGCGACCTTGGCACTGCCACCCAAGAAGTGGCGTGCGAGCTGGCACGCCATCGACCCGGCGTTGAGCAGACCGCCCGCGATCGCCGGGCCGTCCTGGCGACCCGCACGCTTCTAGCAAGGTCAGCCGGCGTCCAGCACCTCACGCAGCCTCGCCGCGAACTCCTCGGGCTTGCCCGCGTATCCGAACTGACCACCGAGGAATCCGCCGTGGTGGCTCGGGAACACCGTGGCCTCCTGTCCGAGCAGCGCCGCGGTGCCCAGGGCCGTACGCGCGGTGTACGTTCCCGCCGACTCCTCGCCGACCGCGATCACGATCCGGGTCGGTGCGGCGGTGAGCACGTCCGCGTCCGGGCGGTAGTCGGTGATCGCCCACGAGTTCTTCGACAGCAGCGGATCGTCGCGGGTGCCGTCGTCGTCGGCCGGCATGCCGAACATGGCCGGGTCGGGAGCGGGCTGGTCGAAGTAGGCGTCGGTGAACTCGCCCTGCCAGGACGTCATGACGATGAACGCGGCCATGCCCGCGCCGTTGCCCTTCGCCTGGTACGCCTCGTGGAAGCCGGCCCGGGCGCGCTCGGCGGCCGAGGCGTCGGGGAGCACGGCGTTGATCGGCGGCTCGTGCGCCACCAGCGTGACGACATCGCCGGGGTACGTCGCGACCAGTTCGAGTGCGGTCACCGCTCCGCCGCTGCTGGCGAACACCTCGACCGGCCCGGTGCCGAGCGACTCGATCAGCAGGTGCAGGTCGGCTGCCTGCTGCTGCGGTGTGTGGTCGGACCGACCGTCCTTGCGGACGCTGCGGCCCAGGCCGCGCGGGTCGTAGGTGACGACCGTACGGTCGGTGAAGTACGCGGCGAGCGCTTCGAAACCCTCCGCCGCCATCGGCTGGCCGATCATGAGCAACGCGGGGCGCCCATCGGACGGGGGTAGCGGGCCGCGAACGTCGTAGACCAGGTCGACGCCCGGTACGGCAAGGGTGTGTGTCTGGGTTGTCGTCATGCCGGTGAGACTACGGCCGGTGATAGAGATCGGGGTGCCATGGCTGCGAGTCGCGACCGCGCGTTTCACAAACGTTCACTTGCGCAAGCGATGGTTTGCGTTATGGTCGGGGCATGCCTGCCTCGCTCATGGCCCCCGGCCCGGCCCTCGACGCGGCCTTCGCCGCCCTCGGAGACCCCGTCCGTCGCGCCTTGGTGACTCGTCTCGCGCAGGGTGACGCCACGGTGGGAGAGCTTGCCGAACCGTTCGAGCTGACCCCGCAGGCAATCTCGCACCACGTCGGTGTCCTGCGCCGCTGTGGCCTCGTCGAACAGCGACGCGACGGCACCAAACGCCCCTGCCGACTCCGGGTCGACCAGCTTTCACTGCTCAGCAGGTGGATCGACGAGCAGCGCCGCGCCTGGGACGACCGACTCGACGCCCTCGAACAGCACCTGACCGACGACGGAGCGACCCGTTGACCTCAGCAGAGCTTCACGGCGACGAACTGATCGCCGAGCGGCACCTTCCGGCGGGACCCGAACGTGTCTGGGCCGCCTTCGTCTCGCCGGCAAGCATCGCGGCGTTCTGGGGCGGATCGCACGCCACCGTGCCCCGCGAGTCCGTGACCGTCGACCTGCGTCCCGGCGGCGAGTTCGCGCTCGACACCCGGGCACCGAACGGGGCCACCCGCCGACTCCGCTTCGTCTACGTGAGCATCACCGCACCGTACGAGCTGGTGTTCGACGAGCCCGTCACCGGCCTCCGCACGACCGTCACCATCCGAGCCTCCGGCGACGGCACAGACCTCACCGTCCACCAGCGTCGACTCCCCCCTGAGCTGCGGACGTCCCAAGCGGTCGACGGGCTCGCCTCGATCCTCGACGCCCTCGCCGCGCACCTGCAACACCACCGGCAACACCAGATCGGAGAACACGATGACCCAGCCGACCCAACGTGACCTCGTCGCGGACTACTTCGCCGGATTTCGGACCAGCGACCACCCGCGAATCCTCGCGACCCTCGCCGACGACGTCGAGTGGGTCATCCACGGCCACCGAACCACCCGCGGCAAGGCCGAATTCGACAGCGAGATAGAGAACCCCGCGTTCGCCGGCAGCCCCGAACTCGACGTCCAGCGTGTCCACGAGGACGGTCCGGTCGTCGTGACCACGGGCGAGGGCCGTGGCGTCAGCGTCGAGCACGGGCCGTTCCACTTCGCCTTCAACGACCTGTTCACTTTCCGCGACGGGCTCATCGCCCGCGTCGACTCGTACGTCGTCCCACTGCCCTGACCCGGCCGGAAACTGATTTGGCACCGGTTGTTCGCGCTCCTCCTAGCCGGGTGCTTTCGTGTCGGCGGTCAGGAACTTGGTGAAGCGTTTGGATCTCGCGTGGGTGTCCTGATACCCCAAGCCCGCATAGAACCGATGCGCCGATTCTCGGTGGCCGCCGCTGGTCACCTCCATCATGATGCAGCCGGCGGCGTGGGCCCGTCTCTCGATCTCGGCCATCAACGAACGCCCTACGCCCTGACTTCGGTAGCGGTCGTCGACCACCAGGGCCACGACCCGGCCGAACCTGCCGGTGACCTCCAGCATCGGGCACACGTGCAGGGCTGCGACTCCGATCAGGCGGCCGTCATCGT
Source organism: Micromonospora sp. NPDC049523 (assembly GCF_040676775.1). Lineage (NCBI taxonomy): Bacteria > Bacillati > Actinomycetota > Actinomycetes > Micromonosporales > Micromonosporaceae > Micromonospora > Micromonospora sp. NPDC049523. Next base: position 101,751 of record NZ_JBFAPP010000006.1, on the reverse strand, counting down.
CAGCGCCGAGCAACACACTCGCCTCGTCGTTCGACCAATAGGTCAGCCGTTCATGGACCGCCGCGTCATCGGTCGGATAGCCGAGTTGATCGAGCAGGGCGGCAAGCCGTGCCACGTCCTGTCGCCGGACCGGGCGGATGCGAATGGCCATACAGCACAGTTTGGACCTGTCGATCCCCCGCGTACGCCAACGGCCCGACGCCCGCCTCATCGACCCGGCCGACCAGGAACTGGATCTACCGACGCCCTGCCTCGGCACGTACGAGGTGGCCCGTCGTCACGTCCTACTCGTCCGGGTCCCAGGCGCGGAGCAGGTCGAACACATGCCGGTCGCCGTGAAGTTGCAGGGAGTCGAGCGGGATACGGTCGTACAGCATGAGGACCACGTCACTGGCCGTGCCCAGGGCGGAGGCGGTGGCCGTGTCCGGGCCCTCGCCGGTCCCGGTGGGGAGGCGGGTGACCTGTGCCCCGTCGGCGGAGAGCGCGAGACGCCAGGATCGGCCCTCGGCGGCGTGGAAGTCGAGGGCGGCGGGCTTGTGCGGCCAGGCGACCGTCGTCGCGCAGCAGGTGGCCAGGAACTCTTCGACACCGTCGAGCGCCACCTCGGCCGGCAGTGGTTGCGGGGCGCCGAGGGTGATCTCGGCGTCGTAGGTGTGGACCGCGACCTCCTGGACCCGGTGCCGGGCGACGGCACCGGCGGTCTGCGGCGACTGCGACTCGCCCCACCACGTCCAGCAACCGCGGTCCGGACCTGCCTGGCGCAGCGCGGTCAGCAGTTGCTCGGTCGACTCGTCCCACCAGGCCAGCAGGGCCTCACGCTCCCGAGGCGCAGGATCGAGGCCCTCGGGCCCGAATTCCGCCGGAGGCGCGCCAGCCGGACCGGCACCGACGGCGGCGACCCATTTGCGCTGCCCCTTACCCAGGTGCTCCACCAGGTCCAGCAGCGTCCACTCGGGGCAGGTCGGCACCTGCGAATCGAGACTGGGCGCGGACACGACCGCGGCGCGGAAAGCGATCGCACGTTCCTCGATCAGCCGCAGCAGCACGGAAAACTCCAAGGTCTCTTCCACCACGGCTGTCTACCACCTCGCTCCGACAACCGGACATGATTTTTCACGGCCGGCACGGTAGGCGCGCACGTGGCAGTTCGCCCTCTGGACGACCCTGACCCGTCCTGACCTGGAGCGCATGTTCCCCGCCCCATACGGAATGGTCCTTCCCGGCCTGGAAGACCTCTTTCGCACGGTGTACGTCCGGCCCCCCTGGCCCGATCTCGCGATCCGGTTTTCGACCTCTGTTATCGCATCGAGGACGGCCCGTCGACCTGGGAAACCGGTGAGTGGCTTGCCACCGAGGGCGGCCGTATCCGTTGATACGGCCTGGAGGACGAGACGTGTGGATGTCACGGGAGCGGCGTCGGCCCCCCGGGAGTCAGGAGGATCGCGTGGGTCGTCCGTGGTTCGCCGACGCGGCCGACATCGGGTCTGCGTAACGGCAAGCACCCCGCGCGGACCTGGTTGACGATCACGTGGTCGGGCGGGGTTGGCACGACCTGTCACCACGCGCCGGATTCAGGCGGTGCCGGCGACCTCGTCATGCATCGCCCGTACCAGGTCGTGGTACTTCCGCGTGGTGTCCGACCGGAGGTTCCGGTCGTTGCCGGAGCCCATCACCGGCCACAGCTTCCACAGTCCGCTGTCGTACGTCTCCAGCCGTACCCGCAACGGCTCGCCGGCAAGCAGCATCACCTCGACCCGGAGCGCCTCGTTGGCGGCGATGGCGACCAGCAGTTCCTCGGGCGGGTTCGCGCTGAACTCGATGGGATCCAGTGGCTGGTCGCGGTTGACCGAGTATTGGGCTTTCGCGGTGTCGAACACGCGCTGGGCCGACACCAGATATCGCGCGTACGCGTCGCGGCGTGCCGCGCGAAGCTCCCGTTGGGCCACGAGCTGTTGCTCCTGCTGAACCCGCTCCTGCTGCCAGCGGTGCGTGAAGTATGCGGTCACAAGCCCGAACAGGGCCGTGACGGCGACCCCGCCGAGCGTCCCGATCACCGTCGACCAGCCAGTCATTCCGACGATTCAACCAGTCGCGCGCCCACCTGCCCACGTACGCCGCAGCCCTAGGCAAGGAACCTGATCACGGCGCGTTCGGCCGCCTCGTCGGACGTACCGGGACGGATGTCAGCCGTCTGGCCGTTGTCGTACCGGTCGATCAGGGTCGGGTCCACGTACGACGCCCGCGCGACGGCGGGGGTGTTGCCGAGCAGGTCGGACACGTCCCGCATCGCCTCGGCGACGACCTTGCGACGCCCGGTCCTCGACCGCTGCGGGGCCGCCTCGGCCAGCACCCGGGACGTACGGACCGTCGCCTTCCAGGTACGGAAGTCCTTCGCCGACATCGGCATCCCGCTCAACTCGCGCAGGTAGTCGTTGACGTCGTCGGCGTGCACGTCGTGCCAGCGCCGCCCCGACCAGTACCCGAACAGCCGGTCGGAGTCACGGCGCCTGCGGCGCAGGTCCCGCAGCACCCGACACACCTCCGGGTCGGTGACCTGCCGCGCCTGCTCGATCCCGCCCTTCGCGGCGAACTCCAGGACCACGCAGCCGCGTCCGGCGCGTACGTGGTCCGGACGCAGGGTCGACACGCCGTACGTCGGGTCGTCGCCGGTGGCGTACTGGTCGCCACCGATTCGGAACATGCCCAGGTCCAGCAGCTTGACCACGGCGGCGAGCACCCGGGCGCGGCTCAGGCCCCGACCGGCGAGGTCCCGGTCGACCTTGCGGCGCAGCGCCGGCAGCCGCCGGGCGACCGTCAGGACGTGCGCGAACTTGTCCCGGTCCCGGTTGATCCGCCAGCGCGGATGGTAGAGGTACTGCTTGCGTCCGGCCGCGTCGACACCGGTGGCCTGGATGTGACCGTTGGGGTCGGGGCAGATCCAGACGTCCCGCCAGGCTGGTGGGATGGCAAGCTCACGCAGGCGTTGCACCTCGTCCGGGTCGCGCAGCGGACGTCCGTCGCGGTCGAGGAAGCTGACCCCGCGACCGCGTACGCGCCGTCCGTAGCCGGGCTTCGTCTGATCCGTACGCCGCAGCCGCACCGCACCCCACTCCCCCGACGACGTTCACCGGTCGATCTTCCGGATGCGGTACCCGGACCGGAAATGCGGTAAACCGTCGCGGGAACGCATCGACAATGCATCGATCCGGAACACTGTCTGTCCCCCAACGTACAGATTGGGTACGTTGGTCCGATGCCATGGCGTAGAGCCGGTTCGATGTGGTTGCTCTTTGGTGTGATCGCCGTCGTGTCGTCGGTGCTGGTGCTGCGCCGACCGCCCTGGGAGCGGCTGTCCGACCTGCACATCTACTACGGAGCGGCGCAGACCGTCGAAGCCGCCCGACCGCTGTACGAGTACGTCGCGGCCAACGGTGGCCCGTTCACCTACCCGCCGTTCGCGATGCTGCTGCTGCGGCCGATGGTGACGCTGCCGGAGGCCGCCGTACAGGTGATCTGGCTGGTCGGGGTGGTCGCGGCGGTGGCCGCCGTCGCCGCGACCGTGAGCGGCGCGTTCCCCGTCGCGCCCCGGCACCGTCAGCTTGTCGTCGCCGCGATCGCCTGCGCGGTGCTGGTCTCCGCACCGGCGCAGAGCAACCTGCGGTTCGGCCAGGTCAGCATGTTCGTCGTGCTGCTCGCCCTGGTCGACGCGGTGGGGCTGACCCCGGCCCGTTACCGGGGTGTGCTGGTCGGCGTCGCCGCGGCGATCAAACTGACCCCACTGCTGTTCGTGATCTTCTTCCTGGTCTCGGGCCGTCACCGGGACGCGGCACGCGCGGTCGGCGCGTTCGTCGGCTGCGCCGTCCTCGCGGCGGTCGCGCTGCCCGGCGACAGTTGGACGTACTGGACCGGGATGATGTTGGAGACGTCCCGGATCGGCAACCTCGCCTCGCTGGGCAACCAGTCGGTGCACGGCATGCTGATGCGGGTCGGGGTGTCACCGGAAACACTGCCGCTGCTCTGGGCCGTGCTGGTCGCCCTGGTCTGCGGCACCGCGCTGCTGCGGGCCCGCAGTCTCCAGTTGGACAACCAGCCGGTACGCGCCGCGGTGCTGGTCGGCTGCGCCACGGTGGTCGCCTCCCCGGTCTCGTGGACGCACCACCAGGTCTGGACGGTGCTCGCGGCGATGCTCCTGGTCGCCGCGCAGGGCGCGCTGCGCCGGGTCGCCGGAGCGGCCCTGCTGCTGGTGATGGTCTTCAGCCTGGGTGCGCTGCTGGACGACGTGTCGACCTTCCCCGGCCTGCAGTTCCTGCTGGAGAACGCCCGCGCCTTCGGGGTGGTCGCCGTCTGCCTGGCCGGCTTCGGCGGGATCGCCGCGGTCGCGGTCGGCACCGCCCGCCGGACAGCCGGTCAGCGGCGCGGCTGGCTGCGGGCGGCCACCGCGGTCACCGCCACCCTGGCGTGTTTCGCCGTACTGCCGCTGCCGGCCGGGGCCGACCCGACGTTCAAGGCGTACACGGTGGCGGACGCCGACAACCCACGCTACTTCTACTTCTGCCGGGACGGCTCGGGGTGCGCCGCCCCGTCTTCCGCCGCCGCGGTCCGGTTCGGCGTCGTCCGGGAGAAGACGAAGGTACGGGTGAACGGCGTCGTCGACGAATCCGTCACCCGGCTCGAATACCGGTCCGCGCCAGGAGGTGCGCCCCGGGTGATCCCGTTGCTCGACCTGCGTCCGGGACAGCGGGAGTTCTCCTTCCGCAGCGCGAACATGGCACACGGGCGGTTGGCCGCGTACGGGGCCGACGGGCGGGAACTGGCGAGCTTCACCGACGAGCTCAACCCGTAGGAGGCGCGTCGCCTTCAGCGGCTGGAGGTCGATCCCGCGGTCGGCTGTCAGGTGTCGCGGCCCGGAAGTAGGCGATCACCACGAGCGGCATGATCAGCAGACAGACCTGGCAGGTCAGAAGGACGCTCAGGTCGCCTGCCGAGTCGTTGTCGAAGCCGGAGCCGGAGGTCGTGGCGACCCGCTCCGGCACCAGCACACCGGAACAGAGGACGCCGACGGCCACGACCGTGGCGAGCACGAACAGCCCCCGGTTGCCTCCGCCGGTCCGGCGGAACGGTCCATCCAGACGATCGAGCGCCGGAACCTGGTCGGTGGGCCGCGCAGGCGGCAGCGCGCGGATGCCGACCGGTGCGAAACGCCCGTTGTCGGCGACCAGGATCGCCGCGTGCAGCTTGCCCCGCCGGGTGGGCCTGGTGTCGGGCAACCAGCACAGTCGTACCGTGCCGGCGAAGGCGCCGTCCTTCATGCGTTGCGGGTCGAACGCCTCGTCGAAGCGGATGGTGCCACCCGCGTCGTCGGTGTGGAACTCCGCGGGCAGCGTCGTGTCGGCGGCCAGCGCCGACGGTTCGAGTCGCCCTTCGAGCACGACGACGGGGATGCCCTGGCCCAGCGCCCGCCGCAACCTGGCCTGGGCCCGCCAGCCGCCCGGCGGGCCGACACGGACAGCGCGTACGGCGATCAGCGCGAGGCCGAGCAGGAATGCGACCACGAGCCAGGTCGGCGTGCCGGTGCGCAGGAGCCCTTCCAGGCGGCCCCGATCGTCGTCCAGCAGCAGGCCGGCCTGTGGCCGCGACGGTGCATAGAGCGCGTAGACGGCCTTGAGGGGCCGGGGATCGTCGTCGGTGACGATGCGCTCCGTCACCTCCCTCGGCGGGCCGACCGGGTACGACACCTCGGCCGTCACGTCCGCGTAGTAGGTCGTCCTACCCCTGCCACGGCGCCTGCTGACGTTCTTCACCGAGGTGACATTCACCTGACGGATGACCGGGTGGCTCCCGCGCAGCGTGACGAGGTCCGGGTGGGCCGAGTTGACCGCGGACGGCAGCGCGAGGACGCAGATCCCGCCGACGACCAGCACCAGGTCGGCGACGATCCGCCGGTGCGCCGGCCACCAACCGAACCGTGAGAAGGTCCCGTCGGCCGGCTCGGACCGCGGGGCCAGGAACCACCACGCGACGCTCGCCGCCAGTGCGACACCGAGACCGCCGAGTACGTCCGCGCGCGGCCAGCCAGCATCCGGTGTCAGCAGTCCGGCGGCCGCGACGAGCACTCCGGCCAGGGCAGACACGGCTAGGGCAACACGGGTGAGGGATGCGGCGCGCACGGGCAACAGTGTGCGACCCGCGTACGAATCGAAGATCAGTCGCGGTCCCGGTCGGCGCTACTTCACGGTACGGGCCCGACCGGCGACCTCCCGCAGGTATGCGAGGTTGTCCCGGGTGCGTTCGGCGAGCGGCTGGGCGGTGGAGAAGTCCTCGACCGTCACCCACCCGTCGTAGCCGATCGTCGCCAGCGCCTCGAAGTACGCGTCCAGGTCCGCCTGCCCGTCGCGCAGCGGCGCCCAGTCCTCCGCCCACTCGGTCGCCCCGTCCGGTCGCTGGCCCACCGGTCGCCAGGCGACGTTCTTGACGTGTACGTGGGCGAGGTACGGGCCCAGCATCTCGAATGCCGCCAGGTAGTCCTCGTGCCCCTCGATGACCAGGTTGCCGACGTCGTGGATGACTCCGACGTGGGCCGGATCCAGCCCTTCGACCAGCCGGATCGCGGCCGACGACGACGCCACGATGGTCCGGTGGTGCAGTTCGACCAGCACGCTGACCCCGTACGCGGCGGCCCGTCCGGCGGCCCAGTCGAGATCTCGGCGGGTGGCGTCGAACAGCTCCGGATAGCGGCCGGTGCCGAGCGCCGGCATCGTCACCCGTACCCGCCCGGCACCGAGGGCGGCGGTGACGGCCAGCATCCGCTCGACGTCCCCCCGCTCGCGGCTAGGCACGTAGCCGCCGATGCCGGAATAGTCGAGCCCGGCCGACCGGGTGATCCTGGCTATCTCGGCCAGGTGTTCTTCCAGTCCCTGTAGCGGCCAGGTGGCCCGGTTGCCGGCCCAGAAGCCCGGCTCGGCCGCCGGCTGCTGGTCGGTGACCCGCCACTCGATGCCGTCCCAGCCCTGCTCCGCGAGGGCGTTCGCCGCCTGGCTGGGTGTCCACTCGGGGGTCGACGCGGTGAAGACGGAGAATTTCATCGCGGCCCCGCTTCCCCGGCCGGAACCGACAGCGTCCCGCCGGTGGCGTACGGCAGGTCGTCGAAGGCCCCGGCGAGTACGTCGGCGACCGCGACCGAGCGGCCCAGTGCGGCGGACCGGTAGACCGCCTCGACCACGGCGAGCGACAGCAACCCGTCCTCGACCGTGACACCGGGTGGTCTCCGTTGGTCGATCGCGTCGACGACGTCCTGATACTGGCGCAGGTGACCGAGCACGAAACCGTCCTCCGATTTGGGTGCGCCGCGCAGGTCACCGACCGGGACCCGTTCGGCTGCCTGGTTGGGTGGCCGTCGCGGCGGGCGGTCGTCGGTGTCGCCCGCGACGTGGAAATATTCGAGCTGGTCGTCGTGGATGACCGCGGAGCCGCGGGCGCCGTGCACCTGCAGCCGCATGCCCAGCCCCGGGTACGCGGCCGTGGTCGCGTGCAGCACGGCCAGCGCGCCGGACTCGAATCGGATGGTGGCGACCGCCACGTCCTCGACCTCGATGCCGTGGTGGGCCAGCCTGGCGGTCTGCGCGGAGACCTCCACCGGCCGCCCGAGCAGCCAGAGCAGCAGGTCGACGGTGTGCACGCCCTGGTTCATCAGCGCGCCACCGCCGTCGTACGCCCAGGTGCCGCGCCAGTCGGCCGAGTCGTAGTAGCCCTGGTCGCGCCACCACGGGACGGACGCGACCGCGGAGGTGATCGGGCCGAGCTGGCCGGCGGCGACGGCGTCGGCCACCGCCGCGCTGGCCGGGTCGAAGCGGTGCTGGCTGACCACGGAGACGACGAGTCCCCTGGCTTGCGCGTCGCTGGCGGCGTCGGCCAGCCTCCTGGCCCGGCGCAGGGTCACGTCCAACGGCTTCTCGATCACCACGTGCGCACCGGCGGCAACCGCCTGTTCGGCGATCGGGGCGTGCAGGCCGCTCGGCGTACAGATCGCGACCAGGCCGATCGGGCGGTCGGTGAGCGCGTCGGTGAGGCTCGGGTAGCGGCCGGGCGGGCCGGTTCCGGTGCGCTCGGCGATGCCTCGGGCGAGTTCGCGGCTGGCCGCCTCGTCCGGGTCGACCAGGGCGGCGACCCGCAGGCGGGGATGCCGTTCGACGGCCGACGCGTGGTTGGCGCCGATGATGCCGGCGCCGACGATGGCGACGTCGATCGGGGCGGGTGGGTCGGTGGCGCCGCCGTTCATACGGTCCGTTCTCCGATCGTCGGGTGGGCTTGCGGCGAACGGGGCCGGGCTCATTTCACCCCGCCCGTCGTCAGGCCGCTGATCAGGTAGCGCTGGAAGAAGAGGTAGAGCACGACCACCGGTACGGCGCAGACCAGCGCCGCCGCCATCAGTTGCCCGTAAACCGGGATCGCGCCGCCCTCCTGGGTGGCGCCGAAGATCTGGAGTGACACCGCCGCCGTACGGGTGTCGGGATTGGTCAGTACGGAGGCGAACAGCACGTCGTTCCAGCCGAGCAGGAAGGCGAAGATTGCCGAGACGGTCAGTCCGGGCCAGCTCAGTGGCACGATGATCCGGGTCAGCACCCGCCACGACGAGGCCCCGTCGACCCGCGCGGCCTCGTCCAGTTCGCGGGGCAGTCCGCGCAGGTAGGTGACCATGACCCAGGTCGAGAACGGCAGCCCGAAGGTCAGGTACGTGAGCCACAGCGCCCACCGGGTGCCGATCACCGGTACGCCGAGCACCGTCGCCGCGCTGGCGAAGAGCACGAAGACCGGCAGCAGCATCAGCGTGCCGGGAATGGTCTGCAACGCCAGCAGCCCCCGCAGGATGGCGATCCGGCCCCGGAACGCGACCCGGACCAGCACGTACGCGCTGACGATCGAGACCAGCGCGCAGACCACCGCGACGGCGCCGGCCACCAGCACGCTGTTGACCAGTCCGGGGCCGAGGTCGGTGGTGGACCAGATCCGGCGGTAGTTGCCGAAGTCCGGGCTGCGTGGCAGGAACTCACCCGCCGCGACGGAGAGTTCCGAGTTGATCGAGGCGAGGAACATGTAGAGCAGCGGCGCCCCGACCAGCAGCAACAGGACGGCGAGTACGAGGGCGCGCAGCGGGCCGGGCAGCAGCCGGGTGACCTCCGCCGAGCGGGCCGCCCGGGTACGGGTTGTCATGGCGTACGCCCCTCGTCTCCGGTGTCGAGTCGTACGGCTCGCAGGTAGACCGCGATCGGGATGGCCACCAGCACCAGCGACAGCACCGCCATCGCCGCGCTGAGCCCGAACCGGAAGTTCTGGAAGCTCTCCACGTACGTCAGCACCGGCAGCACCTCGACGTCACGCGGCGCCGGCACCCCGAACAGCACGAACGGGAGGGTGAAGTTGTTGACGTGGTGCAGGAACGAGATGACCAGCGCCAGCGAGACCGGACCGCGCAGGTAGGGCCCGATGACGTAGCGCAGCTTGGCCCACCAGCCGGCCCCGTCGAGCGCGGCGGCCTCGTACACCACCGGGTCGACGGTGTGCAGCCCGGAGACCGCCAGCAGGTAGACCAGCGGCCACGCGGTCCAGACCTGCACGATGACGAGTGCCCAGAAGCTGCGTGGCCCGTTGAGCCAGAGTCCGGGCGCGAAGCCGAGCTGCCCGAGCATGGCGTTCGCGATCCCGTCGGGTTGCAGGATGATCCGCCACACCGTGCCGACCACGAACGCCGGCAGCACGTACGGGACGAGGAAGATCGACCGGACCAGCGCCCTGCCTCGGAACCGGTCGTGGGTGGCGAGTGCGGCGGCGACTCCCAGCGGCAGGGTGAGGACCGTGGCCAGCAGCGCGTAGCCGAGGCTGACGCCGATGGCGTGCGGCAGGTGGGAGGCGGACACCGCCTCGACGTAGTTGTCCAGCGCGACGAACGGCGCACCCACCCACTGCCGGATCGAGTACTGGTCGAGGTCGAGCAGGGAGATGTAACCGGCGGTGAGCAGCGGGACGACGATCACCACGAGGGTCAGCAGCCCACCGGGGAGCAGCATCCACAGCGGACGGTGGCGCTGTCGCGTACGCCGGCCCCGGGTCGGGCGGTGGACCGGGGCCGGCGTGCGGACCGGGCCGGGCGCGGGCGTCGGCTGCTCCGCGCCGGGCGGGGCCACCGTGGTCACCGGACCTTCGCCGGTCAGCGGTGCCGGCGTCACTTGGCCTTGTCCAGCGCTGCCTGCCCGGTCTTCTGCGCCTCGGCGAGCAGCGACCGCAGCTTGGCCTCGTCGATCCGGCCGGCGGACAGGGTGGGGATCGACTGGACCACCACGTTGACCAGCGCGAGTTGGATCTGGCTCCAGGCACCGCTGAACGGCGTACCGACCGCCTTGGACGACGACTCGACCAGCGCGGCGAGCGCCGGGTCGCCGCTGAGAGCGCCCGCAGCCTCGGTGTTGGTCGGCAGTTCGCCGAACGTCTTGTAGTAGGTGCCCTGCATCTCCGGGTCGGTCAGCAGCTTGATCAGCTTGAGGGCGTTGTCCTTGTTCTTGCTGTACTTCGCCACCACCAGGTTGTCGCCGGAGAGGATGCTCGTCGCCGGTCGCCCCGACGCGGCAACCGCCGACGCGCCGGGCGGCACGGTCGGCATGATCGCGTACGCGTACTTGCCGGCGACGGCGGAGGCGTCCAGGGTCACCTTCGAGGTGGCCGACACCATCGGCAGGAACGCCGCCTTGCCGGCTGCGAAGGCCGCGATGGCCTGCGCGTTCTTCCAGCCGACCGCGGCCGGGTCGACCACCTTGTCGGTCGCCAGCCAGCCGAGATAACTACGGTACGCGGCCAGCGTGGTCGGGTCGTCCAGCCGCAGCGTGCCGCCGGTGACCAGCGGGTTGCCCGCCTGCACGTCCATCGCCCAGATGAACTTCCACGGGTCGAACGAGTCGGCGTAGGCGACCGCGAGACCGTACCGGCCGCCGGTGGTGAGCCGCTTGGCCTGCTCACGCAGCCCGTCCCAGCTGTCGGCTGGCTTGTCGATGCCGGCCGAGGCCAGCAACTCCTTGTTGTACGCCATCACGAACGGCCGGCTGGCGAACGGTACGCCGACCTCCTTGCCCTGCTCCGGTCCGGAGATGCCGAGCGTGGCGGGGAGGAACTTGTCCCGCCCGCCGATCTTCGCCCAGTCGTCGGCGGTGAGCTCCACGAAGGCGCCGGTGGCGTACGCGGTCGGGGTGAAGGTGGTGCCGAGGGAGTAGATGTCCGGTCCCTGGCCGGACAGGACCGAGGTCTGGATCTTCGTCAACTCGTCGTTCGGGGAGGCGAAGGTCTCGAACCGTACGGTCACCCCGGTGTCCGCCGCGAACTTCGCGGACACGTCGGAGAACCACTTCCGCTGCTGCTCGGGGTAGATCGAGTTGGCCTGTACCAGCACGTCCAGGCTCGACCCGGCCCCGCCCGAACCGCTCTCGTCGGCGCCGCAGGCGGTCAGGCCCAGCCCGACCACGATCAGACCGGTCAGCCCGGCCAGGGTTCGTCGCGCTTTCATCTACCTCAGCTCCTCGGCGGGAGGCAGCGCACCGGCGCACCTCGGTGGCGGAATTCACGGGACCGTAACAATCGACCGCGATCGACGGCAATCGTTTGCCACGCTTTTGCCAACCGTGGTTGCCTGGCGAGATGGGAAGCAGCCCGCCCGGCGACCAGGGAGGCAGCGACGGCGTACGCCGCACCCGCCCGGTCACCATCACCGACATCGCCAGGGTCACCGGCGTCGTACCGTCGACCGTGTCCCGGGCACTGAACAAACCCGGACGGGTCAGCGCCGCCACCCGGGACCGGATCCAGGCCGCCGCCCGCGAGCTGAACTACGTACCCAATTCGCAGGCGCGGGCCCTGATCTCCGGACGGACCGGGACCATCGCGGTGCTGATCTCAGACGTGACGAATCCGTTCTACTTCGGACTGATCAGGGGCACCCAGCAGCGGTTGAAAGCCGCCGGTTACGCCCAACTGCTGATCGACACCGAGGACTCCGGCGAGCACGAGGCGGAGATGCTGCACAAGATGCGCCGCTCGCTCGACGGCGCCATCCTCGCCGCCTCCCGGCTGCCCGAGGGTGCCCTGACCACGCTCGCCGGGGAGATCCCGCTGGTCGCGGTCAACCGCAACGTACGGGGCGTGCAGAGCGTCGTGATCGACACCCCGACCGGCATCGGCTTGGCCGTCGAACACCTGGTCAACCTGGGCCACCGTGACATCGTCTACGTGGCCGGGCCGGACACCGCCTGGTCGAACCGGGCCCGGTGGCGGTCCATGTGCGCGGCCGGTGAACGGTATGGGCAACGGTTCCGTCAGGTGGGGCCGTTCCCTCGCGGGCGCCGCTCCGGTTCGGCAGCCGCGGACGCGGTGCTCGCCGCCGGGGCGACCGCCTGCGTCTGCTTCAACGACCTGTTCGCCATCGGCATGCTGCCCCGGCTCCGCGAACGTGGCGTACGGGTCCCCGGTGACCTCAGCGTGGTCGGCTGCGACGACATCTTCGGTGCCGACTTCTGCCACCCGCCACTGACCACCCTGACCGGGCCGATCGAACAGGCCGGTGAGGTGGCGGTCGCCATGCTGCTGGCCCGGCTGGACGAACCCGGCGCCGAACCGGACCGACGGACCGTCATCCTGCCGGCAACCCTGACCGTACGCGAGTCGACCGGACCGCCACCCGAGCGTCTCGCGAATGGGTGAGCGTGGCCGCCGAACCCCCGAGCAAGGTCCCCCCAAGGGGCCGGCGGGCACTCACCGCGCGACAGGGACCACGTACGGGAAGGCGTCGGCGCGGGCGTCCTTGGTGGTGTCCGGGGTGAGGCCACAGTTGATGCCCGTGTTCACCACCAGCGACAACATCACCTCGGGTACGTTGTCGGCCATCGTCCGACCGTTGAACTTCGCGAAGCCGTAGTTCGCCGGCGTGCCCACCTTGTAGGGCAGGACGTCCGGGTAGACCCGGCGCGCCACGCTCCAGCCGTACGCCTCGGGGTCCTGGGAGGTGCCGGTGGCGGCGACGGCACCGGCGACCGCGCTGGCGATCGCGGCGCCGTCCTGCGCGAGGTCGTCGCACGGGTGGCGGGTGTTGGCCGGGTTGGTGAAGTCGCTGTCGGTGGGCCAGAAGATCGGCCACATCATCGGGTGGCCGGCGCGGTTGATCTGACGCCAGCCGCCAGCGTCCGTGGCGAGCTTGGATGCGGCCCACACACCGATGGTCGTGCCGTCGGAGAGTATCGAGTCGTCGGTCACCTCCAGGACGATCGAGTCGACGGTGGTGCCGGCGAAACTGTTCTTCGCCTGCTCCGGTTTCCATGCCGACCGGTCCAGCTTGGTGCCCTTGGCGACCGCGCCGTTGACGGTGGCGAGCAGGTCCAGGTCGACGTAGAACGGGTCGTTGATCCGCCCGGCCCACGCCCGCAGGCCCTGCCCGGTCACCTCCTCGCCGGTACGGCCCTGAGCCAGCACCACGCCCGTCGCGGCGTCGTCACGGGAGTCCGCACCGGTGAGCGCGGATATGGTCAGGTCCTGTCCCTGACCATCGAACTCGCCGAAGGTGAACCGGTAGGTCAACTCCTCCAGCGCCGAGCCGTTGACATGGATCTTGAACTCGTACCGGCCCTCGTGGTGGAAGCCTGGCTGAAGGTCGACGTTCGTGACCGAGCTGTTCACATCCATCACCAGCACGGTGCCATGTTCGCCCGGGAAGACGTACAGGTCGTCAAGGTAGAGCTGACCGGTCTGGGCGGCATGCGGGGTGTCAAGGTGGTGCGACATTGGTTGCTCCCGAGGCGCTGCTGAGATACGACAGGCCGAAGCTATCCCAAGGAGTATGACTAAACGGATGATTCGGGTATTTCGGCCACCCACGAGCTGCGTCAACCGCCGTGGCAGCGGATCGTTCCCCGGTGGCCCGCCTGGACGTCGGGCTCACCATGCCGAGACGATCGGCTCGCCGAAGAGCTGCTGGCCCTCGGCGTGCTCCGGCGTCACGGCCGCCACCACCTGATCCCCCGTCTCGTCCAGCACGCGCAGGGTCACCTTCTCCCCTGCAGGCAGGGTGAGGATGGCAGCACCTCGCTCCATCCGAGCGGATTCGATCACCGTGCCGGTGGCGTCGACCGCCTCGACGGTGGCAGCCGACGCGGGTCCCACCACCAGCATCCGATCCGACGCGACCGCGTGCCCGCCGGAGCGCTCGGGCACCCGGACCGCGATCACACCGGAGTCGTCAGCGGTCCCCGGTGCGACCAGGGACCATCCGGCGCCGTTCGCCGCCGCTGAGTCGCCCGGAGCGGCGTGGTCGTCGTCGACCAGGGCCACCAGGGCCTTCGGCTCGGCGCCGACCTGGAGCACCACCGCACCGGGGCCGGTCGCCGGCCCGAGCAGCACCGCCGGCACCTCGTGCGCCCCCTCGGTAAGGGTGCCCGCCCAGCGCACCACCGGTCCAGCGGCCGCCAGACCGGCCGAGCCCACCAGTTCCTGGTACGACGCCAGCGCCGCCTGTCCCGTCGGCCGGTCGAGCAGCGGCGCCCAGCCAGAAGCCGCCTCCGGATCGGACGGCGCCGTCAGAGCACTGAGCTCGCCGATGCCGGGTTCCGCCGGTCCCTGCTGCCGGATCACGCCGTCACAGGTCGTCCGCCACCGGGCGGCCGGCATGACCTCGTTCACCACGTAGTCCCCGGTCGCGGCGGCCTGCCAGACCCGGCGGACCACACCGTCCGGGCCGATCGTCGCGTGCTCCGAAGTGGCCACGGTGCAACCGGCAGGAGCCAGTCCCACCTGCCAGAACGAAACCCGTACCTCCTCGTCGCCGAGCACACCATGCGCGGTGACGAAGGGGTCCAGCCGGGCGTCGCGGAGTCCGTCACTGCGAGCGAGATCGCCGGCCGATGCGCCACGGTCCTCGCGGAGGACGGACAAACTCGCGGCCGCGTCGGAGTAGTCGGCGACCAGGGCGACGCGCGACCGCGCGAAATCGTGCACGAAGAGCACCTTCACCCTGGGCAGTGCCGACTCGGCGGCAAGCGTCCGGGTCAGGTCGGCCACCAGCCCGGTGTCCCCGGCGAGGTTGCCCCGCGTCGGGGAGTCGATCAGTCGCCAGGTCCAGTCCGACTCGACCGGGTATCCCTCGGAAGGAGGCGCATCCGGCCAGCCGCCGACACCGACGACAGCCGGTCCGGACAGCACCAGGGCAAGGAGGGCGGCGCCGGCCACGCCGAACCCGGCGAACCTGGTCCGCCGCCGGCTACGCGCCCGACGCAGGACTTCGCCGTACGGGTCTTCGCTTGGCAGCACCGGATCGGTGAGCCGCCGGAACCCGGCCCGCAACTCGTCCACGCTCATGCGATCCCTCCCACGGTCACTTTCGGCGTCGCCTGTGCGTCGCCGGACTTGCCGAGCACGTCACGGAGACGGGCCAGCCCCCGGGACGCCTGACTTTTCACGGTCCCCACAGAACATCCGAGAAGCTGCGCCGTTTCCGTTTCGGACAGCTCCTCCCAGTAGCGCAGGACCAGCACCGCCCGCATCCGGGCCGGCAGCCGGCGCAACGCGGTCAACAGTTCGTCGCGCTCGGCAAGCCGATCGGTGCCGTCGGACTGATCGCGCTGCGGCACGATCGCGGTCAGCAGTTCACGCGAGCCGAGTCGGCGCCACAGGCTCGTCCGCTCGTTGACCATGACCCGGCGGACGTACGCCATCGGTTCCTCGACCTGCCGCCAGCGACGCATCGTGACGACCAGGGCGTTCTGGAGCAGGTCCTGGGCCGCGTCCCGACTCCCGGTCAGCAGGTAGGCGGTACGGAGAAGGTCGCCGTAACGAACCTCGACGAACTCCCGGAATCCGTCATCACTCACCTTGTCCGGTCCCTCCCGCGCGTCGACGTCAACGGATGAGAGGTCACCGAGGGCCCGAAGGTTGAGTGTCGGCGGACGGAAATTCACCGACGAGGCGAGCCGGTGACCGGTGCCCTAGCTGGCGTGGCCAGCCGCGCGGTCGTGGCATTCGGCAGTCGGGGTCATCCGAGCCAGCGGTCGAACCAGGCGCGGGTACGGCGGAGCACGTCGAGTTGGTGGTTGCGTTCGCGGATCCGGTGACCCTCTCGGGGATACACGACGTACTCGTGTTCGACTCCGAACCTGCGTAGCGCGCGGTGGAAGAACTCCGCCTGGGATACCGGGACATTCGTGTCGTGCTCGCCGTGCAGGATCAACACGGGCGTACGGATCCTGGAGGCGTACGAGATCGGGCTGAGCCGGTCGTGGCGGTGCGGGCCTGGTCCTTCCCAGCCGCTGCTGCCGCCGAGGGCGGACTCGAACGGTCCCTCTTCTCCGGTCGCGGCGAGCATTCCCCAGTCGCTGATCCCGGCTCCCATCACGGCGGCCTTGAACCGGTTGGTCTGCCCGACCGCCCAGGCGGCCATGAACCCGCCGTGGCTCCAGCCGCCGATGCCCAGCCGGTCGGGGTCGGCGACGCCGTCGGCGACGAGCAGGTCGATGCCGGCGCAGATGTCGGTCCACTCGGCGCGGCCGACCGCACCGGCGGCGCGTACCGCGAAGTCGTGGCCGTGCCCTTTGCCGCCACGCGGGTTCGGCAGGAACACCGCGTAGCCCGCGGTCGCGAACTCCTGGCCGGACGGGAACCAACCGAGCCTGAGCCGGTCGACGTGCCGCTCGTACGGGCCGCCGTGCACCAGCGTCACCAGCGGAAAAGGCCCGTCCTCATGGGATCGGCCGGCGGGCAGGATCAGCAGGCCGTCGAGGGCCAGCCCGTCGGATGCGTCGTACGACAAACGTTCCTGGACACCCCACCGGATGTCGCGGAGTTCGGGCCGGAGGTCGGTCAACCTCGTCAGCGGCCCGCGAGTGGGGCCGGCGTGCACGTTTTCGGGCTCGTAGGAGGTGCTGACCACAGCCGCGACGGCGTCACCGTGCCGGTTCGTGGTCAACGACGTCGCCAGACCGTCGACCCGGGACACCTCGACGAAGTGGGGCCCGAGCGGATCGAGCCGGTGGATTGCGGTGTCGAGCCCGTCGGCGACCAGCATCAGCGGCGTACCGGTGTCGACCTGGACCAGGATGCTCGGGCAGCTGGTCGTGCCGGCGGTCAGGTTGCGGTGCTCGCCCACCGGCCCGCTCGCCGGTACCGCGACGTCGAGAATCGCGTGTCCGCCCACCAGTGCCGGCGGGGTCTTCGCGATGTACGCCAGATGCCAGCCGTCGGCGGCGGACCACCACACGAGCGACGACGCGTCCGCCGCGGCCGGGCCGAGGTCCCGCGCCATGCCGCTGTCCGGGTCGAGCAGGTGCAGACCGGGCTCGACCAGGCCCGGGTCCACCTCGGGAGTCGACCAGGTGAGGACCGCCAGCGTTCCGTCGTCGGGCCGCTCGGTCACCTCGACGACATGGCGATCGCCGAAGCCGTCCGGCGTACGGACCTTCCCGCTGCGTACGTCGAGCAGCCGCAGCCGGTCCGGGCGTACGCGCTCGCCCCACACCCGGGGGTCGTCGCGCTCCCTGTCGCGACGTTCGTCCTCGGCGGACGGTTCATCGGCGGCGACCACGGCGAGCAGATCGGGATCGGCCAGCGGGAGGTGTCCCGACACCCCACCGGACCAGGACGTGACCGCTTCCACGATGCCGTGGACCAGCCCGACCCGATGTACCTGCGCCGTGCCACGCTCGGCCCGGTCGGAAAGAAAGTAGATGCGCAGCGAGTCCGCGGCCCACTTCGGCGCCGAGTCGTACGCCTCCCCCGAGGTGAGTCGTCGCGGCGACCCGGTCCCGTCGGTGGCGGCGACCCAGACCTCACCAACGGGGTGATCACCAGCCCGCCCGACCGGGGCGACCACGTACGCGACCCACTTGCCGTCGGGCGAGAGCGCCAACGCATACGGGAGACGACCGTCGACCACCAACTCGGCGGTGAGCTGCGTAAGGGGCATCGAGGCACCGTATCGATCAGCCAGCACGGCGCCAAAACGTTGCCAGCGCGGCAGCGGGGGCGACAAAGCACAGGCAGGAAGATTTCTCTCCCTGCCACTTCTAACGTATATCGCACCGGGGGGCTTGCCGCAAGACCGGGGTCGTGCCGCAGAATCGTCGGCCGGGGCCATGACCTGCGGAAATGGGGGACGACGTGCGGGTGTTGTTGTCGACGTACGGGGACGCGGTGACATCGAGATGATCGAGCCGTACGTGTTGGATCTTCGCGAGGTCGACGAGCAGCAGGTCGCGGTCGTCGGCGGCAAGGCCGCGCACCTGGGCGGGCTGTCGCGGATCGACGGCATCCGCGTGCCGCTCGGGTTTTGCGTCACCACGGCCGCCTTTCGGCGGATCATGGCGGAAGCGCCGTCGATCGACGACGAGTTCGACCGGCTGTCACGCCTGGATCCGGAGGACCGGGAGGCGATCCGGACGCTGAGCGCGGAGATCCGCCGGACCGTCGAAGGGCTGGCCATGCCGGGCGACCTGGCAGCGGTGATCACCCGCGCGCTCGCCCGGTTCGGCGAGCAGGCCGCGTACGCCGTGCGGTCCAGCGCGACGGCAGAGGACCTGCCGACGGCCTCCTTCGCGGGTCAGCAGGACACGTACCTGAACGTCGTGGGGCCGGAAGCGGTCTTGCGGCAGGTCAGCCGGTGCTGGGCGTCGCTGTTCACCGAGCGCGCCGTGACCTACCGCCTGCGCAACGGCATCGACCACCGGAAGACCCAGATGGCCGTGGTCGTGCAGCAGATGGTCTTCCCGGACGCGGCCGGCATCCTGTTCACCGCCGACCCTGTCACGGGCAACCGGAAGGTCGCCACCGTGGACGCCAGCTTCGGCCTCGGCGAGGCCCTGGTCGCCGGCCTGGTGAACCCGGACGTGTTCAAGGTGCGCGGCGGCGAAGTCGTCGGCAAGGTGGTCGCCGGCAAGCAGCGCGCCATCCACGCCCTGCCGGCCGGCGGTACGCGGGAAGTCGCGATCGGCCCGCAGCAGCAGGAGCAGCCGGCGCTGACGGATGCGCAGGTCGTACGGCTCGTGCAGCTCGGGCGGCGGATCGAAGCGCAGTTCGGCCACCCGCAGGACATCGAATGGTGCCTGGTCGACGACGACTTCCAGATCGTGCAGAGCCGGCCGATCACGACGCTGTTCCCGATCCCCGCGACCGGTGACGTGGAGAATCACGTCTACGTATCCGTCGGCCACGGGCAGATGATGACCGACCCCATGAAGCCACTGGGCGTCTCCGTGTGGCAGCTGACGGCCCTGGCGCCGATGCACGAGGCCGGCGGCAGGCTGTTCGTCGACGTCACCCCGCGCCTGACCTCGCCCGCGAGTCGCGCCGGCCTCCTGGACGTCATGGGGAGGGGCGATCCGCTGATCAGGGATGCGCTGGAGACCGTCCTCGATCGCGACGACTTCGTACCGACGCTCCCGGACGCGGGTCCCGGCGGGCCACCGGTCAGCGGTGCGCCCGCCCCGATCGAGACCGATCCGGCCATCGTCGCCGAACTGGTCGAGCGCAGCCAGGCGTCCATCGCCGCCCTGCGGCGCGACATCCGTACGAAGACCGGACCGGCGCTGTTCGACTTTCTGCTGGAGGCGTTCCAGGATCACAAGCGGGTCCTCAGTGATCCGTCGAGCATCCAGGCGATCATGGCGGGGATGGAGGCCACCTGGTGGCTCAACGACCAGCTACAGGAATGGCTGGGCGAGAAGAACGCGGCCGACACCCTCACGCTGTCCGCCCCCGGCAACATCACCTCGGAGATGGGACTGGCACTGCTCGACGTCGCCGACGTGATCCGCCCGCATCCGGAGGTGGTGGCGTTCCTACGGGGCGTCGAGGACGAGCGCTTCCTGGACGAACTGCCGAAGTTCGCGGGCGGATCCGAAGCGCGCGACGCCATCGAGACCTACCTCGACCGGTACGGCATGCGCTGCGTCGGCGAGATCGACATCACCAGGCCGCGTTGGCGCGAACGCCCCACCACGCTCGTGCCCCTGATCCTCGACAACATCAAGCTATTCGAGCCGGGAGCCGCCAAGCGGCGCTTCGAGCAGGGGCGACAGGAGGCCCGGCGGAAGGAACACGACGTACTCTCACGCTTGCGGGCGCTGCCGGACGGGGAGCAGAAGGCCGACGAGGCCAAGCGGATGATCGACCGGGTCCGGACCTTCATCGGCTACCGGGAGTACCCGAAGTACGGCATCGTCAGCCGCTACTTCGTCTACAAGCAGGCCCTGCTGGCAGAGGCCGAGCGACTCGTGCAGGCCAACGTGCTCGCTGAGCGGGAAGACATTTTCTACCTCACGTTCCAGGAACTCCACGACGTCGTGCGCTCGAACGCGGTGGACGATCGGCTCGTCCAGCAGCGCAAGGAGGCATTTCGCTCGTACGCGTCGCTCACCCCGCCCCGGGTGCTGACGTCCGATGGCGAGGCCATCACCGGGGCGTACCGACGCGCCTACGTTCCGACCGGTGCCTTGATCGGCGTACCGGTCTCCGCCGGGACCGTCGAAGGGCGCGCCCGCGTCATCCTGGACATGGCCCAGGCCGCTCTCGATCCGGGCGACATCCTCGTCACGGCCCACACCGACCCGAGCTGGACGCCGCTCTTCGTCGCCATCACAGGCCTGGTGACGGAGGTCGGAGGATTGATGACACACGGCGCGGTGATCGCACGGGAGTACGGCCTGCCGGCTGTCGTCGGTGTGGTGGATGCCACCCGGCTGATCCGCGATGGGCAGCGGATCCGCGTACACGGAAGCGACGGGTACGTCGAGGTTCTGCCTGATTGACCCCCGACCGAGAACCCGCCTGCCGCTGACCACGGACGGTTCTCGACGATCCGACCAGCGGGGCGCAACGTGATGCGCTGCCCGCGGGCCGGGCGGGGGGCATTATCGTGCTGGCGTGCACATCCGTTTCGACGTCCCAGCCGATCCCACCTACCCAGGCCGCGTGGCCGCTGCGCTCAGCAGCGTGCGGCTGCGCGTATACGGTTACATCGGCGCGGTGCTGACGGCGGTCGGCGTGATCGGTTTCGCCGTCTCGTGGGGGTTCGGGTGGCTCGACCAGATCGCGCCGCTGTGCCTGACGCTGGTCCTGGCCGGCCTGCTGTCGATACTGTACGGGCCGTGGGTGCGGTTGCGCGCCCGGCGCCGCTCCGGTCGGTACACGGTCGAGGGCGCCTACGACATCACCGACGACAACATCATGATGCGCAGCGGCTCGGAGTCCGGCGGCATCGCCTGGGACGGGGTCGCCCAGGTGAGGGACACCCCCGAGTTCTGGATCGTGTACGTCGGCCGGATGCCGGCGACCGTGATCCCACGCCGACTGATGTCCGCCGAGGACGCCGAGACGTTGCGCGCCTTCATGGTCGAACGTGAGCTGCTCCAGCCTCGGTGAGCTCCTTGTCGCGATGCGGCGCCGAGCGGCTGAGCGGCCGGTTGCCGTGGGACGAAACTCCTAGCGCCTTCAGCTCACCAGGTACGCGGTCAGCCGGTCGGCGAGTTGCTTCGGGTGACTGAGCGGCACCGAGTGGCAACCGTCGATCTCGTCCGGAGCGATGCCGAGCCGGTCGGCGGCCACCCGACGCTGGAAGTCCGCCCGGAAGAACCGGTCCTCGCGGGCGACGAGCACCTTCGTCGGCGTGTCCGGCCAGGCATCCAGCGGCCACGGCTCGTTCCACTCCGCGCTGACCTGGTCCCGGCCATGCGCCGCCGCCTCCGCGACGATCTCGGCTGGCACGCCGTCGTAGAACTGCTGCTCCTCGCTGAGCCCCTCCT
Organism: Micromonospora sp. NPDC049523; assembly: GCF_040676775.1. Taxonomy (NCBI): domain Bacteria; kingdom Bacillati; phylum Actinomycetota; class Actinomycetes; order Micromonosporales; family Micromonosporaceae; genus Micromonospora; species Micromonospora sp. NPDC049523. Next base: position 79,942 of record NZ_JBFAPP010000006.1, on the reverse strand, counting down.
CACCTCGGTAACCGGTGTTGCCCCACCAGTCCCCGGGTCTCTCACCGGGCTTCGGGACCATCGGAGTGAGCAGGACAATCAGCCGTACCGGCAGCTTGTCGGCAATCAGCGGTGCGGTGAACGCCCCGTACGAGTGCCCGACGACCACAAGGTCCCGGCGATCGCCGATCGCGTCGACGACCGTTTCGCAGAACTCGGCGAACCCCGCCGACCTGTCCTCGATCGGCAACTCCGGCACCACCACGTCGTGCCCACGTCTGGCCAGCTCGGGGACCAGAAGATGCCAGTCCCAGGCACTGCCCCCGCCGCCGTGGATCAGAACGAAAGTCGCCATGCCCGAAGCCTCACACAGGGATACGACACCCAGCCGCACGGCCCGGCTCGCCCACCCGGGCGCCGTGTCGAGCGGCAATCCGATCAACTCGCTGCGCTGCTGCTGGCGGCGGTGTCGGCGTAGAGCTGGACGCTGACGATGCGGCCTCTCGTGACCTCGAAGAGCCAGAGGTTCTGGAAGACCACCGTCTTGCCGGTTGCCTTGGGTACCGCGGTGTTGGTGAGTCGGGCGATGACGTGGTCGTCGGCGGTGATGACGTCCTCGACGAGGACGTCGAACGATTCCCAGACCGTGCTGCCGCTCAGGATCTTCGAGTAGAAGTCCGCGAAGAAGCCGTCGAAGGCCGCGGGGCCGGTGAACTCGCCGCCGTAGGGCAGCGTGGTGGGCACCCTGAGGACGACATCGTCGCGCAGCATCGGCAGGATGGGGCTGCGGTCGCGGCTCTGGAACAACCTGGTGACGGCGTACGCCATCTCGGCCCCGGTGTACCCGTCGTGGGCGCCTGGGGACTTGGTCGCCGCTTCGAGCGACTCGGCGGCCGCGATGTCGGTGCCGATCACACCATCGGCGAAGGAGAAGTTCTCCGGCGGTGTCACGGTCATCATGACGAACACGTCTGCGGGGCGGACGCCCGCGCGTTCTTCGAGCAGACGGACCAGCGTCCGGTAGAACTTGCGCTTGGCCCGCTCACCACGATCCAGACCGTCGGTGATCGTGAACACGATCCAGTCATCGGAGCGCGGGCCGCCACGGAAGTTGCGGTTGAAGACCATCTCGCCCGGGCCGTGCTGGTGGACGAGTTGGAAGTCGTCGTCGGATCTCATGTTCAGCTCGGCGACCAGCGCATCGTGCGCCGCCTGCGAGACGGCTGTCAGGTACTGGTCCGACTTACCCCGAGCGAGGGAGATGTTGACGAAGGGCATGGACGTTCCTCTCTGAGCCGGTGGCCTGGGCGCCGCCTGCCTCCTGGATTCTCGGGTCAGTGTTGCGACTATGCATAGCAGCATACATACTGGGACGGGATGCGGAGTCGAGACGAGGAAAGGCAGGTGCATCGTGGCCCAGCGGTCGGACGCCAAGCGGAGGATGGTGGAGGCGGCCAAGCAGCTGATCCGGCAGCGCGGTTACGAAGCGACGGCCTTCTCCGACGTCCTCAAGCTCAGCGAGGCGCCGCGCGGCTCGGTCTACTTCCACTTTCCCGGCGGCAAGACGCAGTTGGCGAAGGCGGCAGCCGAGGCGCACGCACACGACCAGGTCGTGATCATCGACCAAGCAGCCGCACAAGCCAGCTCTGCCGTCGACCTCGTCGAAAGCTACCTGGACCTGGCCCGTGAAGGCATGGTGGCCAGCGATTATGCCCGGGGCTGCGGGATCGCACCGCTCGTCATCGACGGAGCAGCCCGGGAGTCGGCCGACCTGGGTGAGACGAGCCGCCGCTCGTTCGCGCAAATGATCGACCGGCTCGCGTTCCACTTCGTCGTACTCGACATCGACCAGACGGCCGCACGCGTACTGGCCGACGCGGTGATCGCCGGCGTCGAAGGCGCTCTGGTCACCGCCCGCGCGCTGCACAGCCCGACTCCCTTCGACGCAATACGAGCAGCTCTGGTCAGTCTCGCCGCGAGCGGGTCACCGAAGGGCTCGCGCCACAAAAACGGATAGCTCCGCCGCAAGGCCGGTCGGCCGATCCTCAAGCGGACTCGCAGCCTATGCATGCCTACATACATAGGCCTCGCGACTCGTGATGCGCGTCGATTGCGTACGTTGGGACGATCTGGAGTCGCAGCGCCGTTCGTACGATGGTTCTGTGCACTCTCGCCTGCGCGCCGTGTTGGCCGAGCCGCGCGCCCCGCACGTCCCGGCCCGCGTGTGGCGCGACTGGGTATTGATCGCCGTCCTCGCCCCGGCGATCGTGTTGGAGGGGATCACCCGACCCGACCTGCCGTGGCGGGTGGGCTGCGTCGTCATCGCGCTCGCGTTGCTTCCCACGCTGCTGTGGCGGCGCACGGAGCCGCTCGTGATGGTCGCGATCGCATTCGGCTTCACGACGGTCGCCCCGTTCGTGCTGCCCGGCGATGCCTGCCAGATGTACACGACGAGCTTCCTGGTCCTGCTGGCCTACGCGCTGTTCCGCTGGGGCTCCGGCCGGGATGCCGTCATCGGTTCGCCCTTCGTGGTGGCCAAGGTGGCCGCCGCCGGGCTGGCCGGCTCGATCGACGGCGGCGAGTTGGTCGCCGGCTTCGCGGTGATGTTCGCCGCCGCCACGCTGGGCAGTGCGATCCGGTTCCGCGCCGCCGCCCGAATACGTGAACTTGACCAGGCCAAGCTGCTGGAGCGCGAACGGCTTGCCCGTGACCTGCACGACACCGTGGCCCATCACGTGTCGGCGATGGCGATCCGCGCCCAGGCCGGCATCGCCGCCTCGGCCAGCCAGCCCGGCGCCGCGGTCGACGCGCTGCGCGTGATCGAGGGCGAGGCGTCCCGTGCGCTCGCCGAGATGCGCGTGATCGTCCGCGTCCTGCGTCGCGACCAGCCCGCCGCGCTGACGCCCAACCCGCAGGTTGCCGACATCGAACGGCTCGCCGGCCGCTTCCACACCGGGCCAGCCGTCGACGTGGACATCCGCGGCCAGCTCGACGACCTTCCGCCCACGGTCGGCTCCGCGCTCTACCGGCTGGCCCAGGAGTCGGTCACCAACGCCCGCCGTCACGCCCGCCACGCCACCCGCATCGAGGTCAGCGTCGCGGCCGACGACACCTCCGTACGCCTGCGGGTCAGCGACGACGGTGAGGCCGGCGCTGCCCGCCCGGCCGGCTCGCCCGGCTTCGGCCTGATAGGCATGATGGAGCGCGCCGACCTGCTCGGCGGCACCTGCGAGGCCGGCCCCAACCCGGACCGTGGGTGGACAGTCACGGCCGTGCTCCCGCGCGCGGGGGTCGACGCGTGACGGTGCGCGTGCTCGTCGCGGACGACCAGGAGATCGTCCGTACCGGCCTCACCATCATCTTGAACGCGCAGCCCGGTATCGAGGTCGTCGGCGGAGCCGGCGACGGCCGCCACGCGGTCGAGCTTGCCCGGCGGCTCCGCCCCGACGTGTGCCTGTTCGACATCCGCATGCCCGGCATGGACGGCATCGAGGCCACCCGGGCGCTCGCCGGTCCATTGGTCGCGGACCCGCTCGCGGTGGTCGTCATCACGACCTTCGACCTCGATGACTACGTGTACGCGGCCCTGCGTGCCGGCGCCCGCGGCTTCCTGCTCAAGGAGGCCGGCCCCGACCTGCTCAGCCAGGCCGTGCACGCGGCCGCCAACGGGGACGCGCTGATCGCGCCGAGCGTCACCACGCGTCTGCTGAAGGCGTTCGCCGACGCGGGGCCCGCCTCGCCGTCGAAGCAGCCGATCGAGGCGCTCACCGACCGGGAGGAGCAGGTGCTGCTCGCGGTCGCCCGAGGGCGCACCAACAAGGAGATCGCGGACGAGCTCTACATCACGTTGAGCACCGTGAAATCGCACGTCACCAGCCTGATGACCAAGCTCGGTGTGCGTAACCGGGTCGAGATCGCGATGTGGGCGTACGAGACCAACCGCACGCGGGGACGCGGCTGACGGCATCGGCCACCGAGACGAGCAGCGGGTCGGTTCGGCGACGGCTGGTCGGCTACCGCCGAAAGTACGACGACGGCGTACGACCATGGGCCGCCCTGATCGCGGCCCATCTGTCGATGAACCGAAGTGGGTACGGCGGACACCATCGATGGCATGACAATTCGCCAGTGGCGGCTACCGGCCGCGTTGATCCTGCTGGGTCTGATACCGATCATCGCCGGTGCGGCCCGGCTCACCGAACTGGGCACCGGTCCGGAGGTCACCCCGGCGAACGCCCGATTCGTCGCCGACCCGCTGCCGGTGGTGCTGCACATCGTCGGCGCGGTGGTCTACACGATCCTCGGCGCCTTCCAGTTCGTGCCCAGCCTGCGCCGCCGCCGCTGGCACCGCATCGCCGGGCGGGTACTCGTTCCCTGCGGGCTGGCGGTCGCCCTCTCCGGTGTGTGGATGGCGTTCGCGTACGACCTGCCGGCCCACGACAACGACGTGCTCGCCGGCATGCGACTCGTCTTCGGCTCGGCCATGGCCGCTTCGATCCTGCTCGGCCTCGCCGCCGCGCTGCGCCGCGACTTCACCCGACACCGGGCATGGATGGTACGCGGCTACGCGATCGGCATCGGCGCCGGCACACAGGCGTTCACGCACGCGCCGTACCTCTTGGCCACTGGCGAACAGCCCGACGGGAACGTCCGGGCGTCGCTGGTTCTCGCCGGTTGGCTGATCAACCTCGCCGTGGCCGAGTGGTACCTACGCCGCCCGGCCCACCCAGCGCGTTCTCGACCGGTCCGCCGCCCGCGCGCCGCTGTCGAAGACAGCCTTTAGGGCATGGGTCGAGTCGGTGCCAGGGTTTGCGACGGTAGCGGGCACAGGTGACTGGTGTTAGCGTCGCTCGTCGTGGCGCAATTCGTCGACAAGGACCGCACCGATTCGCCGTTTCTTCGGGCAGCCGGCTCGCGTTTCAGCCTCCCCAGATCATTGGCGTCGAGTAAGGATCCATGGGCCGTGAACGTACTCGACTGGCTGCTCGATTCCGATCCGGCGGTGCGCTGGCAGGTGTTGGGCGACCTCACCGACGCGTCACCTCGGGCGGCGAAGCACCGGAGAGGTTGTGCAGCCCACCTATCTGGAGTTCGCATTTCCGTACTACTGGCACTATGACGTTCTTCGCGCGCTCGACTACTTCCGGCGCGCTGGCACCGAGCCGGACGCCCGCATGTCCGAGGCGGTAGAAATAGTGCGCTCGAAGCAACTGCCGGACGGGCGCTGGTTGCTCGACCACCTTCATCCGGGCCGCGTCCACTTTGCCTTCGACGACGGCAAGGGGCTACCGAGTCGTTGGAACACCCTCAGAGCGTTGCGAGTTCTCGCTTGGTGGGAGGCAGGCACAGCCGCAGAACGCGGCGTCTGATTGGTTCGGTCAGGCAGTCGGCGGGACGGCGACCGATTGCCGTCGGCCACCGCCCCGCCTGCTGTTACTCCTCCAGCACGGCGATCCGGAGCAGGGTGACGTCGTCGACCTCCAGGCTGCCGTGGCTACGAAGCGCGCGTACCAGGCTTTCGAATGACGGCCGGTTGACCGCCCGCAGCGCCTGCCACACCGCCCCGTCGGACCTCGCGGAGTGCCACAGCAGGCACTGGCTGAGCCGGTCGCTGGCCAGGATCAGCATGTCTCCCGGGCGGAGCTGACCCGACGAGAGCTGGATGCCTTCGACACCCGCCGGCATCTTCTCCGGCCGGCTGTAGACGAGCGCCGGGTTCTGGGCGAACGCCTCCGGGCTGGACAGCGGGAACGACATCAGCAGCGTCGTCCCCCGGACGTGCATCAGGCAGCAGTCTCCGACCGCGAAGGCCCGGAACTTCCCGGTACGCGGGCCGGTCGCTTCGACGTACAGGCCGACGAAGGCCGCGGCGGTGTCCTGCCGCAGCGGTGCGGCCTCCTCCCACCACTGCCGATCGAGCTGCTCGCGGGCCGGGGCGTCCCGTACCTCCGACCAGCGCTCACACTCCTTCACGATGAGGTTCTGCACCGCGTCCGAGGAATCAAGCCGCTGGGTCACGAACCCGGTGACCAGTCTCTTTGCCCATTCCTTGACGTGGAATCCGCTGCTGGCGCCGTCCGCCACCGCGAACCAGCCGCGTCCGCGCCCCAGATAGTGCCCGGCGCCGTCCTCCCATTCGGCGGGATGGTCCTCGTCCTTGGGGAAGGAGTAGGTGTGCGCGACGAATCTCATGCCGGCAGTCCGACTGACCGTGGTCATCGGTCTCAGGTCCGGGTGCCGACGTCGATCGCCTGGATCATCGCTTCCAGGTCGGCGTTGTAGACGAATCCTCGGGCGTTGTCCTGTACGTCGGCGCCGAGTTCGGCCGCGTACTGCCGCATCAGGGGCGGCAGCGGCGAGGACATCTGGAACAGGGCTTTGGCGCGCTCGTCGGTGAGGGCATGGTCGGTGGACGGGTACGCCACCGTGGTCGCCTCGCTGGACGAGAGCGCGATGTTGAACAACAGGGTCGAGCCGTGGTTGGTGCCGCCGGAGGTGATCCGGCGCGACACCGGCACCGGGTCGCCGTCGGTCGCGTACCCGTCGGTGATGTTCACGATGATCGGCGGGCCGGACTCCGGATGGCTGTTCGTCCACCCCTCCACGATCTTTCCCGCGAGGTCGAGGGCCGCACACATGTGGGTCACCCCCGAGGCCACCGGGTCGAACCAGATCGGCTGTACGTGACCGTCCGCGTCGCGGTCGACCCGGATCTTGCCGGCGGCGACCTCGGCGACGGAAGCCAACAGTCGACCGGCGAGTGCACCGGAGAAGAGCGGGCGTGCGCCGGTGCCGTAGCCGATCAGACCGATGTCGAAGTAGTGCCGGGGTGGCTCGTTGCGTGACTTGAAGCTGCGCATCACGATCGACTGGAGAAGTTCGTTGACGATGTCCGCCAACGCCTGGGCCTTGGTCTTCTTCTCGGCGCCCAACATCGGCTGGCTCATCGACGCCGACTGGTCGAGCAGGAACACGAAACAACCGGGGGTCTTGCGATTCACCTGCATTTTCCTACCTCCTTGTCACTGACCGGGCCTGCTGCTGCCGCCGTACGTCCCGACGCCGCCCAACACCACGCCGGGCCAGACCCCCGATGCGACCCGGCCCGCCTCGCCGCACCGGTCGCATCGGTATTCGTTGTCCCGACGGAACAGACCGAAGTCGAAACACCTGGGACACTGGGCCGCTGATTCCGGCCCCCGTCGCGGGTCGAGCCAGGGGCTGAAGTCGAACCTCGCCCCGGTGCCGGTGTCCTCGGCCGGGACCGGCCCCGACCGCTGCTCCAGCTCCTCGTATCCGGATGCCGTACGCACGCTTCCCGGCTGGCTCCCGGCCGGCGGCATCCCGATCGGGGCAGGCGTCCCAGTCACGGGCGCCGCAACGCCGGCCGGTAGAGGGGCATCATCGGGCGGGAAGAGGATCGCCGGCCGGGAGGGCGCCTCGGCCGGAAGGGTGCTCGTGGGCGGGAAGGTCCCCTTGGGCGGGCCGTTCCGACCGAACGGCGACGGCGACGGCCGACCCGGATTGCGGCGCGTCGCCCCGGACGGCACCTCGGCGACCGGTCCGGGAGCCCGACCGGACGGAGCCGATCGTGAGCGGGTCAACCACGGCAGGTACGTGTCCGCCTGGCGCAGCACCTCCGGCTGCCCGGCCGCCAGGCAGAGGACGGCCAGGATGAGCAGGAACACGACCAGGACCCAGCGCCACGCCGCTGCGGTGTCGGGCCGGCCGGGCGGGCCGGCCCACACCTGCCCGGTCGAATCGAGCACGACCACGGTCGACGACAGCGCGTCCATGATCGGCTTGGCGCCGGCCGTGCTGAAGACGGTGACGGTGGCCGGAGCACTCTCCGGTGCCGGGTCGCCCTGCTCCCACGACCGGAACAGCAACCGACCTTCGGGCAGTTGGTAGGGGTTGGTGAGCCGGACCGAGATCGGCGCGGCCGGGTTGACCAGTTTCCCCTTCTCGAAGCGCTTGGGATTGTCGGCGACCAACGTCTTGGGCTCGACTCCCCAAAGCTTCGCCAGGCCGTCGAGGGTGTCGCCCCTCTGCACCGGAACGGTGATCGTGGCGTGACCGGCCCGTTCGAGGTGGACCACGACGACCAGGGTGTCCGCGCCGACTCGGGCGGCCTCCTGTTGCCGCTGTGCCACCTGTTCCGCGACGGGCCAACCCACCTCCGCGACCATGACCGTCGGTGGCTCGGCCGTTCCGGTACGCGGTGCCGGCGCCGCCAGCACGAGTGCGGCCACGAGCAGGACGGCCGCGGCGGCGTACGGCAGTGGGACCGACAGGATCTGCCGGGGTCGCCCTTTCGAGAGCTCTGTGTCGCTCATCCTCATCCCATCAACCGATCAGTGATCCGACAACGGTGATCACGCCGACGACCAGCGCCAGCAGGAACAGCGGCCCGACCCAGCCGCGCTTTCTGCGCACGCGTACGGTCGACACGGGCGCGCTGGGCTTCGGCCGGTTGACTGGCGCCTTGGGTGCCGGACGTCGAACCGGCTCGGTCTTCGGCGGCTTGACTTTCGGCAGCTTGATCACCACCGGCTCCGCCCGCGGCGACGTCCACTGCGCGGGACCAGGTTCGGTCCCGTCCGAACCTGGTCGGGCGACGACCGGCGGAACCGGAGCGGTTTTCCGCACCGGCCGGGTCACCGGGGAAGCGGACGCCGAGCCAGCCACCCCGGCGGCGCACAGTTCGGCCAGTTGGGTGGTCAGGTCGCGTACGCGTGGATCGCTGTTGGAAGCGAGCCGGAACCAGATCGGCGACACCATGCTCTGGGTGAAGTCCTCCTCGGTGAAGATCAGGTTTTCGTCGAGGTGGTACTCGTCCCACAGGCCCGGGTCGCGGGCGAGTGCCCTGATCGAGATGAGCACCACCAGGGCGGAGAACCGGTCCACGTCGGAGCCCCAGTAGCCGTCGGAGATCCGTTTCGGGTGCTGGAAGTTGGGGTGGCCGACCTCGCGGGGCGGCAGGTCCGCCAGGGGCGGAGCCCACACCGCGTCGAGGTCGATCAGGCGCAGCCGGTCGTCCGGAGCGATCCAGATGTTGTCCTGCTGCAGGTCGCCGTGGGCGAGCGCGCTGGCGGTGAGGTCGGTGGTGAGCCCGCACCACTGGTCCGCCAGCCGGTCGAGCTTCTCCTCGTCGCCGCGGACGATGGCGAGGTGCTGCCGGATGGACCGGCCACCGACGTCCTCCATCAGCAGCACCGGGGTGTGCCGGCCACCGGCGTAGAGGGCGCCGTCCCACCACTCGAAGTCGGCGAAGTACGGGCAGGCGTGCTCCGCGGTGTACCGGGCCAGGCGCAGGTAACGCTCGCGCAGGTCGTCGTCGGGCGGCCGTTTGAAGCAGCGCAGCACGGTCGGTGTGCCGTCGAGGTGACCGTAGAAGACGTACGCCGACTGCCCCTGGACCGGCAGGATCGTGTCGTCCGCCTCGCGGAGCGGCACGAACCTGCCGGGCTTGTCTCCGAGCAGCGAGCCGGCCGGGCGCTGCATCGCCGTGAGGTAGTCCCGCAGGGACGGCCAGGAATTGTCGTCGGACATCTAGCCGGCCGTACTGCTCACGAGCGCCTGGTCGAGCGCGGTCACCGACTCGTCCAGTCCTCGGCTGCCGTCGTCGAGTGCCACGATCCGGTCCGACATCAACGCCACCGTGCCGTCGAAGACACCCGGCCAGATCTTGGTCCGGTACGGCTTGCAGATCCGCTGGTACTCGAACTCGCCGTCGGGTGTGCGACCGGCGCCGTCGGCGAACACCCAGAGGGTCGCGGCCAGCACCTGTGCGATCGACAGCGACTCGCGTCGCAGGTCCTTGACGAGTTCGGCGACCGTATCCTCGATCACCTCGCGCAACATCGACTCAAGGTTGTGCACCTCCTGCGCCGGTCGGCCGGACCAGGGGCCGGGAGCGTAGGAGCCGTTGCCGGCTGGCGAGGACCGCTCCCCCGCCGAGGGTCGGGACGGTTCGTCCGGCGGCCGCGGCGCCTGCTCGCCGACGCCCCCGGTGGGCTTGTCGTAGCTCAGCCACCACTCGTCGTCGTTGTCGGGCTCGCGATCCGCCCGCGACGACGCGCGTTCTGCCCGCGACGACGGGCGTTCTGCCCGCGACGATCGACCGCCGGAGCGGTCGGCCCTGGCGTTGCTGGGCGGCGCCGGGTCCGGGTCGTCCGGGCCCGCTCCGACCAGGCGCCCCTTCCACCTGCCCAGGTCGACCTTGATGATGATCGGGGTCGCCACCCGCAGGAAGAGACTGCCGTAGTCGCGTTGCAGGCTCGCCAGGCGCTCGGCCGCCTGCTTGAACGCCGGCACCTTGAGGTGGTCGATCGAGCTGAGCAGTCGGGGCAGCGCGTCGCTGCCCTCGGGCACCAGTTCGCTGCTCAGTTGCGTACGCAGGACCGCCGCGACGTCGGCCCAGAGCTTCTCGACGGCGGCGTGCAGGGACGCGTCGACGAGCTGGAACTGCCGGGTGATCTCCTGCCGGGCGCGGTTGAACTGCCGCTCGTACTCGCGGAACGGTTCGACCGTCAGGCCGGCGATGGCCCTGCTCTCCCACTCGGCGTGCTGCCCCCGGCCGAACCCCTCCTCGGTCCACTTGCGTACCTGCTCCTCGGCGGTGCCGATGGCCAACTCGATCTGCTCGATCGGGTTCTCCTGGCGGACGGCGTCGGCGTACGCGTCCTGCAACTCGAACAGCGCCTGGCCGAGCGTGTTGCGCAGCTCGTAGGAGAGAGCACGGACCTGGTCGTCCTCGTCCGGCAGGGTTTGCCGCCACCGCTTGACCTGGTGGTCGAGCCGGCCGACGACGGTACGGGTCGCACTGACGATTTCGTCCAGCCGGCGGCGCATAGCGGTGATGACCATCGCGTCCATGCCGGCGAGCCGGTCGGCGAGGTGACCGAGCACCGGGAGCAGCACCCGGTCCTGCACGCTCGTCTCGTCGGCGGCGTTGCACTCCAGGGTCGTGATGCCCTGGCTCCGGGTCACCTGCTCCACCTCGGCGAACGCGTTGCGGAAGGACGACTCGGCGAGCGACATGTCCCGGTTCACGACCATGACCAGGAAGTCGGCGAGCCGGACGTCGTGGCCGGCGTCCTGGCCGAGTTGCAGGATCTGGAAGTCGTCGTCGCCGTAGTGCACGCTGTCCTGGTTCGGCTTCTTGACGCACATCAGCAGGTCGACGTCGTTGTTCAGGTCGTTGAGGAAGTGCCGGTCGATGTCGAGTCCCGCCTCGTTCGCGCCGGGCAGGTCCACCAGTGCCACCCGGGCCCGGTCGACCTGGCGGAACGGGCAGTAGATGTGTACGTCGCGTACCGCGTGGTAGAGGCGCTTGTCCCCGCGCCCGCGTTCCGGATAGGCGACGAAGGGACGCAGTTGCGCCAGCGGTACGGTCATCGTCCGGCGCTCGCCGAGCAGCATGCTCCGGTAGTCGGCGAAGCTCTCCTGCGCCTTGTTGATCTTGTCGAGGAACGGTTGCGCGCGCACCTTGTCCGAGGTGTCCGCGTTCCGGTCCGGGCTCGCCTCGGTGTCGACCGCCTTCGGGTACGACCGCGCGGCGAACTCCTCCGGCGTGGCCGGCACCGGTCCCAGCCCCGCCCCCTGGTGCAACGGGCGCAGGTACTCGTCCCGGAACGCCTCCCAGGTACGCAGCGAGATGACCGCCTCCTGCCGGTCCGGCGAGTGGTAGATGCGGGTACGCGCGGCAGTCGTCGGGAAGTCCGTACTGGACGGGATGACGTTGCGCCCCTGCCCGGTGATCCCGCGCAGGATGGTGCTCTTGCCCGCCCTGGTACGACCGAGCACGCCGATGTTGACCGTCTCCCGGTGCACCCGCGCGTGCACCACACCCAGTTGCCCGCCGAACTCGACCGCCGAGGGCACCAGCGTCTCCAGCGAACCCGGCCCGAACAGCAGGGCGCTCAGATCGCCGGCCAGACCCGCGTACTCCGGGCGCCCGGGATGGCGGTGCACCTCGCGCAGTACCTCGTCGGCCAGCAGTTGCAGCTCGGTGAGCCGGCCGACCATCACCTCGTACGCGGTGCGAATCCGCTCGATACCCGGACGGTGCCGGGCCCGACTCTCGATCGTCGCGATGATCTTTGCCTCGACGTTGGACGCCACCGCTGAACCGCCTCTCACACTCCCGCAGCCGGTCACGCGCCAGGTCGACCGGGTATGCGGCCCGGTCGACCGGCGCTGATTACAGGTTCACGGCACGGCCGCGACGGCTCCGCATCAAAAGACGGGATTCAGCCGTCGTGCATCGGATCTCGCCGGTCGGACACCCGACAGCAAGGCAGGTAAGGAATGTCTCAGCCCTGCCAGGCGAGAAACACCTGGCCGCTCAGCGCGCCGAGCGCGAGCAGCAGCGCGACGATCGACACCTGGAGGAACCGGTGCTTGCGCCAGTTGAGCCGGCTCATCACGACCAGTTGCCGGGACAGCATCTGGTTGTGGTCGGCAAGGGTCAACCGGTCCAGCCGGCGCCCGAGGGCCGGCGGAGACCAGAGCCGCAGGTGTCCGAAGTAGACGAGGTTGTCGCGGTACTCGATGCGGTGCCGGCGGGGTGAGCCCAGCCGGGGCGCGATCGTGACCGCGGTCAGCACCATCGCCACCACCAGCGTGACGATGCCGGCGAGGCCGAGGTAACGGGGCCAGCCGTCGGTGGCCGCCGCGGAGAGCCAACCCTGGGTCGGCACCGAGACGACGATCGTGCCGCCCTCGAAAGCGAGCAGGATGGAGGCCTTCACGTCGAGCTGGGCCGTCCACGACTCCTGCGCCGCATGCACCTGCCAGGCGAAGTTCTCCCCCGGTCCCGGCCCCGTCCGAGCGCCCGCGGCGGCCCGACGACGTACCTGCTGTCTCGCCCGTCGTCCCATCACCGGCCGAGCATCGCACCGACGAAGTCCCGGGATTCCCTCAACTGAGCGGATCGCCGGGGCGTGCGTCTGCTTTCCTGACGACACGGGGTTCCTGACCAGACGGACGGCTTTCCGGAACGACGTGACGACCCGATCGGCGGAGGTGGCGTGATGAGACGGCTGGTGCCGGACGGCCCCGCGCGGGTGGACAGGCACGGCACCACACGTGCGCGGCCGGGTCTGTACAGGATGTTGCAGGGCACCGGGTGGTGGCTGCATCCGGACGGCCGGCTGCTCGTCGTACCGCGTCCGGGCCTTGCCCGCGACGACCTATTCCCGCTGCCGGGAATGCACCGGCCGGAAGGCCCCGGCGTACGCTTCGTCGCCGCCCGCAACAGCCCCGACGGCTCGGCCCGGGCCTCGATGGCCGGACGGATCGCACCGGTCGACGGTGCGCTGCGACTGACCACCGAGTACCACATCCAGACCCTGGTGCACGACGAGCGGGTGACCCTCACCCAGCCCCTGCGCACCGAGGAACCCGGCGCGGGTACGGGCTTCGGGCGAGTCGGCGGCATCCCGCTGCCGGCCGTGTACCGGGTGGAGCTGACCGGGGTCACCGACGGTGTCGCGTTCCGTTCCGTCGTCGCCGAGTTGGCCCTGCTGCCGCCGACAAGTTCGGACCTGCTCGAGGTGACACTGTTCGGCGAGGATATCGGCATGATCGGCGACATCAGTTGGCTCGCCGCCACCGCGGACAGCGGCCACGAGGACATCGGCCGGTACACGCTGGACCTGACCGGTGGGCGGCTGCGGGCCGAACTGTCCGCGCCGCAGGGGGGCGTCTCCACGGTCAGTTGGACCGCGCCGACTCCGGTACCGTCCGGCCTTCACCTCGACTGGGTGCCGCCGCCGCTGCCGGTGCCGGCCCGCCGGGCGATGTTGGCGCTGCACTTCACCGGCACCCGCGTTGCCGGTGAGGTGCGGGCCAGCGGACTGCGCGACGACCGGGTGGTCGACTACCGGGCGGAGGTGCAGGGAACCCTGGTCTCGGACGAGCCGGCTGATCCGTACGAGGCGTTCGAGCGTGCCTGGCAGCCGCCGGACCTGGGCGGTTGAGCATGGACCTGCTGTACCCGGTCGACCCGCTGGTGTTCGAGGCCGACGTGACCGCCGGGAGCACCCTGCGCCTGTCCTGGGCGGGCAACCAGCTCCGGGCGCACTGGGAACCCGACCGGGAGCCGGTCGCCGCCGACGCCCGGTACGAACTGCGGCCCCACGGCGGTGCCCGGATCCGTACCGCCGGTGTCGACCTGACCGGTTCCTGGTGGAAACACGCCGACGGGACCGTCGAGCTGACCGCGGCCGACACCGGCACCAAGCTCGACGGCCTGCTCACGCGTACCGCCACCGGGCCGGAGGAGCGGACCGAGCTGACCGGGGTCCTGGTTCGGTCCACACTGGACGGGCCGGCGGTGACCCGGCTGAAGCAGACACTTCGACCGCCCGCGCCGGAGAACCCCGGCGGCAGCGAACCGCCGTCCGGCACGGTCGCCGAGCCGTGGCCGTTCGAAGGCTTCCGGCCCGCCGTGGCACGCCGTGCGCGTACGCCGTTCGACCTGCTGGTGCCGGTGTTCGACCTGGAACTCGTCGGGCTCGACCGGGCCGGAGAACCATCGCCGGCCGAGGCGGTGTTCACCCTGCCCGACGCTCAGGGTCGGTTCACCTTCACCCTGGTCACCACCGGTCCGAGCGACGGGGACCAGCTCCGGTGGTCGCTGGGCGACCTCGACCCCGAGACGTTCGACACGGCCGGCGCACTGCGGGTACGGCGCACCGGTGACCCGCTTCCGACCTGGTACGACGCCGAGCACCGGTACGAGCCGACGACAGCCGAACTCGCCCTCCGGTTCGACCCCGACCGGCTGCTGCTCTCCGGCGACCTCCGGATCGTCACCGACCGGAACGAGCAGCGGCAGATCACGTTCACCGGCCGCGTACGCGGACACGAGGTCGAAGCGCATCGCCGCTGGCTGGCCGAACCAACGCTCACCGGACGATGGCTCCCGGTCCACGACCCGGCCACCCCGCCTGCGTCGGACGAGTCCGCAGCTCCGATCATGGTGGAGCCGATGCGCGACGGCAGCGACCCGGAGCGGGCGGGTTTGCCCACCCCGTCCGGCCGCGCGGTGCTGCGCCTGTTGCCGACCATCGGGCTCGCCGTGGGCCTGGTCCCCGCGCCCGAGGGCTGGCGGGCGATGGTGTTCCGGCCGCCGGTGCCGGCCACCGCGGACCCCGCCTCCCTGCGACGACTGGCACTCGACCTGTACACCAGCCGCCGGGTTGCGCAGGCGGCTCCGCTCGCCGCGGCGGCCGTCGCCCGCTACCGCACGGTGCTCGCCGAAAACCCCGGCACCCCGGCGGCCGATCACGCGCTGGGTGACCTCGCCCTGCTGGTCAACCACCAGGTCGTCGGCGCGTTCGCGCTGCGCGACCATCCCGCCCTGGTCGAGGCGCTCGGCACCGCCGTCGAGATCCAGCAGCGGTACGCGACCACCCCGCCCGGCCTCACCCTGCTGCTCCGGCTCGCCACGGACACCGCCGACCTGCTCGACACCCAGGCCGACCTGCTACGCACGGTCGTCCCGACCCCGACCCCGACCCCGACCCCGACCCCGACCCCGACCCCGGCCCCGGCCCCGACCCCGGCCCCGGTCCCGGCCTCCGGGCACTCGACCGAGGCGGCGGCGGTCGTCGCCGGTTGCGCGGCCACCCTGCGGGAGCTGGCCACGGCCGCTGCCACGGCAGCGCTGACCGACCCGGCGACCATCTCCTCCGCCGCCAACGCCGGAATGGCGGTGCTGGACTCGACCGCCCGGCGACTGCGCGCCATTGCCGCGGAAACCGCGCCGGACGAGCCCGCCACCAGCACCCCGGCCATCGGTGGCCCGACCGACGCCGGTCACCGGCCCCGGTCCGACCCCGCCGTGCTGCTGCGTACGGCCGCCGCGGTCGCGCAGGAACGGTGGTCGGCGCTGGACCGGGCGCGGGTGGCCCGAAGCACCGGCATCGTCCGGCGGGCGACGCCCGCGGCGGTCGGCCCGCTGACCGGGTACGTCGAACGCTGGCGGGCGTTGCTGGACCGGGACTGGGACAAGATCTTCGCGGCGGAACGGGCGCAGCCGTTCTTCGCCCGCATGGTCGACCTGCTCACCGATCTCGGCGCACACCGGGAAGCCCTGGTCGCCAGCGAGCAGAGCCGGGCCCGGGCCTTCGCCGACCTGCTGTACCGCACCGGCGACGGCACCGCCGACGGGGCGAGCCCCGGCACCGCACCGGCCCTGAACGGCTCGGCACTGCGCAGCATCCTCCGCGCCCGTCGACGCACCGTGGTCGAGTATTTCCTGCACGGACCCCGGTTGACCGTCTGGACCGTACGCGGCGACGGGGAGCCGGTGGTCGCCGTACGCGTGATCGACCCGGATGCCCTCACCGCGGACGTCGACCGGTTGCTCGGCCTGGCCGAGGAAACCGACCTCGGTCACGGCGACCGGCCGGAGATGCTGGACATCCTCGCCCGTCTCGGCGCACTGCTGTGGGAACCGGTCGCGTCCGCGCTGCTCCCTACCGACCCGGACGAACCGGTCACGGTGGTGCCGCACGGGATCACCCTGCGGGTGCCGTTCCCGGCTCTCACCGGCGCGGACGGTCGGCCGCTCGCCGCCCGACACGCGATCGAGGTGCTGCCCAGCCTCGCGCTGCTGCCAGCGCTGCGGCAGAGACTCGACCGTCGGCCGGCTCGGGAACCTCGCCTGCTGGCCCTGGTCAACCCGCAGCCGATGCCACCGTTGCCGCACGGTTCCGGTCACCTCCCGGCGCTGAGCACGACCGAGCGGGCGTTCGGTGTGATCAGCCGCCACTACCCCGCAGGCGCCGACGTGCGGTACGGCAACCAGGCGACCCTGGCCGCCCTGCGCGCACCGGGCACCGCCTCCGACGTGCTCTACCTGGCCACCCACGCCGACGCGGAACTCGTCGAGCTGCCGTCGGGGCCGGACCAGCTCGCCGGGGCCGAGACGCGGATGCCGTTCCTGGCGCTGGCCGGTACGCCCGACCACGACGGGATCGTCCGCATGCGCGACCTGCGACAACTACGCCTCGACGCCGATCTTGTCGTGCTCTCCTGCTGCCGGGGTGGACGCGGTGCCGTGGCCGCCGACGGCATCATCGGCATGACCAGGGCGTTTCTGCTGACTGGACCGACAAAACTGCTGACCAGCCTGTGTTCGGTAGGGGAGGAAACAAGCATGGAGATCATGTACGGCTTCCACCGGGAGTGGCTCGACGGTGGGTACCCCGTACCGGCCGCGTTCCGCCGGGCGCACCTCGAACTGATCGAGGACCACCCGGACGACCCGGAGTTGTGGCTGGGCTTCGTCCTGTTCGGAGCGAGCGCATGACCGGGCCGGTTCAGGGCGAACACACGGCCGCCGGGCCCGTCGCACCGTCGGCGGTCACGGACCCACTGGCCCGGCTGGACCTCTGCGACTTCGAGCAGATGCTCGGCGGGGACACGGTCCGGCCGATTCGGCAGGGCGCGATCACCTTCGGCCGGCCGCTGGCGTACGAGATCGGTCTTGACGTGTTCCCGCCCGCGTTCCGGGACCTGCGCGACGCCCGCAGGTGGCGATACGTCCGGCTGGTCCTGCCGTTCGCGCTGGAGGCACGGGCGCAGCGGCAGGAGTTCGTGGACGTCACGATCCGGCTCCGCCGGGCCGGCCCGGAAGCGTTCGGGCTGGACCTGGAGCCGCCGCTCCCGATCGGCCCGGGCGGCCTGCCGGCCGTGCTCGGCGCGGTGCCGATCCCGCTGAACCTGCCGGCCGCACCGGGCGAACCGGTCCTCGCCGGCAGCATCGCGGTCGAGGTCAACGGGTACGGCAGCGACTCCGTGGGCTGGTCGCTGCGCGACGCCGACGGCGGCCCGCTGGCGGACGGCAGTTACGTGGTGGCGGCCGTGCTGCGGATGCCACCCACCGCCACGACGGTGTCCGGGGAGTTGTCCGCCCTGGCCTCCCTGCGCTGGCCCTACCTCGGATCCATGCAGCTCAGCCGCCCCCGGACCCGTTATCCGGAGCAGTTCTCGACCCCGATCATCCTGCTCGAAGCCGACGGTACGCCGACGTCCGCCGCCACCGTGCCGAACCGCACCGGTCCGTCCGCGATCGGTACGGGCACCACCCGGCTGTGTCTGGCCGCCGACGCGGAGGCGTACAGCTCGCGGGACGTGCACGGTCAGCTCGCGCTGCAACGACGATTCGTGGAGGTCCTCGACACCGCCGCCCAGTACGCCGGCCTCGACCGGGGACTGTGGCAGTGGCAGGAACAGGGTGACGGCCAACTGGTCCTGCTGCCGCTCGGGCTCGACGAACCACGGGCGGTCGCCGACCTCCTGCGCGAGCTGGCGGTGGCGCTGCGCCACCTGAACCGGGACCTGCGCGACGACGCACGACTGCGGCTACGTTTGGCGATCCACACCGGGCTGGTCTACCCGGCGCACAACGGGTACGCGGGCGACGCCGTCATCCACGTCAGCCGCCTACTGGACAGTGCCCCACTCCGTACGGCGCTGCGGGAGGCGGCCGGGGCGGACCTGGCGGTGGCGGTCTCCGCGGTCGTCTACGACGAGATCGTCCGGCACGAGCCACGCGATCTACGCGCCAACCGGTTCCGTCCGGTGACGGTGGAGATCCCGAGCAAGAAGTTCCGGGCCGACGCCTGGATCGCGGTCGCCGACGAGTACGCATGACCGACCAGCGGCGGTTAGGGCCTCCGGCGGACCCGAGAAACCGCACTCTCCGCGCCGGGGTCACATGCGGGCGGCCACCTGGCGGGCCAGGTCTTCGAGGGGTTCGCGGTTCTCGGCGGGGTCGTTGAGGCGGACCAGGCGGATCGCGACCCACTGGCCGGACTTGCTGACGAAGACCGCCCCGTCCTCGGCGTACGCCTCGTCGCCGATGCCGGGAAGCTCCCAGAACTCGTGCCCCAGTTCACGGTCGATGTCGAGGATCTTCTTCGCGCCGTCACCGACGTAGATCTCGACCTGGGCCGTGGGGCCGGACACCGGCGCGGTGTAACTGCACGTGTCCCGGACCGGCACCGCGTCGTCCACCGGGGTGCCGGCCACCAGCTCGGCGTCCTGCTTGGTCACCAGCGCGCAGGCGTCGACCGTCGGCGGAACGGCGCTCTGCTCGGCCGCCGGCTCGGCGGCGGTGGCCACCGCGGCCGGCTCGTCGCCCGTACCGGGAGGTTCGGTCCTGTCGTCCGAACCGCCGCAACCCGCCAGCGCGAGGCACGCGATCACCGCCACCGCCGCCAGGGCCGCTCGGGAACGGGTACGGATGTGTGCGGTCATCGACGCGTACTCCTTCTCAACCGACGCAGAGCGGGACGTTGGGCAGGGTCTGGGACGCCCGGTGGATCGGCCAGAGCTTCTCGCTCTCCAGCTCGAACTTCGCCTTGGCCGGCAGCAGCTTCTGCAGTTCGGCCAGTGCCGTCGAGGAGACGGTGATCCCGAACCCGCCGCCGACCTTGGCGCCCAGGGTCGCGGAGACGCAGCGGGCCAGCGGGGCGCCGAGCGCCGAACCGTTGGTGACCCCGAGATCCACCACGAGCTTGGCGTACGGGCCGGCGAACGCGGCCGGGATGCCGATGCCGAACTGGATCTTCGTCTCGACCGCGAAGGCGATGCCGCTCGGGCCGACCGAGATCCCGGCGATCGAGTCCATGATGCTCTTGAGCACGGTCAGCTTGGGCTGCTGTACGACGCCGCTGATCATGCCGATCCCACCGGCGAGAGCCCACTGCCCACCCGCCGTCACGGTGGTGTTCCGGCCGCTCAGTCCGGTGGTGACGATGAACTTCCAGGTGGTGCTGTAGACCAGCGGTTCACCCGGTATCGGCAGGTTGATCTCGACGGGGACCTCGACCCGGATCTTCCGGTTGTCGTCCGCACCGTTCGCAGCCCCGGCGGCGACGTCCACCGAGATGCTCTCGATGCCGTCGACCGCGAAGGTGGCCTGGCTGCCGATCGTGCCGTTCGAGATCGGCACGTCGGTACGCACCCGCAGGTTGTCGACGTTCATCGCGAAGTCGATGAAGACCTTCAGGTTCTGGCTGGCCGCGTACCCGATCTTGATGCCGAGCTTGCCCGGCGTCCGGTACGGCTGCGCCTCCCACTCCCCCACCGTCACCGTGAAGTTCCGTTCCTTGGCCGGTGGCAGCCGTGGACCGGGAGCGGGGGCGAGCCGGATCGGGTGCAGCGCGAGCACGGTTTCGGCCCCGTCGGTGGACTCGGCGAAGCCGGTCGGTGTGATCTCCGCTCCGGGCGTCATCGGTTCGGTCGGCACGCTCAGCGCGCCGGGCAGTTCCGGGACCTCCTGGTAGGCCAGGGCGGAGTCGTCGAGCTGCCGGTCGGAGACGAAATGCGCGTCCCGGAAGACGTCGGTCAGGCTCACCGGGGCAAGGGTCACCGCCAGGTCCCCGTCGACCGGGGACACGTCGACCACCCGCCCGACCGCGCGGCTGGAGACGTACATGACCTTGCCGGGTTCGAGGTCGTCGGCACCCTCGGCGTCGCCGTCGATGGTCCAGACCAGACCGTTCGCGCTCGCCGAGCGGATCGCGGCCGGTCCACCCCCGATCAGGACCACGTCCGGCTGGTACGTCACCGAACGGTCGCGCACCGGGCCGTACCCGTAGGTGCGGGCCGACTCGGTTCCACCGGCCGGCGCGCCCCGGTCCGGGTCGCCGACCGGCGTGCCGCCGCCGAAGCCGCACGACGCCGTGCCGGTGACGAGGACAACCGCCAACAGCAGCCGAACGGACCGCCGCCAGTTGGACATGGGTCGCCTCCCGCGGCCGGGCAAGGTCAGGTAGCGCCCATCATCACCGCCGGTGTTCGGGTCGGATTCAGGAAACCTTCAGGTGCCGGCCCGGCTCGACGGGGAGGCCGGGAACGCGGCCGGCTCGACCTCGATCTCCCGCATCCGGTCCAGGTACTCGCGGTACCGGCGGGCCGCCTCACCGTGCCGGCCGACCGCCGACAGCGCGCCGATCAGCCCCAGGTGGGCCGACTCGTCGTACCCGTCGTCGGCGGTCAACCGCAGGTACCAGCCGACCGCTGCCTCCGGTCGCCCCAGCCGCAGGCACCGGCGCGCGAGTCGCTGGACCGCCTCCCGGTGCAGCTCGGCCAGCACCGCCCTCGGTCGCTCGACCCAGTCACCGGTGACCTCGCCGTCGTCGCAGAAGTCGCCGGTGTACATCGCGACGACCACCTCCAACCGGCCCAGGATCTCCAGTTCGGCGGCCCGGTCACGACCCTCGACCGGCCCGGTGCCGTCGGCCGCGACGGCGGCCCGCGCCGCCTCGTGGAACCTGGCCGTGTCCAGCGCGACGTGCACCGGGTCGAGCCGGACGGTGCCCGGGTCGGTGCGCAGGTAACGATCGGCCGGGTGGTCCCGGCCCGGATCGAGCACCGCGCGCACGGTGGAGACGAGCACCGACAGCCGGCGTGACGCGACCTCCGCCGGCACCCCGGGCCACAGC
Source organism: Micromonospora sp. NPDC049523 (assembly GCF_040676775.1). Lineage (NCBI taxonomy): Bacteria > Bacillati > Actinomycetota > Actinomycetes > Micromonosporales > Micromonosporaceae > Micromonospora > Micromonospora sp. NPDC049523. Next base: position 58,493 of record NZ_JBFAPP010000006.1, on the reverse strand, counting down.
ACGGCGGCGAGCGGCTCCCGGGCGTACGGGCGGCCGAACTGCCCGGCCAGGACCCGTACCAGCTCGCGGGCCTTGCGCGACTGCCAAGCCGCCGACGGCACCGGCACCCCGTCCAGCCGTACCGCGAAGTGACCCAGGGTCTGCACCGCGACCTCCGGGACGGGTGCGGGTCCGACCGCGGCCAGCGGCCCGGCGACCTGCCAGGCTCCCTCGCGTACGCCGAGGCGGTGCAGCCGCTCGACGGCAACCTGCTCCGCCACCTGGTCGGCGATGACCCCCGCGCCCGCAGCAGCGCGTTCGTGGCGAGCGCCACCTCGTTGCCGACCTCCGCCCAGATCGCCGCCGCCTCGGCCAGACCGGCGGTCCGCCGCCCACCCGGTCGACCACCACCGGCACCGCGTCCGGCCTCCCGTCCCGCAGGTGCGAGATGGGTCGCGAGGGCGGCGAGTTCGGTGGCCTCGGCCAGACCGGCGGGGTCACGGCGTCGACCTGCCTCGGTCCGGACCCGGTCGGCGTACCGCAGGGCGGAATCGGCGTCGCCGTCGCAGAGGGCCACCCAGCCGGCGGCGAGTTCGGCGGTGGTGGACCCGGCCGCGCTCGGGCGGGCCAGTGCCTGGGCGGCGTGCTCGGCGGCCGTCACGGGGTCCTCGGCGTAACAGGTACGGGCCAGCCCGGCCGAAGCCTCGGCCAGCACCTGCGCGTTGCCGTCCGGTTCGGCCATCGCGAGCGCGGCGGTGTAGGCGGCCACCGCCCGACCGATCGACCCGGACACCTGGTGCACCCGCGCGGTCAGCAGCAGCCCGAACGCGGCCAGCGGTGAACCCTCCCGCTGCCAGCGGGTGAGCGCGGCATCGGCGTCGGTCCGGGCGGGGCCGAGTTCACCCAACCCGAGCCGGGCTTCGGCCCGGTTGTGCAGCGCGAGCGCGAGCAGCATCGTCTCACCGGTCTGCTCGGCCAGCGGGATCGCGCCGGTCAGCTGGTCGGTCGCCTCCCGGTAACGTCCCTCCTCGACCAGGCGGGAGCCGACATTGCACCGGATCCGTAGTTGCTGCCCGAGGTCGCCACCGCGCTCGGCCGCGGCCAGCGCCCGCGTGTACGCGTACTCGTTGCCGGCCCGGTCACCCTCGCTGAACGCGACCAGCGCCTGGGTCACGTACGCCGCCGCGAGCGCCCCGTCGTCCCCGCTCTGCTCGGCGACCCGGAGTGCCTCGTCGGCGAGTTCCCGGCTACGGGTCCGCTCGCCACGCGCCCAGCGCACGGCCGCCCAGCCGGCGAGCACCTGCGCCCGGTCCACGATCGACGGTCGATCGTCCGGTTCGGCGCCGTCCAGGACGGCTCGGGCGAAGAGCGCCTCGGCGTCGTCGAACTCGCCCCGGCGGTGCAGCAGCACACCGACCCGCCAGGCGAGCGCGGCGGGAAGCGGCACGGTCACCGGTACGGCGGCGAGGTGGCGCAGTGCTTCGTCGGGCCGTCCGCCGCGTACCGCCGCTTCGGCCAACGCCAGATCGGCGTCCGGTGCCCGTCCTCCACCGGTGGTCACCGCAACAGCGTAGTCAGTGCCCGCCGGCCCCCTGGAACAGTTCCGAGCCGCGTGGCTACCCCACCGCGTGAGCGGCCGGGGTGGGAGGTGTGAACGGGGCCATGAGCAGGTCGGTGAGGCGCCGCCTGGCGTGCTTGTCACCGGTCAGGCGCAGCGCGCCGGAGTCCAGTGCGGCCGTCAGGGTGATCCGGTGGTCGCAGACGGCCCGGAGCGTGTCGAGATCGGTGGTGAGCACCGCGTCGGGTCGTTCGGATGCCGTGTCGCGACGGATCCGCACCGAGCCGTCGGCCACCTCGGCAAGGTAGGTATCGGCGTCGACGCGGAACTCGTAGACGCCGCCCAGGTCCACCGCCCGAGCCGGGTCGAAGGCCGCCTTGATGCTGAGCAGCAGGGAGTCGATGCCGAGTACGCCTCCGGGTGACTGCGGCGCCTGGCTTCCCCAGCGTCCGAGCTGCAACAGGAGGGGCTCCAGGGCACGACCCCATTCGGTGAGTTCGTAGAGGTGGACCCGGGTCGGCGGGCCCAGGTCCCGCCGTTGCACGACGCCGTGTTCGGTCAGCTCGCGGAGCCGCTGACTCAGCACGTTCGGGCTCACGCCCTGCAGGCCGCCGAGCAGGTCGTTGAAGCGCTTGGGACCGAGCAGGAGGTCCCGCACCACCAGCACCGCCCACCGCTCGCCGAGGACGTCCAGTCCACGCGCCACCCCACACGGATCCCCATAGCTACGCATGCCGCCCATGGGCATCAGGCTACCTCAGATCCTAATTCAGGAGTTGTGCTTGTTCTATAGGAGTCAGTCCTCTAGTTTGACTCCCATGAGCCTCCCCAACACGCAAGCCGCGGGCCTGCCGCAGGGTGACGTGAAGCTGCTGGACACCCCGCTGGCACAACGCCTGCTCACCACCACCGCAGTGGCCCGCCTGGCCTACACGGGCAAGGACGGGACACCGCGGCTGATCCCGGTGAACTTCCTGTGGACCGGCGAAGAGGTGGTGGTCGGCGCGTTCGCCGGCACGTACAAGATCCGTGACCTGCGGGCCCGACCGGAGGTGGCGATCTGCATCGACACCACCGACGGCCTGCCGCAGGTGCTCACGCTGCGCGGAAAGGTCACCATGGCCGAGGTCGAGGGCGTCCTTCCCGAGTACGCGACCATGCAGCGCGCGGGAATGGGCGACGAAATGGGCAACGCCTACCTGGAGGCGATCGACAAGCCCGGTCTGCGGATGGTCCGGATCGGCTTGCGCCCGACCTGGGTCGGAACCCTCGACTTCCAGGAGCGGTTCCCGGAGATGACACCCGAACCTGTCCGGGCAGCTCTCCTCACCGGCGAATAGCCGGCACCGTCGAGGTCCGGACCGTCGCCCGAGGCTGCCGTCGGGGTAGGAGCCCACCCGGAGGACTCGCCAGTGTCGGCCAGCGCGAGAATGCCCATGATGACGAGGTGGGTCGGTGCGGCCCAGTTCTCCACCGTCGGGTCGTGGCTGACGATGTCGGTGGTTCCCGCGCTTGGGCAGGGTCAGGTTTCCGCATGGCGATATTGCATTGCCAGCGGACTGTCGCCTTCGGGTTTCAGCCCCGCAGGGCGGCGATGGCCTTCTCGATACGCCGACGGCGCGTCTCGGGCTTCTTCGCGCTCTCGATCGCGCGAACGTGCTCGCGTTTGTGGCTGTACGCAAGGTTGTCGTACGCGGCGCGGGCGATCGGGTCGTCCGCCAGGGCTCGGGCGAAATCCGCGGGCTCGACGACGACGCGCGGGTCGGTGTCGACCTCGACCTCAACCTCGACCTCGTCGCCGATCGCGACACCCGCGGCCTGCCGGTTGGCGTTGCTGAGGCCGAGCAGGTGACGGCCGCGCATGATGGCGACTCGGGTCTTCCAGGAATGCCCGTTGACCGTGATCGTCACCGGCGGCCGGGCACCCCCGCCGAGCGCCTCCACCACCTCGGGCGGAACTTCCAGCCCCCGCATGGGCTCGGGGGGCTCGACGAGGGTGCGAAACTTCACGGCGTACTCCCTGCCGATCGTCCCGGGTCAGGAGGCGTAGGTGGTGACCTTCCACAGGTAGCCGTCAGGGTCGCTGAAGTACCCGTAGTACCCACCCCATTGGGCGGCGGCCGCCTCTTTGATCACGCTACCGCCCGCGGTCACCGCGTTGCGGATGGTCTCGTCCACCACATCCCTGGAGTCGGGGTTGAGGTGGAACGAAGCGCCCCGGAAGCCGGATCCCTCCGCGGAGACGCCAGCGTCCTGTGCCGCTGCGTCCCATTCGTAGAGAGCCAGTTGCAGGTATCCCCCGCTCAGGCTGAACGAAACAAAGTTGCGGGTGTCCTTGTCGATTTTGAAGCCCAGGCCTTCGGCGTAGAACTTCTTGGCGCGGTCCAGGTCCTTGACGCCGAGCATGATGGCGCTCACAGGCAGTGACACGATTCTCTCCTTGTAAGTCGATCTGCTGGCCCGATCGACGGGCCGGACATCCGTGCTGAGCCAGGGATGTCACACCGGCTTGGGTTCGCCGGTCAATTGGTATGACAGACCGCGACGGAGGAACGTGACAGATGACCGAGCACGACTGGCTGAGTGAGCGGTTCGCCGAGCACCAGGACCGCTTGCACGCGGTGGCCTACCGGATGCTCCGCTCACCCAGCGACGCCGAGGACGCGGTGCAGGAGGCGTGGCTGCGGGTCAGCCGCGCCGACACCGACCAGGTAGAGAATCCGGCCGGGTGGCTGACCACGATCGTCGCCCGGGTCTGCCTGAACATGCTCGAAGCACGCCGGGCCCGCCGTGAGGAGCCAGCCGGGGCGCTGCCACCCGAGCCAGCCACACCGCACCCGAACATTGACCCCACCAGGCAGGCAAACCCCGAGGACGAGGCGCTGCTGGCCGAATCCGTCAGTGTCGCGCTGATGGTGGTGCTGGACACGCTGACTCCCCCTGAACGGCTCGCGTTCGTCCTGCACGACGTCTTCGACGTGTCGTTCGGCGAAATCGGCGCGATCATCGACCGCTCACCGGCAGCGGCCCGGCAATTGGCCAGCCGGGCCCGGCGGCGGGTGCAGGGAGCAGCCGCCGCGTCCGACGCCGCGCGATCCCGCAAGCGGGACATCATCGCCGCCTTCCTCGCCGCCTCCCGCAACGGCGACTTCGACGCCCTACTCACGCTGCTCGCCCCCGACGCCGTGACCGGCGAGGCCCGCGGCGCCCACGCGGTAGCGGCAACCTTCGCCGGACGAGCCCAGGCCGCCCGGCCCGCCCTGGTCGACGGCGTTCCAGCGGCCGTCTATGCGCACCGAGGCCTACCGAAGGCCGTCTTCACGTTCACCATCAGCGAGGAGAAAATCACCAGCATCACCATCGACACCGACCCGGACCGGCTCCGCGACCTCGACATCGTCTTCCTCAGCACCAGCGACAAGGAGCGGCGACGATCATCGCACGTACACCTGCCCTGCGAGAAAGAAGCGTGACCGGTATGGATGTCAAGCTCTCGTACTGCACGCTTGCTGTCCACGACCTCGACCTGGCGCTCCGCTTCTACGGCGGCGTGCTCGGCTTCGAGGTACGCGATGACGTCGATCTCGAGGGGACGCGGCGGGTGAGCGTCAGCCCGCCGTCGCAGGCGGACGTGCGGATCGTCCTCGAACCACCCGGCGTGCACCGGGGCGCCACGCCGGCCGACCGGCAGGCGATCGAGGACCTGATGGCCAGGGGCTTGCTGGGCCGTCTCGTCTTCGTGACCGACGACTGCGATGCCACCTTCGAACGAGTCGAGGCCGCGGGCGCCGACGTGCTGCAAGAACCGATTGACCAGCCCTCCGGCGTCCGCGACTGTGCCTTCTGTGATCCCTCCGGAAACCTGCTGCGTTTCACGCAGTCCCGCGGCTGATAGTCCCGGCGATCGCGTCGCGGCAGGTACGTGCGGCGAGGGGCGCCAAGCTGTGACCGGCGGGTGGGCGCCGCCGGCCGTTTTCCGGTAGTGAGCGGTGACGACCGGCTGTCACACTTCGAGACATGCCGCCGGCCGAACGCCTACGACTGTGGCCAGTGGTCGGTCTGGCCACGCTCGGGCTGCTGCTGACCGGTGGGACGGTGCTCGCCTTCACCCTCGCCGCGGGCAACCGGGAGGCCACCGGGATCGTCATCTCGGTTGTCACCGCGATCGTCACGCCCCTGATCAGCGGACTCGTGGCGGTGCTGTGGCGGCAGCGGCGGCTGCACGGGCACGACGACGCCGACTCACTCGCCCTGGCCGCCGACGCGCTCGCCAAGGCGCTGCGGGAGCAGTGGGAGGACGCGGCAACCGATCGGCGGCTGTACCGGCCGGCTCCGATCCCGGTCCGCTGGGTCTGGTCGACCCGACCGGTCACCGGCCGGCTCCAGGACGCCGTCGCCGACCCCGAGGGATTGTCCCTGGGCCGGTTCGAGCCGCTGCCGGGCACCGACACCGTGACCGCCGACATGATCGAGGCGGGTGGGCTGGCACAACTCTTCCGGATCTACGCCGGGTTGAGCTCCGGCCGGCTGGTGATCCTCGGCGACCCCGGCGCCGGCAAGACCGCGGCCGCGATCCTGACCCTGGTCGAGGCGCTGCACCACCGCCTCCGGCTCGACCCGGACGTACGCCGACCGGTGCCGGTGCCGGTGCTGCTCACCCCGCAGAGCTGGGAGCCGCAGCGACAGACCCTGCGCAACTGGCTCGTCGGCCGGCTCGCCAGCGAGTTCGCCTTCCTCAACGCACCGAAGTACGGGCCGGACGCGGCCGCCCGGCTGGTCGACGAGGGCCTGATCGCACTCTTCCTCGACGGCTTCGACGAGATGGCACCCGAGTCGCGGGCAAGCGCACTGGAGTCGATCGACGAGCAGGCCAACTTCCGCCTGGTGCTGCTCACCCGCAGCGAGGAGTTCACCGAGGCCGTACGCACCGGGCACCTGCACGACGCGGCCGCGCTCGAACTGCGCCCGCTTCCCGCCGCCGTCACCGCCGACTATCTCGCCCGGTGGCTGGTGAACGCTCCGCCACCGGCCTGGCGACGGTTGTTGGCCCGGCTCCGTGAGCAGCCGGACAGCCCGCTCGCCCACGCCCTCTCGTCGCCGCTGACGGTGACCCTGCTCCGGGACACCTTCGTCGACGCCGCCGAGGTCGACGAACTGCTGGCACCGGAACGCTTCCGCGACGCGACCGAAATCGAGGACTTCCTGCTCGACCGGGTGCTGCCGGCCGCGTACCGACCCCGCCCCGGCAGGCCGGTTGGCCCGTACGACCTGGTCCGGGCCAGGCGCTGGCTCGGCCACGCGGCGGCGCAGATGAGCAGCCACAACACCCGCGACCTCGCCTGGTGGCGGATGCACCAGTGGGCCTCGGCACCGGTACGGATCCTCGCCACGCTGCTGTTCGTCGGTCTCGCCGCCGGGGCAACCGCCGCCGTCGTCGCCCGGTTCACCGAGGAGCTGGGCGAACGCTCCACCATGGACCCACTGCCGGCCACCGTGGTCGGCCTGGTGCTGGGGCTGGCGATCGGGCTGGCCGTCGAACGCCGGGAGTCCCCGGTGGGCGGCTTCTCCGGATCCGCGGGCTCCCGGTTCAGCCTCGGCATGGGGCTGGTGTCCGGGCTCGCGGTCGGTATCGCCACCGTACTCACCGTCGGGCCGAGCTTCGGCGCCGTCACCGCGCTCACGGTCAGCCTCGGCGCCGCCCTCGCCGCCGGGATCGCGACCGGGATCGCCTCCGGAATCGGGATCAAGCCGACCGGTTCCGCGCTCGCACCGCAGTCCGGGCTCGGACGAACCATCCGGGCCGGGCTCACCCACGGGCTGCCGGCCGGACTCGCGACCGGGGTGCCGATCGGACTGGCGACCGGCGTGCCCGTCGGTCTGGCGTACGGGATGCCGACCGGGCTCGGTACCGGGCTGGTCATCGGGCTGGCCTTCGTGCTCGCGTTCGGACTCATCGACGGCTTCTCGGCCGCCTCGCTCGACGTCGCCGCCCCGATCGACCCGATCACCGCCTGGCAGCAGGATCGACGACGTGGCCTGTCGGTCGGCGCCATCTTCGGACTCGTGGTCGGCTTCGCCGCCGGATTCACCGATGCCATGGCCACCGGCCGGCACGACCCGCTCCCGGTCGCCGCCGGGGTCGGGATCATCACCGGACTGACACTCGGTCTGGCGACCGCGGTCGCCGCCACGATCACCGTGTCCAGCACCTGGCGGACCGGGCTGCTTTTCCTGCAACTGTGGGCCCGGGGAGACGGTCCCGTACGCGGGATGCGCTTCCTGGAGAACGCCCACCAGCGGGAGATCCTGCGGGTGGTGGGTTCGGTCTACCAGTTCCGGCACGCCCGCCTACAGGACCGGCTCACCCAGACCCGTCAGCGGTGACGACTACTCAGACGCCGTAGCCGATCGTGACGATCCGTTCCGCCGATGCCGGGTAGTACGCCGTTGGATCGGCGGGTACGAGGGTGCCTAGCCCGTCGACGTACCGGTTGAACATGCAGAACGCCGCCGCGATCAGCACGGTGTCGTGGATCTCCAGGTCGGTGGCGCCCTCGGCGCGGGCGGCCTCGACCAGATCGGGGGTGACCTTGCGGCCGCTGTTCTGCACCGCCCCCGCGATCCGCAGCAGGGCGCGCAGCTTCGCCGAGACCGGCGCGCTGTCGAGGTCGGCCCGCACCTGGTCGACCAGGGTCATGCCCTCGTCGAGTTGGCGGGCGGCGAACGCCGAGTGCGACGAGCAGCAGAAGTCGCAGTCGTTGAGCCCGGACACGTAGGCGGCGATCAGCTCGCGCTCGCCCGGGGTGAAGGTGTCCGAACCCTGCCGGAGCAGTACCTCGGCCAGCTCGTTGAGCGGCTTGGCGGTCTCCGGACGGTACCGCATCGGGCCGGTGATGCCCGGAAACTCGCCCTCGTCGATGCCCAGATCGATGTGCGCCACGTCTCACACTCCCAGTTCTCGTGCGGCCAGTTCGGTGCCTTCCACCCGGGCGCGTACCTTCGCCCAGGCCGTCTCTCGTGAGGTCGACACGTCGTCGCCGAAGGGCGCGAACCCGCAGTCGTCGCAGGTGCCGAGCCGCTCCGGCGGGATGTACTCGGCGGCGCGCAGCACCCGGTCGCGGACCTGCTGGCGCGTCTCGACCACCGGGTTGATCGGGTCGGTCACCCCGACGAAGATCCGCTGGTCCGGTCGGGCGTGGGCGGCGATCGCCGCCAGTACGCGGTCCGGATCGGACTCGCTGGCGAGCTGTACGTAGAAGATGCCCGCGTGCAGCGCGAACAGGCTCGGCAGCAGTTCGGTGTAGTCGATGTCGAGGCTGTGCGTCGAGTCCTGGTCGCCACCGGGGCAGGTGTGTACGCCGATCCTGGCCCGCTGCTCGGGCGTGAACCGGTCCAGCACCCGGTTGTTCAGCGCCACGAACGAGTCGAGGATGCCCTTGGACGGATCGAGCTTGACCGACAGCCGGCCCTCGGTGAAGTCGAGCTGGACCGCGTGGGCGCCCGCGTCGAGGGCGCCCCGGATGTCCGCCTCGGCCTCGTCGACCAGGTCCCCGAGGAAGGCTTCCCGGTCGTAGCCGGGGATTCCGGCCGCCGGGTAGAGCAGGCTCAGCGCCGAGGGCGCGATCACCGCCTGCTTGACCGGTGCGGTCGCGTGCCGAAGGGCTGCCCGCAGGTAGCCCTCGGCGCGGGTCGCGTACCGGAACGGACCCGTGGTCAGGCTCGGCAGCGTACGGGTGTGGCCGTCCGCGAACGGGATCACCACACCGTCGCCGGACAGCCCCGCCAACCCGTGTACGGGATAGGTGGCAAAGCTCGGTTTTCGCTGCTCACCATCGCTGACGACGGGTGATCCGAGCGCCTCGAACCGGGCGATGGTGTCCCGTACGGCGTCGTCGTACAGGGCGTCGAGCGCCTCGCGCCCGATCCGCCCGCTCTCGAAGTCGGCGATGCCGGCGAGCAGTGCCGGCGGTCGGGGAATGCTTCCGATCGGTTCGGTCGGGAGACTCATGCATCCGAACCTAGAGATGCGTGGCCCGCTGCCATAGTCGAATTCTTGCTGTCTTCCTTTACCGTGCGGTATTCCGTCGCGGAGATCAGCTCAATGTCGATCCGGTGGTCGTCGGCCGGCTCGCGCCGAGGAAGAAGATTCCGGGCAGGCCCTGGGTTTCGAAACCGTCACTCGGGTTGCGTCGCAGCGTCGACTTCTCGATCCGCATCGTGCCGCTGCGATCATTGCTGACGAAGAAGACCGCCCCACCGCCCTCTTCCGCGTGGTTGTTCTCGATGATGCTGCCGGCGATCCGTACGGTGAAGGTGTTGCCGTCGCAGTAGATCGCGCCGCCGCTGCCGCCGCCGGGTGTGCCGCCACGGGCCGGGTTGGCGCCCTGGCCGATCGCATCGTTGTGGCTGAACACGCTGTTGAGCACCACCCAGGAGACCCCGATGCTGCTCAGCGCGCCACCGTTGGAACAGGAGCTGCCCTGACCGGCGGCACCACCGAAGGTGCTGTCCACGACGTACACGGGTTTGCCCTGGTACTGGCTCAGCACGCGGATCGCGGCCCCGCCGAGGTCCGGTCCGGTCCGGTCGCACCGGTTGCGGACGAAGCGTGAGTTGACCACCTTGAACTGCCCACCTCGGACGAAGATCGCGCCCCCGCCGCCGCCCTCGGTCTTCTCCCCGGTGGAGTTGCCGTCGGCGAACGTCAGGTTCTGTACGGTGAGCTGCGGGTGGTCCTGGTTGTCGCAGTGCGACGTGGTCCAACCCTGTGCCTGGTCGCAGGTGTTCAGGTAGAGGATGCGGCGCTTGCCGCCACCGCTGAGGGTGACCCGGCCGCCGCCGTCCAGCACCACCCGCGGACCGTTGGCGTTCCTGACCTTGGCGGTCTCGGTCAGGGTGATGGTCACCGGGTCCGGCCCGCAGTCGAACGTGATGATCCCGCCGGCCGCGACCGCCGACACGACCGCCTTGCTCGTGCAGCTCGCGGGTGTGCCGGTGCCGATCTTGCGGGTGGGGCGGCTGGTGTCCACCGGGCGGCCCTCGGCCGGGACCGTGGCACCGCCGCCGGGGTTGCCCGCCCGCGCCGGCACCACCGCCGTCCTGCTCGGCGTGCTCGACGGTCGACCCGTCGGTGCCGCACCGAGTCCATCGCTCGCGCCGGCATCCGGACCGGCCGGCACACCGCTGCCGGTCGGCGTCGGCGACGACGGGTCGACATCGGCCGTACGCCCGCAGCCGGGCAGCAGGGCGACGGTGACACCGATGGCGAGCAGCAACGATCCAGTCTTGATCCGCACCCGCACAGGCTAGAGGCGCACCCGCCGGTAGGCGAGCCAGCCAGCGGGGACGAGGTGAAATCGATGCTTAACAAGATCGAAAACTCTGACTCGGAGGATGCGGTTTCCCCTTCCACCGCACCCCACCGCGGAGGCCACCATGTCCGACCCGAACGTCCCGTCCGAAACAAGCGTCGAATCCGAACCGACCGTCCAGGGTGACGTGCACAGCGCGGCCGAACCGGCGTACCGGTCGCGACCGGCGCCGTGGCGCCTCGGTGCCGTACTCACGCCGCTGCTCAGCGCGACCCTCGGCGCCGCCCTCGTCCTCGGCCTGACCACCCAGGTCGACTCCACCGAGACGGGAGCACCGCCGGCCGGCGCGGTGACCGGGGTGCAGGCACCCACCGGGATCCGCAGCGTCGCCTACACCGAGGCGCTCGCCACGGCGAAGACCCGCAAGCCGAAGGTGACCGTGATCGGCACCGGCGGCACCATCTCCGGCGTCGCCACCTCGCGGAGCAGCTTCACCGACTACCGGTCGGGCCAGATCGCGATCTCCAGCATGGTCGGCCAGCTCCAACCGGAGATCGGTCAGGTCGCCGACGTCAGCACGGTGCAGTTCGGGAACAAGGGCTCCGGCGGCTACACCATGGCCGAGTTCCACGCGCTCACCCTCGCCGTCCAGAACGCGCTGAAGTCGGCCGACGCGGTGGTGGTCACCAGCGGCACCGACACCATGGAGGAGTTCGCGTACTGGCTCGACCTGACCGTGCAGAGCCGCAAGCCGGTGGTGATCACCGGTGCGATGCGGCCGTGGGCGGCGGTCACCCCGGACGGGCCACAGGTGATCGGCGCGGACGGTCCGGCGAACCTCTACAACTCGATCGTGCTGGCGGCCAGCCAGACCACGTACTGCTACGGCACGGTGCTGCTGCTCGGGGACGAGTTCCACGCCGCCCGGGACGTGACCAAGACCAACTCCAGCCGGATGGACACCTTCCAGAGCCGGGAGTTCGGCGTACTGGGCTGGGTCGACGGGCCGAACATCAAGGTCGGGCGAGCCCCGGCGCGGGTCGACGACTGCGACCGTACCCGGGACTGGCTGACCCCGTTCGACCTGTCCCGGATCCAGCCGACCGCACTGCCGCGGGTGGAGGTCGTGTACAGCTACCAGCAGGCCGGCGGTGAGGCGATCAGCGGGTTCGCCGCCGCCGGGGTCAAGGGCATCGTCACCGCCGGCACTGGCGCCGGTGGGCTGTCGTCCGCGCAGAGCAGCGCCCGCAGCGCCGCCGCCGCGCAGGGCGTGGTCTTCGTGAGTACGACCCGGACCGGCTCCGGTTCCGTCTACGGCAGCAGCACCACCGCACCGATCATCGCCGGTGACGACCTGCTGCCGCAGAAGGCGCGGCTGCTGCTCCTGCTCAGCCTCGCCTTCGCCCCCACCAACCTGGACCGGGTACGGGACTGGGTGACCACGTTCGGCAACCCCGAGTGGGACACCGCGCCGAACGGCAAGTCGAAGGACTAGTCACCGGCTTCGGGACCGGCGGCCGGCGTACGGGGGCGACGGAAACGTACCCTCGGCCGGCCGTCGGACCCGATGCTCACCTCGGCGTCGGCCCGGTAGACCGCCAGCAGGCGCTCCGGCGTGAACACCTCGGCCGGGGTGCCGGCGGCGGCCACCCGCCCGTCGTGCAGCAGCACGATCTGGTCGCAGTACTGGGCGGCCAGGTCGACGTCGTGCAGGGTCACCACCACCGTCATCGGCGACCCGGCGAGGAAGTGCAGCAGTTCCAGCTGGTGACGTACGTCCAGGTGGTTGGTCGGTTCGTCGAGCAGCAGCAGGTCGGGCTCCTGGAGCAGGGCGCGGGCGATGTCGACCCGCTGACGCTCGCCGCCGGAGAGTCCCGACCACCGACGCCGTTCGAAGCCGGCCAGTCCGGCGTCGGCCAGCGCCCGGCGGGCCAGGTCCAGGTCGGTCGCGCTGGTCGCCGCCAGCCGCGGTCGGTGCGGGATCCGACCGAGCAGGAGTACGTCCATCGTCGACATGTCCACGTCCGGGCTGACCTGCTGGTGCACCACGGCGATCCGGCGGGCGAGCCGGCGGCGTGGCACGTCGACCAGCGGCTCCCCGTCGAGCAGCACCAGCCCGGCGTCGGGCCGGCCCAGCCCGGCGAGCAGCCGCAGCAGGCTCGACTTGCCGGAGCCGTTCGGCCCGAGCAGCCCGACCGTGCTGCCGGGTACGGCCCGCAGCGCCACCTCGCTCAGGATCCGCACCCCACGCACACCCCAGTCGACCTCCCCCGCGACCAGGTCCGCACCGCTGTCGTCGGGGCGGGTCATGGCCGGCTCCGGTGGCGCATCACCAGGGCGAACACCGGCACCCCGATCAGCGCGGTGAGCACACCGACCGGCAGTTCCTGCGGTGCGAAAACGGTCCGGGCGGCGGTGTCGGCCCAGATCAGGAAGACCGCACCGGTGACCACGCAGGTCGGCAGCAGGATCCGGTGCTGCGCACCGACCAGGAGTCGGGCCGCGTGCGGGATGGTCAGCCCGACAAAACCGATCGCACCGCTCGCCGCGACCAGCACGGCGGCGACCAGGGCGGTGGTGCCGAACAGCACCAGCCGGGTCCGGGCCGCGGCGAAGCCGAGTGACTCGGCGGTGTCGACGCCGAAGGCGAAGGCGTCCAGCGCGGGCGCGCACCACCAGCAGACCAGGAAGCCGGCGCCGGTGACCACGGCGGCCAGGGCCACCGCCGGCCAGGACGCCGCGGTGAGCGAGCCGAGCAGCCAGAAGGTGACGCTGCGGGTGTTCTGCACGCTCGCGTCCGAGACCACGATCAGGCTGGTCACGGCGCTGAAGAGTTGGGAGACCGCGACGCCGGCCAGCACGATCCGGCTCGGTTGCGTCCACTGCCGCCCGGCGAAGAGCAGCACCGCGCCGAACGCGGCGGCACTGCCCAGGAACGCTCCGGTGGACAGCGAAACCGAGCCGACCCCGAGCCCGAGTACGAGCACCGCGACCGCCCCGGTGCTGGCCCCGGACGAGATGCCGAGCAGGAACGGGTCGGCCAGCGGGTTACGGGTCAGCGCCTGCAGCACCGCGCCGCAGAGCGCCAACCCACCGCCGACCAGCCCGGCCAGCAGGACCCGGGGCATCCGCAGGTCCCAGACGATGCTGTCGGCCAGCCGGGGCAACGGTCGCACCGGTACGCCGAGATGCGCGCCCACGGTGCGGGCCACGTCCGCGATCGACAGGTCGGCGGTGCCGATGGTGACCGCCGCCGCCGCGCTCAGCGCGAGCAGCGCCAGGCCCACGGCCAGGACGGGTCCGGTGACGCCTCCTGCCGGCCGGAGGGCGATCCGGGGTCGGGGTGGATCGGCGACCGCTGCCGACCCACCCATGCGCGACGTCCTCATCGGCGGGCGAACACCACGTAGTCGTCGAGGTGCTGCCAAACCGTGCCGACCTCGGCGAACCCGGCCGTACGCAGCGCGGCGAGGTGGAACTCCAGCGACGCCGAGGGCTGCGGTGGCCGGTCGGCAAAACGCCGTTCCCGCTCCACCGCCAGCGGGGCGATCTCCGGATCGGCGAGCGCTTCGTCGTACCACTGCTGGTAGTCGAGCGCACCACCGGCGAAGCCGGCCCGCTGCACCTTCGCGTCGTGCCACTGCGCCAGGTCGTGCAGGGTGGTCGACGGGGCGAACCGGAGATGGTCGGCGTTGAGCAGGATCCCGCCGGGCGGCAGCAGCTCGGCCGCCGCGGTGTAGACCCGCAGCAGCTGTACGGGCGACAGCCAGTGCAACGCCGTGGAGCTGAGTACGGCATCCACCCGCCGCCCGTCAAGGAACCGGCTCCAGTCCGGGGCGACCAGGTCGACCTCGTGCACCTGCGCGCGTTCACCGTATTCGGTGAGCACCCCCCGGGCGACGTGCAGCAGGATCGGGTCGTAGTCGACGGCGATCGCCCGGGCGTTGGGCAGTACGCCGAGCACCCGGTCGGAGATCGCGCCGGGTCCACAGGCCAGGTCGAGCACGGTCAGGTCGTCCGGGAGCAGCAACCGCAACACGTCCAGCATGGCGGTGAACCGGTCTTCGCGGTTGGCGACGTACGCGGCCTGCTGGTCGTCCCAGAGCCGGAGCAGTCGCCGGGCGGGGTGGGTGGTCGTCTCGTCGAGCATGGCTCCTCCGCTGTTCATCGCGTGCTCGATGCGAGGGTGTGCAGACCGGCGCTGACCTGCTCCAACGCACCCACGCTGCGGATCGAGGGATCCATCGACGACCCGGACACGCTGATGAACCGCCCGTTGACCACCGCGTCGAGCTTGGCCGTCACCGGGTTCTTCCGCAGGAAGTCGATTTTCGACTGGGCGCTGTCGCCGTCTCCGCCACGGGTCAGGTCGGCCAGCACGATCACGTCCGGGTTGCGTCGGGCGATCTCCTCCCAGTTGCCGGCCGGCCACTTCTGCTTGGCGTCGGTGAACGCGTTCGTCGCACCGAGCAGCGAACTGATGGTGTCCGGCAACCCACCGTGTCCGGCCACGTACGGCGTGCTGGTCCCGGAGTAGTACCAGAGCAGCGAGGTGTCCGGGGCGGCCGTACCGGTCCGCTTCGCCGCGTCCAGCCGGGCCTGCTGTCCGGCCACCACCTGGTCGCCCTTGGCCGGCACACCGAAGATGGTGGCGATGTCCCTGACCTCGGCGAAGATGCCGTCGAACGTCACCTCGTCCTTGGCGATGGCCTGGTCCTCGCAGGCAAAGGCGGACAGGTACGCGGGCACCCCGAGCCCACCCAGCTCCTTGCGCTCCCCGGCGGCGTCCGGCGCGTACGCCGACGAATACGTCGAGTACACGAAGTCCGGATTCGCCGCCCGTACCGCCTCCCGCGAGGGGTAGAGCTTGGCCAGCACCGGCACCCGGTCGTAGTCGCCACGAAGCTCGGGCAGCACCGGATCGGTCTGGTAGCTGGTGCCGATCATCCGGTCGGCCAACCCGAGGGTCAGCATGATCTCGGTGGCGTTCTGCTCCAGGGCGACCGCCCGGCCCGGCGGTGCCGGCACCGTCAGCGGCAACCCGCAACTGCTCACCACCACCGGGCTCGCGCCCGCCGTCACCCCAGCCGCCTCCGGCACCGAGGATTGCCCACAGGCAGCCAACCCACCAAGGGCCACCACGGCCGCAATTGAAATGAAAATCGTTTTCACAACGCCGAACCCTACCAGCCCCGACCCCCGCCCCCCACGCCCCAGCCACGGAGAGACACATGCCGTTCAACAGATAGTTGCGGCCCCCAATACGCCAAAATGCCGGGCCACCAAAGGCGACCCGGCGTTCGACACAACTCAATCAGCTAAGACAACCCGCCGCACAGGCACGCGGCCCAGGGGTTGGGGCGGCATGCCCCGCGCAGGGATCAAGCCTGACCGCCCGGAGCGGGGCATGCCGCCCCAACCCCACCACCCGCTAGCGACCCCCACCACGGAACACCTCGGCCACCGTACGCAGCACGACCTTGATGTCCAACCAGAGCGACCAGTTCTCGATGTAGTAGTTGTCGAACCGGGCCCGGTCGGAAATCGGCGTATCCCCCCGCAGGCCACTGACCTGGGCAAGTCCGGTCAGACCGACCGGCACCCGGTGGCGCATCGCGTAGTCGGGGTGCTCGGCGGAGAACTTCTCCACGAAGAAGGGACGCTCCGGACGCGGACCCACCACGGTCATGTCACCGCGCAGGATGTTCCAGAGCTGCGGCAGCTCGTCCAACGACGTACGGCGCATGAACCGACCGATCGGGCTGACCCGCTGGTCGGTCGCGATGGACCAGTTCGTCTGCGACTCCCGCTCGTTGACCGGGCGCATCGAACGGAACTTGATCACCTTGAAGGGTTGGCCGTAACGCCCGATCCGCTCCTGGTAGAAGAAGATCCCGCGCCCACCGTCGAGGAACGTGGCGATCGCGCAGAGCAACAGGATCGGGCTGAGCGCGAGCAGTGCGATGGACGCGAAGACGATGTCCGAGGCCCGCTTCACCGCCCACCTGGGGCCGGACAGGGTGGTGTGCCGGATCTGTACGACCGGGATCGCGCCGATGTGGTCCGGGAGGCCGGCGTAGGAACGGGAGCCCCACAGCCGTGGCACCGCCCAGAGGTCACAGCTCGCGGAACCGCGCTGC
Source organism: Micromonospora sp. NPDC049523 (assembly GCF_040676775.1). Taxonomy (NCBI): domain Bacteria; kingdom Bacillati; phylum Actinomycetota; class Actinomycetes; order Micromonosporales; family Micromonosporaceae; genus Micromonospora; species Micromonospora sp. NPDC049523. The sequence continues at coordinate 41,505 of NZ_JBFAPP010000006.1, read as the reverse complement.
TGCAGGATCTCCATCAGGGTGGCCTCGTCGGAGGTCGGGTCGGCGATGATGAGCACGTCGCACTCGACAACCTCGATGAGCTTCTCGAGGTCGTTGAAGGTGCCGATCAGCGGCGGTGCACCAGGTTCGTTGTGCATCTCGGCGTCGACGCAGCCAGCGAAGCGCAGACCGTACTGAGGGTAGCGGCGCAGCAACCGGGCGAGTTCGAGGGCGATCGGACCGCCGCCAAGGATGATCGCGTTGTGTTCCGCCCACCGTCGCTTGCGGGCGACCAACGCGATCTTCCGGGTGATCGCCCGGCCGACGATCACCAACCCGGCGGAGAGTGCCACCCCGTGCATGAACCCGACCAGGTACTGGAGTTCGTCGTGCCGTGAGGCCGCGATGACCGCGACGATGCCGGCCGAGGCGAGCAACCGGCCGCAGATGCTGGGCAACTCATCGAGGATGCTCACGTGTCGGCGGGCCCGGTAGAGGCCACCGGTGGCGAAGATGGTGACCGTCAGCGCGGCGGCGAACAGCGTCCCGCGCTGGTAACGGTCGGTCAGCAGCAGCGGCGCCAGGAGCGCGACGATGTCGACCGGCGCGGTGAGCATCCAGGCCCGCAAACCACGGGTACGGCCCGAAGCGCGGGAACTGACGTAGGGCAGTACCGCCGTCGTCGCGTGCGGTGAGGAACTTGCGGTACCCGGCGCAGTCGCCCGTCCGCGCGCCGGACGCGGCTTGGGAATCGTCGTCTCGGTGTCGAACTCGCCGACCGCCGTCCCGTGGCCGGGCACCGGTACCGACTGGGCGTTCGCCTCGTCGATGGGTTGCCCAACCGAATCCTGGCGCACCGTCGGCCAGCTCGACATGTTTATGACCTCCCCGTTTGGCGCAACAGGAAACGCGCCGGGAGCAGGATACGGCCGCCATAGCCGTTCCGCCAGCGGCACATCTGGCAGAGTTTGTCGGCCAGTAGGGGAAGAGTCCGAGCGCGAACCCATTGGCCGGTAACGGATGTATCAATTCGTCGCCTGCCGCGTGATCGGCGCACCAAAGCGGTCCTATTTGGTCACAGCCAGTAACTTCCGCCATACCCGAGGCTCGGGCCGGGCTCGGGGCCACGGCGCCATCAGACCGACGAGTGGCACAGGCCACTGCTCGACGGTGGGTGCCGGCGGTCCACGGTGGAAGTCCGTTCACCCGCCGTACATGTCGTGGGAACCGGCCGGCCTCGCGACCACGTCCGCCGGTCGACCACGGAGGCCGACCGGCGGTGGTGCCATGGCCAGGGTCAGCCGCGTTCGACCAGGTGGCCGATGATGTCCGGGCCGAAGATGGCGGTGCCGGACCCGTCGCGGCGCTCGTCGGGGGCGGGCAGGGCGAGCGGCTCCCCCCGCTTGCTCGCACCGACCGGACGCGGCCCCACCCAGGCCACGACCAGCCGGGTCTCGCCCTTGAGGAACCGCTGTGCCCGCACTCCTCCGGTGGCCCGACCCTTGGCCGGGTAGAGGGCGAACGGGGTGACCTTCACGCCACTGCCGGTGCTGGTGACCACCATCGGGTCGCCCTGCCCCGGGTCGTCGGTCCGAACCGCCCCGAAGAACAGGACCTGCGCGTCGGCGGTGAGGTTGACGCCGGCCATGCCGCCGCCCTTGAGCCCCTGCGGGCGTACGAGCGGGGCCGGGAACCGCAGCAGCGAGGCGTCCGAGGTGACGAAGACGAGCGACTCCGTACCGTCGGCGAGCCAGGTCGCACCGACCACCTCGTCACCCTCGCGCAGGCCGATCACCTCGAACTCGTCGGCCCGGACCGGCCACTCCGGCGCGCACACCTTGACCACGCCCTGCCGGGTGCCCAGCGCAAGGCCGGGCGAACCGGCACCCTGGTCACCCAGGGGCGCGAGCCCCACGACGGTCTCCCCCGAGCGCAGCGACACCAACTCGGAGGCGGACATGCCGCCGCTGACCGAGACCGTGCCGGCCTGCTCGGGCAGCACCGGCAGCGGGAGTACGTCGGTCTTGAAGGCCCGACCGGCGCTGGTGATCAGGAGCACCTGGCCACGGGCGGTGGCGCGGACGACCGTACGGACCGCGTCGTGTTTCGTACGGCCGTTGCGGCGCCGCCCCTCGGAGGTCTCCTCGGACTCGGCGGCGGTCCGGGCGACCAGACCCGTCGCGGAGAGGATCACCTGGCAGGGGTCGTCGGCGACCTCCAGCGGACCGGCCGGCGCGGAGGCGGCGAGCACCTCCTTGAGGTCCCCGTCGACCAGGGTCGTACGCCGCGCGGTGGCGAAGTCCTTCACCACGGCGGCCAGTTCGTCGGAGACGACCTGGCGCAGTACGGCCTCGTCGTCGAGGATCGCCGACAGCGCGGCGATCTCGTTGCGCAACTGGTCCCGCTCGGCCTCGAGCTCGATCCGGTCGAACTTGGTCAGCCGGCGCAGCGGGGTGTCGAGGATGTAAGCGGCCTGGATCTCGGATAGCTGGAACCGGCCCATCAGGGCGTCCCGGGCGGCCAGGGCGTTGTCGCTGCCCCGGATCAACCGGACCACCTCGTCGATGTCGAGCAGCGCGATCAGCAGGCCGTCGACCAGGTGCAACCGGTCCTGACGCTTACGCCGACGGAACGTCGTACGGCGGGTCACCACCTGGTAGCGGTGGGCGAGGAACACCTCCAGCAGCGCCTTGAGGCCGAGGGTCTGCGGCTGCCCGTCCACCAGGACCAGGTTGTTCACGCCGAACGACTGCTCCAGCGGGGTGAGCCGGTAGAGGTCGGCGAGCAGCGCCTGCGGATTGACCCCGACCTTGCACTCGATGACCAGGCGGGTGCCGTTCTCCCGGTCGGTCAGGTCCTTCACGTCGGCGATGCCCTGCAGCCGGGCCGGCTGCCGCTGACCCTTGCGCGGGCCGGAGGTGATCGGCTTGCCGCGTACCTCGTCGGTGATGGCCTCGATGACCTTCTCCGCGCCGACGCCGTACGGCAGTTCGGTGACGGTGATGGCCTGCCGGCCCCGGCTGCCCTCCAGCGGGCCGATCGTCACCCGGCCCCGCATCCGGACCACACCGCGGCCGGTCTCGTACGCCTTGCGCACCTCGTCCAGGCCGAGCAGCAGGCCACCGGTCGGCAGGTCCGGGCCGGGGACGAACTCCATCAGCTTGTCCAGGGACGCGTCCGGGTGCTTGATCAGCCAGCGGGCCGCCGCGACCACCTCGCCGAGGTTGTGCGGAATCATGTTCGTGGCCATCCCGACCGCGATCCCCGAGGTGCCGTTGACCAGCAGGTTCGGAAAGGCGGCGGGCAGGACGCTGGGCTCGGACAGCGACCCGTCGTAGTTCGGCCGGAAGTCGACCGTGCCCTCGCCCAGTTCGCCGACCAGCAGCATCGCCTCGCGGGACATCCGCGCCTCGGTGTACCGGGCGGCGGCCGGCCCGTCGTCCGGTGAGCCGAAGTTGCCATGGCCGTCGATCAGCGGGACGTTGAGGGAGAAGTTCTGCGCCAGCCGGACCATCGCGTCGTAGATGGCGGTGTCGCCGTGCGGGTGGTACTTACCCATCACGTCACCGACGACGCGGGCCGACTTCACGTGGCCCCGGTCGGGCCGGTAACCCTGCTCGCTCATGGAGAACAGGATCCGGCGGTGCACCGGCTTGAGACCGTCGCGCGCGTCCGGCAGGGCCCGGGAGTGGATCACCGAGAAGGCGTACTCCAGGTAGGAGTCCTCCACCTCGGTGGCGAGCGGGTTGTCGAGAACCCGCGCCCCCGCCTGGTCGAAGGCGGACAGGTCGACCTTCGAGGGTTTGCCGGTACGGCGTGCCATGGCTGCGTGCTCTCTTCCATCCGTCGGCCGGTTTCGGCGACCGCTCTTCCTGCACAGCGACTCGGGCGTGGCGCAGCCGGCCCCGCGGGCGGCCGGCTGCGCTCCGTCAGGTGTCGATGGTCTCCTGGTCGACCCGGCTGGCGGAGTCGATGAGCCAGTTCTTGCGGGGTTCGACCTTCTCACCCATGAGCAGTTCCAGGACTTCCTCGGCCGCCTCGGCGTCGTCGAGTTTGATCCGCCGGACCGCGCGGGTGGCCGGGTTCATCGTGGTGTCCCACAACTCGTCGGCGTCCATCTCACCGAGCCCCTTGAACCGCGGGATCGGGGTGACGACCTGCTTGCCGGCCTTCTCCAGCCGGGCCACGGTGCTCGACATCTCGGCCTGGGTGTAGGTGTAGTGGGTCTCCGGGTTGCGCCCCTTGGTGCTGACCTTGTGCAGCGGTGGCACCGCCGCGAAGAGCCGTCCGGCCTCGATCACCGGTCGCATGTACTTCGCGAACAGGGTGATCAGCAGGGTACGGATGTGCGAGCCGTCCACGTCCGCGTCTGCCATGATCATGATCCGGCCGTAGCGGAGGGCGTCGAGGTCGAAGGTGCGACCCGAGCCGGCGCCGAGCACCTGGACGATCGCCGAACACTCCGCGTTGTCCAGCACCTGTTGCAGGCTGGCCTTCTGCACGTTCAGGATCTTGCCCCGGATCGGCAGCAGGGCCTGGTATTCCGACGACCGGGCCAGCCGGGCGGTGCCCAGCGCGCTGTCGCCCTCGACGATGAACAGCTCGCTGCGCTCGACCCCGGTGGAGCGGCAGTCCACCAGCTTCGGCGGCATCGAGGCGCCCTCGAGCGCGGTCTTGCGCCGGGCCGCGTCCTTCTGCTGCTTCTGGGTCAACCGGACCCGCGCGGCGTCCACGATCTTCTGCAGCACGGTACGCGCCTCGGCCTTGGTCCGCCGATCCTCCAGCCAGGCCTTGACCTGCTGCTCGACGACCGTCTGGACCACCTTGGTGACCGGGGCGGTGGAGAGTTCGTCCTTGGTCTGCGAGGTGAACTGCGGCTCCGGGATCCGCACGTGCACCACGACGGTCATGCCCTCGAGCACGTCGTCGAGGATCGGCGGATCCTCCTTCGGCTTGAGCAGACCGCGGGTGTTGCGGATCGCGGTGGTCAAGGCCCGTACGGCACCGCGCTCGAAACCCTTGCGGTGGGTGCCGCCGTGCACGTTGCGGATGGTGTTGGTGAAGGTCTCCACCGTCCGCTCGTAACCGGTCCCCCACTTGAGCGCGACCTCGACCTCGGCCCGGCGCTCCACGTTGCTCTGCATGACGCCGTGTTCGTCGGCGGCGTTCTCCCGGTAGGTGCCCTCACCGTTGATGAGCAGGGTGCCGGAGACCGGCTTGTCCCCGGCCGGGGTCAGGAAGTCCACCATGTCGCCGAGGCCGTTGGGAAAGTGGAACGTCTCGGTGGTGGGCTCCTCGGCGGTGTTGTCCCGCAGGGCGTAGGTGACGCCGGGCACCAGGAACGCGGTGTTGCGCAGCTTTGCCCGGACGGCCTCGACGTCGAGCGACGCCCCGGTCTCGAAGTAGCGGGCGTCGTGCCAGTAGCGGATGGAGGTGCCGGTGGAGGCGCCGCGCTTCATCCGGCCCAGCGACCGCAGCCCCGGTTGCCGGGCGAAGGCCGCGTCGGGTCCCGCGCCGTCGAAGACACCCGGTACGCCGTGCTGGAACGACATCTGGTGGACCTGCCCGCCGCGCGCGACGGTGACGTCGAACCGGTGAGAGAGCGCGTTGACCGCCGAGGCGCCCACACCGTGCAGACCACCTGAGGTCTTGTAGCCGGAGCCGCCGAACTTCCCGCCCGCGTGCAGCCGGGTCAGCACCAGTTCGACGCCGGAGAGCCCGGATCGCGCGTGCAGGTCGGTGGGGATGCCCCGGCCGTCGTCGTCCACCTGCACCGAACCGTCGGCGTGCAGGGTGACCTCGATGTGGGTGGCGTGACCGGCCACGCCCTCGTCGGTGGAGTTGTCCAGGATCTCGTTGAACAGGTGACCCACGCCACGGCTGTCGGTCGACCCGATGTACATGCCGGGTCGCTTCCGGACGGCGTCGAGGCCTTCCAGATGGGTGAGGTCATCTGCCCCGTACAGAATCTCAGGCTGTGCAGTCAACGAGCTGAACTCCCAGAGGTGCGGTGTTACACGCCGAGAATCGGCATGATCGTCGGTCGGCGGGCCGGCGCTGCCCGCGAGCCTACCTACTCCCCTGTCCGCTCTGACGGGACTGTCCGGGTCGGCGGTGCGCGGCGGGGACGGACATCACGTCATGGTGCCGTCGGGGTACGACAGGAAGTCTCCTGCCAGCACCACCGGCACGCAAATCTTGTCATTGCAAAGTTGCCCAGGACCAGGCTATGTTGTCACCGTAAAGATTCGCGGGACGAAGGACAATCGATGGCTCCCCTTATCGCCCTGACCACCGGTTTTGTCATTCTGCGCCTGCTCGGCGCGGCCGGCGTTGACGCCCTCGACGGCTGGTTACCCGCCCTGCGCGGCGGCCTGGCGCTGATGTTCCTGCTCACCGCCAGCGCGCACTTCGTCGGGCGACGGCGGGCCGACCTGATCGCCATGGTGCCCCGCCGGCTCCCCCGCCCGGACCTGCTGGTCACGGTCACCGGAGTTCTCGAACTCGCCGGTGCGGTCGGGCTGCTGCTGCCCGCCACCGCCCCCTGGGCCGCGGGCTGCCTGGCCCTGCTCATGCTCGCCATGTTCCCGGCGAACTACGACGCCGCCCGGCGCGGGCTGACCCTCGCCGGGCGGCCGGTCACCCCACTCGCCGCCCGTACGCTGCTCCAGGTCGTGTTCGTGGCCGCTGCCGTCGCCGCGGTCTGACCCGCGACGGCGGCGGCCCGGCCACGTCGCGCCGGGCCGCTCTTCGACCGGCGAAGGCCGGTCACCGCTCAGACGGTCGACGCCGTACGGTCGCTCGAGGCCTGCCGACCGGCCGCCACCTGTTGCCGGTGGCGGCGCAGCTCACGCCAGAGCAGCCGGTAGAAGTCGGCGTAACTGCGCTCGACGTTCGTCGCGTACAGCCGCGTCTCCTCGTGCCGGCCGGGCAGTTGGTTGATCGGCACCGTCATCGCCGCATGGTGCTCGATGTGCAGGTTGTTGCCGTTGGTGTACCAGGTGCTCAACCAGCTACCGCGGATCGAGCGGGTGTTGCGCAGCACGTCGGTGGTGTCGGTCTCGCAGAGCAGATGCTCGGGCAACTCCACCAGGAAGTGCATCGGCACCGCGAGCAGCAGGGGCAGGACCCACAACCGGAGCGGGTACTGCCCGTACCCGGCCAGGGCGAGACCCACGGCGGCCAGCACCACCGCACCCAGGATGAGGTGTTCGGTGACTATCTTGCGCCGCATGGTCGGGCTGACCGCGCCGTACTGGTAACTCCACCGGCCGGTCGCCGACCGGACGACGTCCAGCCCGACCGAGCCGAGCCTCGGATAGTCGAGCAGCCCGCGCAGCAGGCCCGGCGCGGTGATCGGCTTACGGGTGTCGAACCCGAAGAACTCGGTGTCCTGAGGGGTACCGAGGAACCGGTGGTGCTGCAGATGGCGCAGCCGGTAGTGGCTGTAGACCACCAGCAGCGGAAGTCCCAGTGGCACGCCGACGAGGCGGTGCGGCAACGAGTTCCGGAACGCCGAATGGTGCAGACACTGGTGCTGCAACTCCACCGCGTGGGTGTACATCGCCGCGAGCAGCACCACACCGAGCGCGACGAGCAGCGGCTCCGGCCGCAGCGCGAGCGCCACGCCCGCCGCGGTGAGTACGGCCAGCACCGCCAGCTTGGCAACGAAGACCCGTTCGTCCGAACCGGACACTCGGGTACGGGTGAACAGCAGCGCTGGTCCGGGTACTGCGGTTGTTACGGTCATCACGTCTCCAGGGCGTGGGTGATCGCGGTCTGAGGGATGTCGGCGCGCTGCGTCCGGGTGGGAAACACGGGCGCACCGGTTCGTCGTGGGTGGGTGTGCGGTGCTGGTCAGCGGCCGCTGAGCAGCACCACGTGGGTTCCCGGCGCCAGGCCGACCTCGTCCGCCCGGGCGAGCAGACCCGCCAGCGCGACGGCTCCGGCGGCGGTGGGGTGGGCGCCGTAGCCGGCGAGTGCGGTACGGGCCTCGCAGAGCTGCCGGTCGTCGACGCCGTACGCCGCTCCGCCGGTGTCGGCGATCGCGGCCATCGCCTCCGGTCCCTGCAGGGCGTGCCAATTGACCAGCGGCTGGTTGTGATCGGTGGTGCTGACCCCGTCGGGCGGGAGCATCCGGTACTCACCCGGCCAACTCGTCAACACCGGGTTGTTGCCGGCGGAGCCGACCCCGTTGATCACCGTCGGCCAGTCCAGGGCACGCAACTGGCGGTGCACCGCGATGATCGTGGTGCCGTTGCCGACCGGGATCCAGAGCGCGGCCGGAGGCTCACCGAGCACCGCCCGCAGCGCCGGGACCACCACGCCGTGCCCGGCGAAGACCGCGTCGACGTACGGGCCGTCCACGTTGCCGTCGATCGCGCCGTCCTCGGCCGCGAGCCGGCGGGACTCGTCCACCGCGTCCTCGTAGCTGCCCGGCACCAGGTGCACCCGCGCGCCGGCCGCCCGCATGAACGCACCGCCGTCACTCCAACCCTCCGGGAGCACGACCGTGCAGGCCAGCCCGGCGGCGCGGGTCGCCATCGCCATCGCCCGCCCGTAGTTGCCGCAGGTGGCGACGACAACGTGCCGGTAGCCGTCGGCGATGGCGCGGGCCACCACCGCACGTGCGGCCGGCTCCTTGTGGCTGCCAGAGGCGTACCTGGTCTCGTCCTTGACCAGGATCCGTACGCCCGGCACCAGGCCGGCGGCCTCGATCAGCGGGGTGCCGTACGCGTCGGTGGGCGCTTCGTCGGCGGCGGCGAGGGTGTCGATGGACATGGGGATCCTCAGATCTGGCCGGGGTGGCCGGTGAAAGATGGCTGGGGCCGGTGACTGGGTCGACCGGTGTCGGGCGGTTGGTGGGGGTCGGCTCAGTTCCTGGTCGCGAGCAGCAGTTCGTCGGCCTCGCGCTGGAGGGTGTCCCGGTCGCCGATCTCGGCCGGAGGTACGGCGTCCGGCAGGTGGTCCTCGATCAGCCGCAGCGGACGGTTGAACCAGCCCCGGATCGCCCAGCCGAGTTGGAGCAGCCCGCTGACGATGACCAGCAGGGCGAGGCCGCGTCCGGGTCCGGTGCCGATCAGGGCACCGACGGTGTCGGCGAGCCCGCCGCCCGGTTCGAGCAGCGGCTGGACGTAGTGGTCGGCCAGCGGCCCGACCACCAGGTAGCCCAGCGGCATGGTCAGCATCATCACCGTGATGAAGATCGACAGGACCCGGCCCTGCAGCTCGAAGCCGACCTTGCTCTGGATCAGCGCGATCCAGTGGCCCTCGGTGACCGACTCGCCGAAGGTGAGCAGGAACATGCCGATCACGGCGAAGACCGGGCTGGCCCCGACACCGACGATCGCCATCGCCAGGCTGGCCAGGCCCATGAAGATGATCATTCCGTTCGCCCGCCGGGCGGTGCCGCCCCACAGCCCCATCAGCAGGCTGCCGCAGAGCCCGCCGAGACCACCTGCGGAGAGCGCCGCGCCGAGCGCCATCGGGGACTGCTCGATCAGCAGCATCGGGGTGATGACCGCGAAGCCGAGCGTGTAGAGGGCGTGGTCGATGACGAAGAAGCGCAGTGCCGCGCGGAGTCCCGGACGGCGAGCGATGTAGCGCCAGCCGTTGGCGACCTCGCGCCGGAACGTCTCCTCCCGCTTCCTGAACATCAGGTCCGGGAAGCGGACGAAGAGCAGGGTGCTCACCCCGACGCAGAAGGTCAGTACGTCGAGCAGGATCACCCCGGAGATGCCGATCAGACCGATCAGGCCGGCGCCGAGCATCGGCGCGAACACCAGGCCGAAGTTGACCCCGAGCTGGCTGATCCCGTTCGCGTGGCCCAGGTAGCGCTTGGGCACCAACTGGGCCACCGCGGCCAGGTAGGCGGGTCGTTGGAAGGCACCGGCGACCGAGGTGACCGACACCGCCAGGTAGACCTGCCAGAGTTCCAGCCCACCGCCGAGGACCGCCAGGCCGAGCGTGCCCATCGCGAGGGCCGCCGCCGCGTCGCTGGCGAGCATGACCCGTCGCCGGTCCCACCGGTCGGCGACCGCGCCGGCCACCGGGCCGACCAGGATCCCGGGCAGCATGCCGATTGCGCTGACCACGGCGAAGTCCGTGATCGCACCGGTCTGCTGGTAGACCCAGATGCTCAGCACCAGCGTGCTGAGTCCACTGCCGATCATCGACACGAACTGACCGAAGGCGACCAGCGCGAACCGAGACAGGCTCGGCGACGGCCGGCGGCGTACCACCGGGACGACCGCTGGCACGGGCACGGTCGCCGGCACGGTCGCGGTCTGCGGGTCGGCGCCGGGCCGTGCCGGCTCGGCCTGCGTGAAATCGGCACCGGTACGCCGCAGCCACTGCCGAGCCCGCTCCACCAGGACCCGGGCCAGCGGCTCGGGGTGGCTGCGGACGAAGAAGTGACCGGCCTTCGGCAAGACGGCGAGGTCGACCTCGGTGGCGAAGTGCTCCCACTCGCGGTACCGCTCCTGGTGGTGCTCGGTCACCCGGTCACGGGCGCCGACGACCGCCAGCACCGGGGCGTGCAGCCGAGCCGGCTGCGCGCCCCGGTAGTCCGCGGTGAAGTACTCCTCCGCGTCCCGCGCGTCGTGCCGTACGTTGCGCAGCACGAACGCCTCGTCCTCGGGACGGTCCAGGTCGGTGAAGCCGCCCCGCCCGCGCAGGTAGGACAGGTACTCCCGGTCGGAGGTGAACCGGTCGGTCGGCACCAGCCGGTAGAACCAGTCGAAGAACCGTCCGGGCAGCCGGGCGGTGGGGAAACCCGCGCCGAGACCGACCCCGATCAACTCGACCCCGGCCGCCTCGGCCCGGCGGGCGATCTCCATGGTGACCGCGACCCCGAGGCAGTGCCCGTAGAGCAGGACCGGCCCGGTCAGCGCCTCGACTTCGGGCAGCACCAGGGCGGCCACCTCGGTACCGGGCAGCAGCGCTTCGTCCGGCCGGCTCTGGTCGTGACCGGGCAGTTCCAGCGCGTAGAGCGCCCAGTTCGCGGGCAGGGCCGCCGCGAGCGGCTGGTACGCGATCGCGCTGCCCCCGGAGTAGGGCACCGCGACCACGGTCACGCCGCCGGTCGCCGGGTCGGCGTCGTTCGGCGTCATCCGGTGCAGCAGCCGTTCCGGTCCGCCGGTCGGTTCGGCCGGTCGCCGGTCGAGCAGCGCGGCGAGCGTACGGACGGTCGGGTGCTGGTACAGCTCGATCAGCGTCGGCGCGGGATCGATCCGGCGAACCAGGCGCAGGGCGGTGAACGAGTCCCCGCCGAGAGAGAAGAAACTGTCGTCGATGCCGATCCCGGTCACCCCGAGCGTCTCGGCCCAGACCGCCGCCAGGCGCCGCTCGGTGGGCGTACGCGGTGCCGTGCCGCCGGTTGCCGTACCCGCGTCGGGCGGTGCCGGTAGCGCCCGACGGTCGAGTTTGCCGTTCGGTGTGAGCGGCAGCCGGGGCAGCGCGACCACCCGCGCCGGCACCATGTGCACCGGCAGGCTGGCGGCAAGCGCGTCGCGTACGTCGGACTCGGTGACCTCGGCGCCCGGCCGGGCGACCAGGTAGCCGACGAGTTGGGCGATCCCGGACGGCAGCTGGTGCACGGCCGCGGCGCAGGCCAGCACCCCGTCCAGGGTGCCCATGACGGCCTCGACCTCGCCCAGCTCCACCCGATAGCCGTTGATCTTGACCTGGTCGTCGAGTCGGCCGAGGAAGTCGACGTTGCCGTCCCGGTGGAACCGGGCCGCGTCCCCGGTCCGGTACATCCGGGCCGGCTCGGTCACCCCGTCGCCGACCCCAGCCGCGTCCTGCTCCGCGCCGGAGCGGACGGCACCGGATGGCGCGTGGGCGAAGGGGTCGGGGACGAAACGTTCGGCGGTCAGCTCCGGCCGGTCGTGGTATCCGGGCGCGACTCCCACGCCACCGAGGTACAGCTCGCCGACCACCCCGGCGGGCACCGGCTGGCCGTACGCGTCGAGCACGTACACCCGGTTGTTCGGGAAGGGCTGCCCGATCGGCAGCGGCGCGTCCGGCGGCAACCCGTCCACGTCACCGTCGAAGTAGACGTTGTCCACGGTGACCTCGGTGACGCCGTACGCGTTCACCACCCGGTTCCCTGCCCCGACCAGCCGCCGGGCCTGCTGGTACTCCCGTACGTGCCACTTCTCGCCGCCGCCGATCAGCAACCGCACGAAGTCCAGCCGTTCCCCACTCGCCTCCACGTGCGCGAGCAGCGTACGCAGCACCGCCGGTACGAGTTCGGTGCAGTTGACCTGCTCGTCGCGCATCAACGCGTACAGGTCGGCGGGGTCGAGCAGCACCTCGCGGGGCACCACCACCAACCGGCCGCCGGTGCAGTGCGCCCGCAGCGTCTCGCCGACGAACATGTCGAAGGAGAAGCTGGCCGCCTGCTGGTACGTCCACCCCGGATCGAGCCGGTACGCGCGCTGCCACATCACCGCCGCGTGCACCAGGTTGCCGTGGTTGACCACCACGCCCTTGGCCCGCCCGGTCGAGCCGGAGGTGTAGATGACGTACGCCGGGTCGGCCGGCACGTTCACACCGGGCAGGTCGGTGCTGTCGTACGTGTCGATCGTCGCCGCGTCCCGGTCCAGCGCCAGCGTCGCCACCCCGTCGGGGGTCTGCGGGGCACCGGTCAGGTCGAGCCGGGTCACCAGGGCCAGCGCACGGCTGTCGGTCAGCATGTAGTGCAGCCGGTCCGGCGGGTACGCCGGGTCCAGCGGCACGTACGCACCGCCGGCCTTGAGCACCGCCCACATCGCCACGAACAGCTCGATCCCCCGGTCGAGGCAGATCGCCACCCGACCGCCGGGGCGTACACCGCGCTCACGCAGCAGCCGGGCGAGCCGGTTGGCCCGCTCGTTGAGCTGCCGGTAGCTGATCGTGGTATCCCCGTAGGTGAGCGCCGGCGCGGCCGGTGTCGCCGCCGCGCACCGCTCGAACAGCTCGTGCAGCCCGTCGGCGGCCGGCACGTCCGCGGCGTGGTCGTTCCAGTCGTGCAGGATCCGGTTCCGCTCGGCCGGGGTGAGCAGGTCCAGCCGGGTGACCGGGGTGGACGGTGCCTCGACCCCGGCCACCAGCAGGGTGGTCAGGTGGTCCAGCAGCGCCTCGACCCGCTCGGCGTCGAAGAGTTCGGTGGCGTAGTCGACGCTGAGCACCGGACCGTCGACGGGGAAGTCCAGGCCGACCGCGAGGTCCACCATGGTCGCCGCCGGGGCCACCTCACCGGCGTACCGGACCTGGTCGGTACCGGGCACGGGCGTGTTGTGCACGGTCAGCATCACCCCGCTGAGCCGGTTGCGGTTACCGCTGGCCGGTCGCCGGGTGGCCGCGATGATGTCCGGCAGCGACAGTTCCTGGTGGTCGAGGTCGCGGACCACCGCAGCGCGTACCCGCTCCAGCAGTTCGGCGAAGGTCGGCTCGCCGCCGACGTCACCGCGCATCGGCAGGATGTTGAGCACCGGTCCGACCAGCGACTCCAGCTCCGGCTCGGTCCGCCCGGCCACCGGCGCCAGCACCGTGACGTCGGTCCGACCGGTGTAGCGCAGCAGCACCGACTGGAGCCCCGCCAGCACCACCATGAAGAGGCTGGCCCGATGCGCCCGGCCGCACCCGCGCAACCGGTCGACCAGTTCCGGGTCGAGCGGCCGGGACACCCGGGCCGCGGCGAACGACCGTACGGGTGGGCGCGGGCGGTCGGCCGGCAGGTCCAAGTCCAGGTCGGCGTCGGCGAACCGGTCCCGCCAGTACCCGGTCAGCGACTCGTCGGCGGAGTGGGCGAGGCGCCGGGCGGCGAGGTCCGGCAGCGGGTGCGGCGGGGTGGGTACCGGTGCACGACCGGCCGACAGGTCCCGGTAGTGCCGGGCCAGTTCGTCGCCGAGCACCCCGACCGACCAGCCGTCGAACACCAGGTGGTGGACCACGAGCAGCAGTTCGTCGTGGTCGCCGGTACGCAGCAGTAGTGCCCGCGCGAGCGGCCCGTCGGCCAGGTCGATTGGCTCCCGTACGGCCTGCCGGCGCACCTCTTCGAGCCGGGGTCCGCGCCGTTGCGGCGGCAGGTCCCGCAGATCGACCTCGGACAGCTCGACCGTGGCGTCCGGTGCGATCACCATCCGTGGTTCGTCACCGTCGAGCGGGAACCGGGCCCGCAGCAGGGGATGCCGGCGGGCCAGCTCGGCCAGACAGGCGGCCACGGTGTCGGCGCTGACCGGTCCGGTCATCCGGTACCTGATGCCGAGCGTGTGTGCCGGCAGGTCGCCGCTGACCTGCTCGGCGATCCAGAAGTCGCGCTGCAGCGGGGAAAGCGGGAGTTCCAGCCGCTCCGGGTCGGGCTCGTCCGTGGACACCGCCGGGTCCGGCGTTCCGGGCTGCACCGCCGGGTCGGGTGTTCCGTTCGGTGCCGTCGGGTCCGGTGCCGTGGTCGACGCAGCCGCCGGGGCGGTCGAGCGGACCAGTTCGGCAAGTTCGGTCAGGGTCGGCGCCGCGTAGAGCTGCCCGAGTGTGAGGTCCGCACCGTACTCGCGCCGCAGCGCGCTGGTCAGCCGGATCGCGTCGAGCGAGTCGGCGCCGAGGGCGAAGAAGTCGTCGGTGGCCGCGACGTCGGCGAGACCGAGCAGCTCCACCCAGAGCCGGCCGACCCGCACCGCGTACGGGTCGCCGATCGCCGCCGTCGGGTCCGGGCCGGTCGCCGTCGCGGCAACCGGTACGGCGGCGAGCGCGGCCCGGTCGACCTTGCCCTGCGGGGTGAGCGGGAAGCGGGGGTGGCCGACGATCGCGGCCGGCACGAGGTAGGCAGGCAGGGTCGCGGCGAGCTGCCGCCGTACCGCGACCGGGTCGACCTCGCCCTGCGCGGCCGTCAGGTGTCCGATCAGCCTCGGCTGCCCGGAACGCTCGTCGACCAGGACCACCGCGTCGGTGCTGCCGGGCAGCGCCCGCAGGGCGGACTCGATCTCACCCAGCTCGACCCGGAAGCCACGGATCTTCACCTGGTGGTCGAACCGGCCCAGGTAGGCAAGCTCTCCGTCGGCAAGCTGTCGGACCCTGTCCCCGGTGCGGTACTGCGGCGTGCCGTCCGGGCCGGGCCGGAAACGCTCGGCGGTCAGCTCGGGGCGGCGCAGGTAGCCGGTGGCCACACCCGCGCCACCGACGACCAGCTCACCCGGCTCGCCGACTGACACCGGCACCCCGGACGGATCGAGCACCCGGACGGTGACACCCGGCAGCGGGTGCCCGATCGGCACCGGTCCGTCGCCACTCCAGCCGGTGAGGTCCGCGACCGTGGCGACCACCGTCGTCTCGGTCGGCCCGTACGTGTTGAGCAGCCGTACGGCCGAACCGGCGCGGGCCTGCCAACGCCGTACGGCACCCGGCTGTGCCGCCTCCCCGCCGATGATCACCAGCCGGACCGTCGCCGGCAGTTCCGCCTCACCCTGGTCGAGCGCCACGACCAACTCGTGCCAGTACGCGGTGGGCAGGTCGAGCACGGTGACGGCAAGCGCGGCGCAGCGGTCCAGGAACAGGTCCGGGCGGCTGATCATGTCCTCGTCCCGGACCACCACGGTCGCGCCCGCGACCAGCGGCGGGAAGATCTCCTCGACGCTGGCGTCGAAGCTGAGGGAGGCGAACTGGAGCACCCGGTCGGCCGGGGTGAGCGCGTACCGGTCCCGGGCGGCGACGCAGAAGTGGTCCAGCGCCCGGCGCGGCAGCACCACACCTTTGGGCCGGCCGGTCGAGCCGGAGGTGAAGATGACGTACGCCGGGTCCTCGCCGACGGCTCGGGTGACCGGAGCCGCGTCTGCGGACAGCCCGGGTGCGCCGATCCGGAGCACCTCGGTCCCCTCGGGCAGCGGCGGCGGCTCGACGTCGGCGGCCACGAGCACCAGCCGGGGCCGTACGTCCTCGACCATGAGGGCCAGCCGGGCCGCCGGGTAGCCGGGGTCGAACGGCACGTATCCCGCACCGGCCCGGAGCACCGCGAGCATCGCCACCACCGCCGTGCGACCTCGGCCGAGGCAGAGGCCGACCAGGTCGCCACCGCTCACCCCGGCTCCGGCGAGGGTGCCGGCGAGGTCGGTCACCTCGGCGAGCAGCTCCGCGTAGGTCAGCTCGCCGGTCGTGTCGACGAGGGCGACCGCCGTCGGTGCGCGGTGTGCCCAGTCGTCGATCGCGTCGAGCACGTCGGCCGGAACACCCCGGGTACCCGAGGACTCCGTCCGGGGGTCGACGGATCGGCCGACGTCGGACAGGTCGACGGCAGGTACGACACCCACGGTGGATCTCCTTGGCCTTCGCAGCGCGATCGGGGACAGCGCTGAGACGCTACGAAGGAAGTGCCGGCGGTGGGTGAACCCGCGGCGAACATCAGCCCATGATCAAGTCCGCCTTACATGACTATTTGCGAATAGGTCGATTGGCTGTTGATAGCGGTCGATTGTCCTATCCGAACCGGTCATCGCCGTCGATACGCTCGGTCGGCGGTCGGCGTGCAGCCCTGATCGGACCGACCGGGGTGGACGGGCCCTCGGCGCGATCAGGTGGCCTCGGGATCCAGTCCCAGCGCCGAACGGCCGCCGTCCACCGGCAGGATCGCGCCGTTGACAAAACTCGCCTGGTCGGAGAGGAGATAGGCCACCGTCGCCGCCACCTCGTCGGGGCGACCCACCCGGCCCAGCGGGTGCAGTCGGGCCATCTCCGCCTCCACCCCGGCCGCCTCCCGCTGTGGGAGACCGGCAAGGAGCGCCTCGTAGCGCTCGGTGGTGATGCTGCCGAGCGCGACGGCATTGACCCGGATGCCGTACGGCCCGTAGTCGACCGCCGCCGCGCGGGTCAGTCCCTCGATGGCAGCCTTTGCCGTGGCATAGGACAGCGCGCCGCGTACCGCGCGTCGGGCCTGGTGGGAGGAGATGTTCACGACCGCTCCCGGCGTACCGGCGGCGAGGAAACGGCGGACCGCCGTCGCGCAGCCGACCACGGCCGGCTCGACGTTGGTGGCGATCAGGTCGGCGACCTCGCGGGCCGGTGCGGAGTGCAGCGCCGCGACCCGGAAGATCGCGGCGTTGTTGACCCAGCCGGCAAAGGTTCCCGCCGTCGCCGCGAGATCGGCGGCCGCCTCGGTCACCTCCTCGTCGGCGGCGTTGCCGGGGAGCGCGACGAGTCGCGCACCGGCCGGATGGTCCGCCGTCCAGGCCAGAGCGCTGGGATCGAGTTCGACCACCACGACCGCGTGACCGTCTTCGAGCAGCCGCTCCACGATGGAGCGGCCGACCCCTCGACCACCACCGGTCACCACGTACGAAAACGGCACGGCATTTCCTTCCGCTACTAAGGGGTCTCCGACCCGGCGAGGTCCTCCACCTGCTCGACGACCGATTCGAGCGGTGCGCGGGCATCGATCTCGACGGTGGCGGTGGCCCGGAGCAGGGGTTCCACGACGGCCACGTGCTCGAGGATCGCGGCCCGTTCGTCGGGCCGCTTGCCGTACGGGTTGTTCGTCCGGCTGGCGATGCGCGACAGCAGCACCTCGACCGGGGCGCTGAGCAGCACCACGTGGTCGAACTCCGGATAGAACCGGCCCTGGTTGCTCTTGCAGCCGGCCACGAACAGGTGGCCCGTCCGATGGCCGGCGAGCAGGTCCGTCATGGCCTGTTCACGCCAGATCCAGTCGGGTGACCCGTCCGGCTGGGTCACCCAGTGGCTCCAGCGGTCGGTGTCGGTATCGACCGTCCGATGCCCTCGCGCACCGAGGACACCCAGCACCGTCGACTTGCCGGTGCCCGACATCCCGGTGATCAGGACCTTCGCCATCCCGTGAGCCTAGAAGCCGCGGGCGGCGGACGCAGTCCGGGCGGCGTGCGCGTCAGCGGAGCGGTTTGGCGAACCAGTGCTCGGCGTACGGGCTGTCGTTGAACGGCTCCACCTCGACGTACCCGTGCCGGGCGTAGAGCCCGCGCGCCTCGACCAGGTCGTGTCGGGTGTCGAGCCGCAGCCGCGAAAGCCCTCGGCTCCGGGCGGCCTGCTCCAGCCCGGTCAGCAGCCTCGACGCGATCCCCCGGCCTCGGGCGGAACCGGCGACGAAGACCCGGGTGACCTCGCCCAGGCCGTCCGGCAGCAGACGCAGGCCGGCACAACCGACCGGTGTGGTGCCGTCGGTTGCCAGCCAGAAGAAACCGTGCGGCGGCACGAGGTCGTCGCTGGGTTCGTCGAGCAACACCGCGTCGAGTTCGGCGGGAGTCGCCGGCCGGCCGTGGTAACGGCTCACGATGTCGTCGTAGTAGTCGCGCAGGATCCCGCTGCCGATGTCGGAGTCGGGGCGCACCAGGTCGATCGAGATGGTTGTCGGGTTCTGTGGCACGCCGGCCATGGTCGCCGAGTCCGCCGCCGACCGCCAATCCTTTTCGTGACCGGGCCTACGCGGACCTCGCCATGGCGGACTCGATGCCGTCGAGCAGCACGGCGAGGCCGAACTTGAACGTCTCCCGCGACTCCTGCTCCAGGTAGGGCACGGTCTCGTCGTCGAGCTGGAAACCCTGGTCGCCCTCCATCCGGGTCACGGTCGGGAACCGCTCGGCGAAGTCGGGCGCGACCTGCGCCAGGAGGGCCGAACGGGCGTACCACCAGTCCTCGTCCGACATCCCGGTGGCCACCTTCGCGTGCCGGGCCTCCGTCGCCGTCTGGGCGATGCCCCGCACGAAGTGGAACAGCGTGCCGACCGTACGTCGCAGCGTCTTCGCGTCGAGCCCGGTCCGGTAGAGGATCCGCAGCAGCGTCTCCAGTACGACGTACTCGTTCGGTCCGAGCACCGGTCGGGCCTGGGACACCTGCAGCACCCAGGGGTGGCGCAGGTAGAACTCCCAGAGGTCACCGGCCCAGGCGCTGAGCGTGGCCCGCCAGCCCGGCTCCGGGGCGTACTCGGTGGGCAGTTCGGCGTGTGCCCGGTCGTACATGAGGTCGAGCAGTTCGGCCTTGTTCGGCACGTACGTGTAGAGGGCCATCGCCGTACGTCCGAATCGCTCGCCCACCGCGCGCATGGACAGGCCGGCCATGCCGTCCCGGTCGGCCACCTCGATCGCGGCGTCCACGATCTCGTCCACGTTCAGTGCCGGCTTGGGTCCCGGACCGGTCCGCGCCTCGGGCGAGCCCGGGGTACGCCACAGCAGGGCCATCGAACGGCGGGGATCACCCTGGCCGGCAAAGACCACCACTTGCAACTCCTTAGCGCATAAACTAACCTCGTCAGGTTATCTTTTTATGCCGTAAGGATATCAGGGGGAACGGTATGGGAACCGACCACACCAGCCAGCCGTCGGGCGACCGGGACAGCCGGGCCGGCGGGCTGCTGCTGGCCGACGACGACCACGGTCGGGAACCGACAGCCGACGCCACCCCGGGCCAACGCGCCGATCCCGACGTCGTCGAACCGACCCGGCCCGCGGACAGCCACGAGATGATCGAGGTACGGGGCGCCCGGGAGAACAACCTGGCCGACGTCTCCCTGGACATTCCCAAGCGCCGACTCACGGTCTTCACCGGCGTTTCCGGCTCGGGGAAGTCGTCGCTCGTCTTCGGCACCATCGCCGCCGAGTCACAGCGTCTGATCAACGAGACCTACACCGCCTTCGTCCAGTCGTTCATGCCCAGCCTGGGACGGCCGGACGTGGACGCCCTGCACAACCTCAGCGCGGCGATCGTGGTCGACCAGGAGCGGATGGGCGCCAATTCGCGCTCCACCGTCGGTACGGCGACCGACGCCCACACCATGTTGCGGATCATCTTCAGTCGGCTGGGCACGCCGCACGTCGGCACCTCGACCGCGTTCAGCTTCAACAGCGCCGAGGGCATGTGCCCGGAGTGCGAGGGACTCGGCCGGGTGTCGACGACCGACGTCCACCAGCTCGTGGACGTCAACCTGTCGCTCAACGAGGGCGCGATCACCGCACCGAACTTCGCCGTCGGCTCGTGGTACTGGCAGACCATGGCCCAGTCCGGCCTCTTCGACCCGGACACGAAGCTGAAGGACTACACCCCACAGCAGTGGGAGGACTTCCTGCACAAACCCGCCACCAAGATCAAGACCAACAACTTCAACACCACGTACGAGGGGCTGCTGGTCAAGGTGCAGCGGCTCTACCTGGCCAAGGACCGCGAGTCGATGCAGGGGCACATCCGGGCGTTCGTCGACCGGGCCGTCACCTTCACCGGCTGCCCGGCGTGCGGCGGCGCCCGACTCAACGCGGCGGCCCTGGGCTCGACCATCGACGGCCACAACATCGCCGAGTGCTCCGCCATGCAGATCAGCGACCTGGCCACGTTCGTCCGCGCCATCACGGACCCCTCGGTGGCGCCGCTGGTCAGAACCCTGCGCGACACCCTGGACTCGCTGGTCGAGATCGGCCTCGGTTACCTGAGCCTGGACCGGGAGTCCGGCACCCTCTCCGGCGGCGAGGCGCAACGGGTCAAGATGATCCGGCACCTGGGATCCAGCCTGACCGACGTCACCTACGTCTTCGACGAGCCGACCGTTGGCCTGCACCCGCACGACATCCAGCGGATGAACGACCTGCTGATCCGGCTGCGCGACAAGGGCAACACCGTACTGGTGGTGGAGCACAAGCCCGAGGTGGTCGAGATCGCCGATCACGTGGTCGACCTGGGGCCGGGGGCGGGGTCGGCCGGCGGCCGGATCTGCTACACCGGCGACGTGGCCGGGCTCCGCAGATCGGACACGCTGACCGGCCGGCATCTGGGTCACCGGGCCCGACTGCGCGACCGCGTACGGCAGCCGCAGGGGCAGCTCCACATCACCGGTGCCCGTCTGCACAACCTCAAGGACGTCGACGTCGACATCCCGCTCGGCGTACTGACCGTGGTCACCGGGGTCGCCGGGTCGGGCAAGAGTTCGCTGATCCACGGGTCGCTACCGCGCCGCGAGGGGGTGGCCGTGGTCGACCAGTCGCCGATCCGCGGCTCCCGGCGCAGCAATCCGGCCACCTACACCGGTCTGCTCGACCCGATCCGCACCGCCTTCGCCAAGGCCAACGGGGTGAAGGCGGCCCTGTTCAGCGCGAACTCCGAGGGCGCGTGCCCGAACTGCAAGGGCATCGGTCTGGTCTACACCGACCTCGCCATGATGGCCGGGGTGGCATCGGTCTGCGAGCAGTGCGAGGGCAAGCGCTTCACCCCCGAGGTGCTCACCCACAAGCTACGGGGCCGGGACATCAGCGAGGTGCTGGCCATGTCGGTGACCGAGGCGCGGGCCTTCTTCACCAGCGGACCGGCACGGGCGATCCTCGACCGGCTCGCCGACACCGGCCTGGGCTACATAGGCTTGGGGCAACCGCTCACCACCCTGTCCGGCGGCGAGCGGCAGCGGATCAAGCTGGCCATCCAGATGGCCGAGAAGGCCACCACGTACGTGCTGGACGAACCGACGACCGGCCTGCACCTGGCCGACGTGGACAAGCTCCTCGCCCTGCTCGACCGGCTGGTCGACGACGGCAACACGGTCGTGGTGATCGAGCACCACCAGGCGGTGATGGCGCACGCCGACTGGTTGATCGACCTCGGTCCGGGTGCGGGGCAGGACGGCGGCCGGGTGGTGTTCACCGGTACCCCGGCCGACCTGGTGTCGGGCGGCGACTCGCTCACCGCCCGACACCTGCGTACGTACCTGGGGATGACCGGAGGCGCCTGATCGCCACAACCCGGATCCACCCGCACCGGAGACCCGGCCTTCACCGAGGTCTTCCACCCGCACGCGGAGCGGTTGCCCGACCGGGACGACTAGGCTCGGACCGGTCGCCGATCGACGGGAGTGGCCGTGGCCGAGGATCCGGACACCGCGCTGACCGTCGCGCTGGCCGAGTACGAGCACCTGCGCGAGGCGCGGCGGGCCAGCAACGACCAGGCCACCGCGAGGTTCAACTTCTTCCTGGTGGTGACCTCGGCCGCGACCGCGGTGGCGGCCGCGTTGATCACCAGCGGGGGCGGCGGCAGCACCAACACCGGCGCGGTGGTCGGGATCGGCTCGCTGGTGCTGTTGCTGGGACTGACCATCTTCGTCCGACAGGTCGAGTTCACCAACCGGGCCCGGCTCTACGCGGTGGCGATCGACTCGATCCGCACCTACCTGGCCCGGCGGGCGCCGGAGGTGGCCCCGTACATCGTCATGCCGACACTGGATGATCGCGGCGTCTACCAGGGGCGCCCGCCCGGTGGGCCGTGGCTGCGCGACGCCGTCGGGCTCTCCGGCACCATCGGGCTGGTGAACAGCGCCCTGCTCGCACTCGGCTGCGGACTGGCGCTGCGTCGCGCGATCGTGCCGGTGTGGGTCGCCGTCACCTGCGCCGCGGTGTTCCTGCTGGTCAGTGCGGCGGCGCACGTCTGGTACATCCGGCACCGGTCGCGGACCGCGTTCACGGTCATCCGGACCAGCGTGGAGGGACGTCATCCGCGCAGCGACGGCCCGGTACGCGGCGACGTACCCGCGCCGCGCCCCGGCGGCGACGAGTCGCCCGAACCGGTGACGGACCCGCCTCGGGTCCGCTGGCACCCGTAGCCAGCCGCGGGCTCGGCCGGCGCGAACCTCGCCACTCTCCTGACGCGGGCCGCAGCAGTCGCCCATCATCGGATGAATTCTGGCGGCCGGCACACCCCGAAGTTGGTCGGTGAGCAGAGCCGAAGACGGTCGAAGTGGCTTCGGGTGCCTGCCCCGCTACCAAGGATCACCCTGCCGGGCGGCCGGTCCACCGGGCCTGAGCTGGGGCGACAGAACATCGACGGCCAAGGATTGACTAGCAAAGACATCCGATGTTAACTGCATGTGACAGATGTGGGTCGGTTGGACATCCTGGACGGATCATCGTGCCGGGAATCCGGCTGAACCCACGTATATCAGTCTCGTGGTAGCTCCCCACTTCGGCGGATGGGGGGTCGCACGGGCGCACCGCGTTCCGTGGCACGAGACCATCGCCAACGAACGATCTAGAGGGGATCGTGTCGATGAAGATCAGCACGCCGACCCGCATCGCCGCCGCCGCCCTGCTCGTGGTCGGCCTGGCGGTCAGCGGACAGAGCGCCCCGGCGGCAGCGTCAACCACGGACGCCGCATTCAACTCCGGCACCGGGGCACTGAACGTCAACTACGCCAACTACCTGTCGAAGCACGACATCGTCTACAACCGCCCGAACACCAACCCGCTGCACGGCCTGACGGTCGGCAACGGGCGCACCGGCGCGATGGCCTGGAACCAGAACGGCCTGACCATGCAGGTGTCCGGTGTGGACCTGTCGCAGCAGTCGACGTACGCGGCCGGCCTGGTGAACCTGTTCAGCAACCCGCAGATGGACACCGGCTACTCGACGTTCCAGCAGCGGCTCTCGCTCTACGACGGCACGCTCACCACCAAGTACGACAGCAACCGTACGGTGACCGTGATGGGCTCGCCCAACTCCGAGGTGATGGGCATCCACGTCGAGGACACCCGGCCGGGTGTCACGAGTGTCGGGCTGGACCTGAGCCTGTGGGACCCGAACACGGTCCAGAACATCGCCGACGTGCCCGACCTGAACACGTGGCGCACGTACTCGACGTTCGCGGACGCCAGCGGGGTCGGGATCAGCCGGGGGCAGAGCGACCCGAACAACTTCGGCTACACGCTCGCCGCCACGGTCGAGGGCGCCAGCTACACCTCGCAGGTCGTCAACGGCCGCCAGGTCCGGCTGAACATCACCCCGACCTCGAGCTACACGGTCTGGTTCACCGCGGCCAGCCGAATCAACTCCCCCGGGCTCAACTCGGTCACCCAGGCCCGCAACCAGCTCGCCTCGGTCAAGAGCACCGGGTACGCGACCACGCTGAACAACTACCGCAACTGGTGGCACGCGTTCTGGGAGAAGTCGTTCGTCCAGTACTCCAACTCGGCCGGTGACGCCGACTACCTGGAGAACGTCTACTACCTGGCGACGTACATGATCGCCGCCGGTGGTTACGGCAACTACCCGCTGCACTTCATCAACGGCGTGTTCCGGGCGACGCAGGACCAGAGCAAGTGGAGCAACGGCTACTGGTACTGGAACCAGCGCGACGTCTACAACTCGTTCTACGCCTCGAACCACACCGAGCTGATGGGTGGGTTCAACCGGCTCTACAGCCGCAACCTGAGCGCGCTGAAGTCGTACACGACGACCCGGTACGGCAGTGACGGGCTCTGGGTGCCGGAGACGATGGGCTGGGACGGCAACGCGCGCGGGACGATCAACAGCGACTACGTCAACGACCTGTACTCCACCGGCACCGAGGCCGCGTACAACATGTACCTGCAGTACCGGTACACCAACGACGAGAACTACCTGCGCAACACGGCGTACCCGTACATGCGGGAAGCGGTGAAGTTCTACGAGGACCGGTTGTCGGTCGACGGCAACGGCCGTTACTACATGGCGAACTCGAACTCGCACGAGACGTACTGGGACGTGCGCAACGCGATCACCGACCTGGCCGCCGTACGGCTGCTCTTCCCGCTCACCATCTCGGTCAGCAACCAGCTCGGGTTGGACAGCGGGCTGCGGGCGAACTGGCAGAACATCGTCAACAACCTGGCCCCGTACCAGATCCAGAACGGCGCCTACCTGCCGCACGACCCGCCGATCTCGCAGACCCGCAACAACGAGAACGTTGCCCTGGAGCTGGTCTGGCCCTACGACCAGACCGGCATCGGCTACCCCGACCAGCAGACCGCGATCAACACGTTCAACGTCCGGCCGCACCCGTACGGCAACGTCTGGTCCAACGACCACGTGCACGCAGCAAGGCTCGGCCTCGCCGACCAGGCGTTCCAGGGCATGCGGACGATGCTGCAGAAGTACCAGAACTACCCCAACGGCATGACCAACAACACCAACGGGGTGTTCGAGTACCTGGGCATCCACCTGGCGGCGATGAACGAGTCGCTGATGCAGAGCTACAACGACAAGATCCGGGTCTTCCCGGCGATCCCGTCGGGCTTCGTCGGCAAGTTCACCCTGCTGGCCAAGGACGGTTTCCTGGTCAGCTCGGAGCGCGAGGCCAACGAGACCAAGTACGTCGGGATCAAGAGCCTGTACGGCAAGCAGGCGCGGGTGGTCAACCCGTGGGGCACCCAGGAGGTCCGGGTCCGGCGTACGTCGGACAACGCCATCCTGACGACCAGCACGGCCGGCGAGATCACCTTCGCCACCGCGGCCAACGCGGTGTACGTGGTCGAGCGGACCGCGAAGCCGTTGAGCAACTACAGCTCGACGACCTTGACCGGGACCGCCAACCAGGGCGCCAAGAGCCTGCTCAACACGGCCTCGACCCTCGGCCTCGGCGGCGGCACCGGAGGCGGTGGCCTGGTCAACAACACGCTGCTCACCTACGACGCCAACTGGCACCTCACCACCGCCCGTGGGTACGGCGACTACAACGACGACACCCACCACACCAACACCGTCGGCGCGACCGCCTCGTACACCTTCACCGGTACCGGGGTGGAGTACCTGTCCGAGCGCAACGGTGACATGGGCAACGTCGACGTCTACATCGACAACGTGCTCCAGGCCAACGTGAACCTGTACGTCAGCGGCGCCCGACAGGCGCAGGCGGTGGTCTACAGCAAGACCGGCCTGAGCAACGGCTCGCACACGATCCGGATCGTCAACAAGGCCACCGCGGTCGGCATGGTCGACGCGCTGCGGATCCTCACCGGCGGCTCACCCCCGCCGACCGGCGGTACGGCACTGCGCGCCCAGGCCAACAACCAGTACGTCACCGCCGGTAGCGCGCCGCTGATCGCCAACTCCACCACCGTCGGCACCGCCCAGCAGTTCGACGTGGTCGCCGTCGGCTCGGGCAACGTGGCGCTGCGGTCGCGGGCGAACAACCAGTTCGTCTGCGCCGAGAACGCCGGTGCGGCGGCGCTGATCGCCAACCGGCCCTCGGCCGGCTCGTGGGAGACGTTCACGCAGGTGAACAACTCGGACGGCACGGTCAGCTTCCGGGCCACGGTCAACAACAGTTACGTGTCGGCCGAGAACGGGGGTGCGGGGGCGCTCATCGCCAACCGCGCCACGATCGGCCCCTGGGAGAAGTTCACCCTGGTCTCCAGCTAGCGACCAGGGCCACGAGCCGCCCGGCGGGGGTCGGCAGCCACCAGGATCGCCCAGCGGGCGATGCCAGGTTGACGACCCCCGTCCGGGCGGACGACCGGTTCCGTCCACGCCCATGGACGGCGAACTCCCCGAGCCCCTCCAGTCCTCCGCGAAGGAGCAACCATGCGCATCCGTGCGCTCTCCACGGTCCTCAGCGTCGCCCTGGTGGCGACGGCCGCCCTGGTCGGGGTGACGCCACCGGCGGCGTCGGCGGCACCCCTGACCAAGGTGCTCGTCTTCTCCAAGACCGCCGGCTTCCGCCACTCCTCGATCCCGAACGGCATCGCCGCCATCCAGCAACTCGGCGCGGCGAACGGTTTCACGGTCACCGCGACCGAGGACGCCGGTCAGTTCACCACCGCCAACCTGGCCCAGTACCAGGCGGTGGTCTGGCTCTCCACCACCGGTGACGTGCTCGACACCACCCAGCAGACCGCCTTCCAGTCGTACATCGCCGCCGGTGGCGGGTACGTCGGGG
Source organism: Micromonospora sp. NPDC049523 (assembly GCF_040676775.1). NCBI lineage: Bacteria > Bacillati > Actinomycetota > Actinomycetes > Micromonosporales > Micromonosporaceae > Micromonospora > Micromonospora sp. NPDC049523. Next base: position 14,870 of record NZ_JBFAPP010000006.1, on the reverse strand, counting down.
TGCACGCCGCCGCCGACACCGAGTACGACTGGGCCTGGTACGGCGGACTCGTCGGCGGCTACTTCGCCTCGCACCCAGCGACCCAGCAGGCGACCGTACGCACCGAGGACAGGTCGAACGTGTCCACCGCGCACCTGCCGCAGAACTGGACCCGCACCGACGAGTGGTACAACTACCGCGCCAACCCGAGGGCCAACGTCAAGGTGCTGTCCAACCTGGACGAGTCGTCGTACAGCGGTGGGTCGATGGGCGGTGACCACCCGATCACCTGGTGCCAGAACTACGGCGGCGGGCGGTCCTGGTACACCGGCCTCGGGCACACCGAGCAGACGTACACCGAGGCGAACTTCACCCGGATGCTGCTCGGCGGGATCCAGATCGCGGCCGGGGCGAAGCCGGCCGACTGCCGTCCCGAGGTCGGTTACACCGCGCTGTTCGACGGCAGCCAGGCGAGCCTGAACCAGTGGCGTCAGGCCGGTCCGGGCGGCTTCACCCTGGCCGACGGGACGCTCACCTCGGTCGGCGGGATGGGCCTGCTCTGGTACCCGGTCCGCACCTTCGCGAACTACTCGCTGAAGCTCGACTGGATGATGCCCGGCGACGACAACGGCGGGGTGTTCATCGGTTTCCCCGACCCGCAGGGTGACCCGTGGCAGCCGGTCGACGCCGGCCACGAGATCCAGATCGACGCGACCGACGCCGACCCGTCCCGCACCACCGGCAGCGTCTACAGCTTCAAGGCGCCCGACACCGCGCTGCGGGCCGCCGCGCTGAACCCGCCGGGGTCGTGGAACACGTACGAGATCGGGGTGCACGGGCAGCGGGTGGAGATCTGGCTCAACGGCGTGAAGATCAACGACTACACCAGTACCCGGAACATCGCCAACGGCTACATCGGCGTACAGAACGACGGCGCCGGGATGGACATCAACTACCGCAACATCCGGATCAAGGCCGAGGGCGGCAACCCGCCGCAGCCCGGCACCGACCTGGCCCAGGGCAAGCCGGCCACCGCCTCCAGTGTCGAGGCCGGCAGCCCGCACGTGGCCGCGAACGCGGTCGACAACAACCCGGCCACCCGCTGGGGCAGCCTCTCCGCCGACCCGCAGTGGATCTCGGTGGACCTCGGTGCGACGTACAACCTGAACCGGGTCCGGCTCAACTGGGAGACGGCGTACGGGCGGGCGTACCAGATCCAGACCTCGCCGAACAACAGCACCTGGACCACGGTGCACTCGACCACCGCCTCCGACGGCGGCGTCGACGACGTCACCCTCACCGGGACCGGGCGCTACGTCCGGGTGTACGGCACCCAGCGCGCCACCGCCTGGGGCTACTCGCTGTGGGACCTGAACGTGTACGGCACCCCGGTCACCGGCACGCCCACGCTCCTGTCGACGGGTCGGCCCACCGTCGCCTCCAGCGTCGAGACCGGCAGCGCGCACGTGGCCGCCAACGCGGTCGACGGCAACCCGGCCACCCGCTGGGGCAGCGCGTACGCCGACCCGCAGTGGATCTCCGTCGACCTCGGCGCCACCCGGTCGATCAGCCGGGTACGGCTCAACTGGGAGGCCGCGTACGGGCGGGCGTACCAGGTCCAGACCTCGACCGACAACAGCACCTGGACCACCGCCTACTCGACCACCGCCTCCGACGGCGGGATCGACGACCTGACCCTCACCGGCACCGGCCGCTACGTCCGGGTGTACGGCACCCAGCGCGCCCTGGCCCCCTACGGCTACTCGCTCTGGGAGTTCGAGGTCTACGGCTCCTGACCCTGCGCTTCCCCTCACCCCCGCCGGCACCACCCCCGGAAAGGAACCAGATGTCCCCCACCCTCCACCGCTGGTCGCGACTGCTCGTCGCGGCCACGGTCGCCGCGACGAGCACCGCGCTCGCCGTGGCCGCCGCCCCGAGCGCGGCCCAGGCCGTGGTGATCCCGCCCGCCGACTACCAGCAGGTCGTACTGGCCACCGGCTCCGCCGAGATCGGCGAGGCCATGGGCCTGGCGGTGCTGCCGAACCGTTCGGTGGTGCACACCGCCCGCAACGGCACCGTCCGGGTGACCGACGCGGCCGGCAACACCAAGGTCGCCGGCAACATCCCGGTCTACACCCACGACGAGGAGGGGCTGCAGGGCGTGGCGGCGGACCCCAACTTCGCCTCTAACCGCTTCATCTACCTGTACTACTCCCCCACCCTGAGCACACCCGGCGGGGACGCCCCGACCACCGGCACGGCGGCCGACTTCGACGCGTGGAAGGGGCACCTGCGGCTGTCCCGGTTCACCCTGAACGCCGACGACACGCTGAACATGGGCAGCGAGCGGATCATGCTCCAGGTGAACAACGACCGAGGGCAGTGCTGCCACGTCGGCGGTGACATCGACTTCGACGCCGCCGGCAACCTCTACCTGAGCACCGGCGACGACACCAACCCGTTCGAGTCGAACTCGTACACCCCGATCGACGAGCGGACCAACCGCAACCCGCAGTTCGACGCCCAGCGCTCCTCGGGCAACACCAACGACCTGCGCGGCAAGGTGCTGCGGATCAAGCCGCAGGCGGACGGGACGTACACCATCCCGGCCGGGAACCTGTTCGCGCCGGGCACGGCCAACACCCGGCCGGAGATCTACGCGATGGGTTTCCGCAACCCGTTCCGGATGAGTGTCGACAAGCCCACCGGCATCGTCTACCTCGGTGACTACGGCCCGGACGCCGGTGTCAGCGACGCGAACCGGGGACCTGGCGGTCAGGTGGAGTTCAACCGGATCACCGCGCCGGGCAACTACGGCTGGCCGTACTGCACCGGTACGAACACCAGCGCGGAGACGTACAACGAGTACACCTTCCCGTCCGGCCCGTCGCAGGCGAAGTACAACTGCACCGGCGGCCCGACCAACAACTCGTTCCGCAACACCGGCCAGACCACGCTGCCGCCGGCCAAGGCGAGCTGGATCCGGTACGGCGGCGACGCGGGTTCACCGCCGGAGTTCGGCGGCGGCTCGGAGTCGCCGATGGGCGGCCCGGTCTACCGGTACAACGCCTCGCTGAACTCCCCGGTCAAGTTCCCACAGTCGCTCGACGGCCAGTTCTTCGCCGGCGAGTACGGCCGCCGCTGGATCAAGGCGATCGCGGTCAACTCCAACGGCACCCCCGGTGAGATCTCCGCGTTCCCATGGACCGGCACCCAGGTCATGGACATGGCGTTCGGGCCGGACGGCGCGCTCTACGTGCTCGACTACGGCACCGGTTCGAACAACCAGGCGCTGATCCGGGTCGAGTACATCGGCGGCGGCAACCGCAGCCCGGTCGCGGTCGCCTCGGCCAATCCGACCTCCGGACCGAACCCGCTGACCGTGACGTTCTCCTCGGCCGGCAGCTCGGACCCCGAGGGCGGTGCGCTGTCGTACCTCTGGACCTTCGGCGACGGCACCACGTCGACCGCGGCCAACCCGACCAAGACGTACACCGCGAACGGCACGTACTCGCCGACACTGCGGGTCACCGACCCGACCGGCCTGACCGGTACGGCGAGCCTGGTGGTGACGGTCGGCAACACCGCGCCGACGGTGAACCTGCAACTGCCGGCGAACGGCCAGCTGTTCAACTTCGGCGACACCGTCCCGTTCACCGTCAGCGCGGCCGACAACGAGGACGGGACGATCAACTGTGCCCGGGTGACGGTGACGTACTCGCTGGGGCATGACAGCCACGCCCACCAGATCACCTCCAAGACCGGCTGCACCGGGACGATCACCATCCCGGTCGACGGGGAGCACGACTCGGCCGCGAACATCTTCGGGGTCTTCGACGCCTCGTACACCGACAACGGCGGTCTCACCTCGCGCAGCACCCGGACGCTCCAGCCGAAGCACCGGCAGGGCGAGCATTTCGGCGCCCAGTCCGGCATCCAGACCGCCGACCACGCCGCCGCCGAGGGTGGCCGTACGGCCGGCTTCGTCGACAACGGCGACTGGATCTCGTACCAGCCGTACCTGCTGGGCAACGCGACCCAGTTCACCGCCCGGGTTTCCTCCGGCGGGGTCGGCGGCACCATCGAGGTGCGTACCGGCTCGGCCACCGGCACCCTGCTCGGTAGCGTCGCCGTCGCGCCGACCGGCAGCTGGGACACGTTCGCCAACGTCAGCGCCAACCTGTCCAACGCGCCCACCGGCAGCACCACGCTCTACCTGGTGTTCAAGGGCGTGACCGGGCAGGGGAACCTGTTCGACCTGGACGCGTTCACCTTCACCACCGGCACCACCAGCACACCCGCGGTGATCAGCCTGCGGGCCCGGGTGAACAGCCAGTACGTCACCGCCGACAACGCCGGGGCGGCGCCGCTGATCGCCAACCGGGCCACGATCGGCCCCTGGGAGCAGTTCGACCGCCTGGACGCCGGCAACGGCAACATCGCGCTGCGGGCCAAGGCCAACGGGCTGATCGTGACCGCCGCCAACGGCACCGCTCCCCTGATCGCGAACAAAACCACCATCGGCACCTGGGAGACCTTCCAACTCGTCCGCAACACCGACGGCAGCGTGAGCCTGCGCTCCCTCGGCAACAACCAGTACGTCGCCGCCGAAGGCGCCGGCGGCCAGGCACTGATCGCCAACCGAGCGGCGATCGGCGCCTGGGAACGCTTCGACCTGATCGGCGGCTGATCGCCGCACCCTCGACCGGTGCGGGCGTGCCACCGCCCGCACCGGTCAGGGCCAGGCTCGGCAACCACGGAGGAAACACATGCACCGGATCTCCCGCTGGGGGCGCACCGCCCTGGCAACCCTGCTGCTGACCGCGGCTGGGCTCGCCGGCGCACCCGGCCCGGCGCCGCAGGCGGCGCCGCGAGCACAGGCACCCGTCCAGGCGCTGGCCGCTCCCGCGTCCAACGTCCACATCTTCTACTACTCCTGGTACGGCAATCCGACCGTCGCCGGCAGCTACCGGCACTGGCAGCAGGGCAACCACACCCCGCCGCAGGACATCGGCGCCAACTACTACCCGACCCGGGGCGCCTACGACTCCGGCGACGTCGCCACGATCAACCAGCACATGGCCTGGATCAGCCAGGCCGGGGTGGGCACGATCGTCTACAGCTGGTGGGGTCAGGGCTCGTACGAGGACAACCTGACCGCCCGGGTGATGACCGCCGCCGCCCAGTACGGCATCAAGGTCGCCTGGCACCTGGAGCCGTACAACGGGCGGACCGCGGCCAGCACGGTCGCCGACATCAACTACATCAACTCCCGGTACGGGTCCAGCCCCGCCTTCTACCGGGACGCGGCGCACGGCAACCGCCCGGCGTTCTACGTCTTCGAGAGCCTGCGGATCACCGACTGGTCGCCGCTGGCGCAGGTGCGGGCGAACAACATCGTGCTGGCCCAGACCACCGACACCTCGAAGGTGGCCAACTTCGGCGGCATGTACACCTATGACGGCATCGCCGGGGCGACCGCACCGGGTTGGGCGAACGCCGCCGCGTACTGCCGGGCGAACGGGCTGGTCTGGGCACCTTCGGTGGCGCCCGGTTACCTCGACGACCGGGCCGTGCCGGGCAACACCACACCCACGCTCGGCCGGGACAACGGCGCCGCGTACGACCGGCAGTGGACCAACGCCCTGGGCACGCCGACCCCGCCGGACTGGGTGTCGATCACGTCGTTCAACGAGTGGCACGAGGGCTCGACCATCGAGCCGGCGAGTTCCACCCCGCCGGCCGGGCACGGTTACCTCACCTACTCCGGCGCGTACGGGTTGACCGGGGCGGCGGCGCAGAACGCGTACCTGGACCGGACCCGCTACTGGGCCGAACGGTTCAACCCGAGCGCGCCGACGGCTCCGGTGGTCAGTCTGCGGGCCCGGATCAACAACCAGTACGTGAGCGCTGACAACGGCGGGGCGGCACCGCTGATCGCCAACCGGGCCGCGATCGGGCCCTGGGAGCAGTTCGACCGCCTGGACGCCGGCAACGGCAACATCGCGCTGAGGTCGAAGGCCAACGGGCTGATAGTCAGCGCCGCCAACGGCACCGCTCCCCTGATCGCGAACAAAACCACCATCGGCACCTGGGAGACCTTCCAACTCGTCCGTAACAGCGACGGCAGCGTCAGTCTCCGCTCCCTCGGCAACAACCAGTACGTCGCCGCGGAAAACAGCGGCGCCGCGCCTCTGATCGCGAACAGAGGTGCGATCGGGGCATGGGAACGATTCGACCTGATCGGCGGGTGACTGTCCGACCACTCACCGTTGACCTGCCGGAAGGCGCCTCGGGAGGGTGAACCGCTCGACCGCTCGAATATCCGCCACCGCCGGGACGATAGACCCTCTGTCGTCCGGCGGTGGTGCGGTATTTACCGCCTGATCGGACGATTTTCGGGCGTCTCGCGGATTCAAGGACCGACGGATGAGGCATTGGAGCCCTGGACAGGGGACGATAAGCGGATGAAGGTCCTATTCCTTGGCGGTCCGTGGCACGACCAACGCCACGAGGTGACTCCCGCTCGTTCTGTGGCTGCGGCGCGTTCGCTGCCGATGTACCTGAAAGTTCCGGTAACGGCGGTTGAGGGCGGCGAGTCCGCTGACCCGGCCACGGCGGCTTCGCGGCTGCCGCAGCCACGCGGGCACGTCACCTACACCCGTCGCTACGCCCGCGGGGGCGGCGAACGCCTCCCGGTCTACGTGGCACCGGACTACGACGGGCCGCCGCGGGCCTGAGGCCCGGCAGCCGGCCGGCGCGGGGCGACCCAACATCGCCCCGCGCTACTCGATCATGACGGCACTTACCCCCGTGCCGGACCACGGCCAGCGGCCCTCACCGCTGGTCATACCCTCTTCCCCTGCACCCCGGCCGGCGTCGGCCGTACGCTCAGGCGTGCGGTCAGCGCCGGCCGCGGCTACCCACCCGGCTGCCGGCGGAGAACGCCGCCGCACTGCCCGCCGGGGACGCGGCCACTCGGGCCGGACGCGCTGAACCAGCATGATTTGCGGCATCTCGGGCTGATTCGTGCTGTTCTGCCCCGTTACGTGAAGATCCGCCGCGCTTCGAGCCGCCGCGCGCCGAGCCTCCACGGCCTGCCCCACCACCGGCGGAGCCTGCACGAGCCGACCCGCCACCGGCGGACCCGCCACGGGCTGACCCGCTGCGGGCCGACCCACCGCGACCCGAGCCGCCACCGGTCGGTGTGTCGCGGGTCGAGGACCCGGACGACACCGCTGGGCGCTGCATCGGCGGCGCGGTGAACAGCCGCTCGCCCGGGGCGAGTTCGGCGAGCAACGCGTGACCGGGCCGCAGCGGAGTGATCGTCGGATTGATCCCGGCCTGACGGGTGAGGTCCCGGACGTCGGCGACCTGGTCCTCGGTCATCAGGGTGACCACCGTGCCACTGGCTCCGGCACGGGCGGTCCGCCCCGAGCGGTGCAGGTACGCCTTGTGCTCGGCCGGCGGATCAGCGTGGATCACCAGGGTCACGTCGTCGACGTGGATGCCGCGCGCGGCGATGTCGGTGGCCACGAGCGTACGGGCGTCGCCGGTGGAGAACGCCGCCAGATTACGCGTACGCACGTTCTGCGCCAGGTTGCCGTGCAACTCCACGGCCGACACGCCCGAGGCGACCAACTGACTGGTCAGCTTCTTCGCCCCCCGCTTGGTACGGGTGAACACGAGCGTGCGACCGGGTGCCGCGGCCAGGTCGATCAGGACCGGCAGCCGGTCGTCGTGGCGTACCCGGAGCACGTGGTGGGTCATCGCGGCGACCGGGGACGTCGCGGAGTCGACGCTGTGCGTGACCGGGTTGGTCAGGTACCGCCGGACCAGCACGTCGACCCCGGCGTCCAGCGTCGCCGAGAACAGCAGCCGCTGGGAAGCGGCCGGCGTACGGTCGAGCAGCCGCTTCACCACCGGCAGGAAGCCGAGATCGGCCATGTGGTCGGCCTCGTCCAGCACGGTGATCTCGACCGCGTCGAGCACGGCCTCACCGGTCGACACGTGGTCGGCCAGCCGGCCGGGACAGGCGATCACGATGTCGACCCCGGCGCGCAGGGCGGTCACCTGGGGTCGTGCGCCGACCCCACCGAAAACGGTCATGGTACGCAGCGACAGGGCCGCGGCCAGTGGGGCGATCGTCGCCTCGATCTGGGTGGCCAGTTCGCGGGTCGGCGCCAGGATCAGCGATCGCGGGCGACCGGGGCGCCGGGTCGGGCGACTGGCGGTCAGCCGGGCGAGCAGCGGGATCGCGAACGCGTACGTCTTGCCGGACCCGGTCCTGCCCCGGCCGAGCACGTCGCGTCCGGACAGCGCGTCCGGCAGGGTCGCGGTCTGGATCGGGAACGGGCTGGTGATGCCCACCTGATCGAGCGCGGCGACGAGCGGGCCGGGCACGCCGAGTTCGGCGAAGGACCGGGGTGGGGAATCGAGCGTCTTACTGGGGCGGCGTGCCGCCATGGAGTGTCTCCGAACGTGGAAGGAATCGCCCTGCACGGCGCTGACCGTTCCGGTCGCGGCGCGTGGTGGTCGACATCAGCGCAGGTAGCGGTCGAGACCAGCGGGCTGCACGTACCAGTCTACCCGTCGCCGGGGAACGGACGACGACCGTACGCCAAAGTCGTGTCGCACGCTACGGGTACGCTCATGGCACGAATGGGATGCATCCTCCGGCATGACCGGATCCACCCCGACCGGATCCACCCCGCTCGTTCTTTTCATTCCGCACCCGACTCGCACCTGCCAGCGGGTGAGACGCGCACCGGCGCGCAAGCATTGGAGCAGATGTTGACCGACGTGACCACCCATGACCCCAGCCCGTTCGGCGACCTGCCGGAGGGTGACCCCACGGTCGACCAGCGGCCGACCGTGGACGTGAGCCTGGCCGCGATGACGCGCCTGCGTACCCCGTTCGAGGTCGACACGGAGGCCACCGCGGGCGGCGACGACCGCGACCACCGCTAGGGCAACCTCTCGACCCGCTTGACCGCCGGCTGCTCGACCGGGCCCGCGGTGGATTTGCCACCGATGATTCCGTGCCGCCTGGCCAGGTGCCCGAGATAGGTGATCGCGCCCAGCAGGATGCCGATGTCGTCCAGGTAGATCGGATCGGGCAGGACGTCCACCGGCGAGATGCCGTAGATCACCGCTGCCCAGAAGGCGAACTTGCCCGGTAGTGGCATGCGGCTGCTCCGGACCAGCGATCTCATCCTGAGCAGCCTGACAACGAGCACGATCGCGACGACGAGCGTCGCGGCGGCGGCCACGATCAGCAGCGCGACAACAACAGACGAGTCCACACGTCCTCCTGGCTCCCGATGAACCGCAGCCGGTCCGCCCCATCGGACAGCCGGCTCCGGACAGGAGTCTTCCTGCCCCGATCGCTCGATCGTTACGCCACGCCGACGTCCTCCACCCGTCGGACTTCCCGGCAACCCGCCGGGAATGTCACCGGGGAACGGGCTCGCGGGTCGTACTCATGACCGGAGCCGTGGAACAGGGGTGGGTGTGAGCGAACGCGATCAGGTACGAGAGGTGTACGCCGCTTCGGCCGGCCGCCTGGTGGCCCAACTCTTCGGGATGACCGGCGACTTCGCCGAAGCGCAGGACGTGGTGCAGGAGGCCTTCGTCCGAGCACTGGCCCGACCCGACCGGCTGCTACAGGTCGACAACCCCGAAGCGTGGCTGCGTACGGTGGCGATGAACCTGGCCCGCTCCCGGCACCGGCGGCGGGCATTGTTCGACCGGCTGGTCCGCGCCGGCCGCGTGACGCAGCCCGAGCAGTACGCGCCCGGCATGTCCGCCGACCACGTCGCGCTGGTCGCCGCACTGCAACGGCTGCCACCGGAGACCCGCCGGACCGTGGTGCTGCACCACATAGCCGACCTGCCGGTGGCCGAGGTCGCGGAGGCGATGGGCTGCTCGGTCGAGGCGGTGAAGAGCCGCTTGGTACGGGGCCGGCGCGCCCTCGCCGGACATCTCGACGACCGACGGACCGGACCGGCGGCCGAGCCGGACCCGCCGGTTCCCGCCAGATCACCTCGACCGACTCCCGCACGGTCACTGCGATCCGCACCCACCCCCTCGGAGAAGCCGGAGAACCGTCATGCCTGACCTGGACTTCACCGGCCTCGCCGAGGCCGCCCGAGCGGCGTTCCGGCCCCAGTTCTCCGATGTCGTACGGCGGGAGGCCCGCCGTCGCCGAACCGTACGGCTGACCGGTGCCGCGCTGAGCGCCGCCGTCCTGGCGGTGGCCGGCGTCGCCACCGTCGCACTGCCTGGCAGCGACCGTACGGGGATCGGCGGCGGCCCCGTCTTCGAACCGCACCGAACCCCCGACTTCATTCCCACCCCCGGCGGCACACCCGCTCCGGGTGAGGTCCGGTCGAAGACCGGGGCGATGGTGGTCGGCGACCTCGACCACCTCTACGTACGTTGGCATGACTGCCGCTCGGCCGACGACTGCACGCTCATGGTCGCGGCCACCGAGGACGGCGGCGCGACCTGGCGCAGCCACCCGCTGCCAGTCGGGCGCAATGCGATGGTGGACCTACGCGCGGTCGCACCACGCGTACTGGTGGCCTGGGCACAGGACGATGTGGCCGAGGGGCAACCCGACCAGACCTGGCACGCCAGCACCGACGGTGGCGCCACCTGGCACGACGTGCAGCCGGAGACGGTGGACGCGTTCCCGGCGGGTTGGCGCGTGCTGGACGATTTCGAGTTCCTGCACGGCGGGATCACCGCGGTGGACCCGGTCACCGGCGCTGTCGCGTCCCTGCCCCGTGGCCCGCTGGAGATGGCCAGGGCGGTGAGTGGGTTGCCGCCCGACGCCGGTCTGTGGGTGAGCGGCTACGTCGACACGGTGACGACCCAGACGACCGACAACACCGGCGCAGCCACGTACGGCCGGACCACCGGCACCGGCAGCGCGGTGGCGGTCAGCCGGGACGGCGGACGCACCTGGGAGCGGCAGGTCTTCCCGGAGGAGTTGGTCGCCAGCTCCGAGGGCGACCTCGCGGCGGCGGCGATCGCCACCGAGGACGGCCGGACCGTCTACGCGGTCGGTCGGGTCGCCGGGGTACTGCGCATCTACCGCAGCGTCGACGGCGGACAGCACTGGCAGGGGACCCCCGTCCGACGGGAGGTGGGCAACCTGACCATCCGGGCCGCGCTCGGGCCCGGCGGTCGGCTGGTGATCCAGGCTGGACCGGAGGGCGACCAAGCCCCGCTGTTGTTCGAGAGCGTGGACGGCGGCCTCACCATCCGCCCGATCCCGGCCGGACCGGGCGCGACCGCCGTCCTGGTCCCCGGCGGGTACGCCCAGTCCGGCTGGCCATGGTCGAGCGGTGCGTGGCTGTCCATGGACGGCATGCAGTGGAGTTACGTCGACCCGCCGGAGGTGCCCTGACCACCGTCTGTCGATGCTGGGCGCTCGCCCGGTGGACCGATCCGGGTCCCCGGGCGGGGCCACCCTCAACGGTTCCGGCACGCTCGTGGATCAGCCGACGTGTACCAGGGGGCGGCGACGTCGGTCCGGTTCGGCCTGGCGGAGCACCTCGCGGGTGAGCGGGGCAACCTCGCCGTCGCCGAAGAAGAGGTACCGGAGCAGGTACATCAGCGGGTTGCCCTCGGTCCAGGCGAAGTAGATGTGCGGCAGCTTCCCGGTCGTGTCCCGGATGTGCAGCAGCAGGCCGGCGATGGCGTTGGCGATGCTGGCGCCTTCGAGGCGAAGTATCCGGTAGCCGAAGCGCTCCTCGCCGGTGACGATCAGTTCCGATTCGAACTCGGACGGGTCGCGGACGGTCACCTCGAGGAACAGGACCGGCTCTCCGGCCGGGATGTGGTTGTCATCACGCTGTTCGGCCTCCTTCTCCCGGTACTCGGTCTCGTCACGCTCGTTCGGCTCGTTCGCGATGATGTGGATCTCTCCACGCTCGACCACGTCGGCGAGGAACTGTTGCGCCACCGGGTCCAGGTGCACGCCGGTGACCCGCAGTTCGGTCGCCCGGAACACCCGGGACAGGATGGAGGTGGCGATGATCGCGGCGATGAACAGCGAGGCGATCCGGACACCGTCGGGACGCTCGATCACGTTCGCCACCGTGGTGTAGCCGAGCACCACCGTGATCAGTGCGAATGCCACGGTCGCGCCGCGCCGGTGGCGACGGCGCACGGACAGCGTGACGGCGAGCGCGGCCGAGGTGATGAGCACCAGGACTCCGGTCGCGTACGCACCGCCCTGTGCGGTGACGTCGGCCTTGAACACCACGGTGATCAGGAACGCGATCAGGGTGAAGACCAGGACCAGCGGGCGTACCGCGCGGCTCCAGTCGGGCGCCATGCCGTAGCGGGGCAGATACCGGGGTACGAGGTTGAGCAGGCCGGCCATGGCCGACGCACCGGCGAACCAGAGGATCAGGACGGTGCTGATGTCGTAGATGGTGCCGAACCCGTTGCCGACGTACTGGTGGGCGAGGAAGGCCAGCGCCCGCCCGTTGGCCTCACCGCCGGCCTCGAACTCCCGCTGCGGGATGAGCACGGTGGTGACGAAGCTGCTGGTGATGAGAAAGATGCTCATGATGATGGCGGCGGTGGTGAGCAGCCGGTGTGCGCCCCGGATCCGCGCCTCCGGCCGGCGCGGGATGTCGCTGGAGTGCCCTCGGATCAACGGCATGACGGCCACGCCGGTCTCGAAGCCGGACAGGCCGAGGGCCAGCCGGGGAAAGACCAGCAGGGCGACCACCACGATGCCGAGCAGGTCGGGGTGCTCGTTGAACAGCAGCCGCCGCCAGTCCGAAACCAGCCCGGGGTTGGCCAGCAGGTGACCGAACGACACGACGATCACGACGAGGTTCAGCACCAGGTAGACGGCGACCAGCACCACCGCGATACCGATAGCCTCCTTGAAGCCCTTGAGGAACACCGCCCCGAGCAGCGCGATCAGCACCAGGGTGATCTCGACCTGCAGGCCGCCCAGCGACTCCGGCAGGTACGGGTTCTCCATGATGTGCGCGCTGGCATCGGCCGCGGAGAGCGTGATCGTGATGATGAAGTCGGTCGCGGCGAAGCCGAGCAGGGCCAGGACGAGCAGCTTGCCGTTCCAGCGCGGCAGGAGCCGCTCCAGCATGGCGATCGACCCCTGGCCGTGTGGACTCTCCCGGGCCACCCGCCGGTAGACCGGCAACGCGCCGAACAGGGTCAGTGCCACCAGCACCAGGGTGGCGATCGGCGAGATCACCCCGGCGGCCAGGGCGGCGATGCCGGGCTGGTAACCCAGCGTGGAGAAATAGTCCAGGCCGGTCAGGCACATGACTCGCCACCACGACCGTTGGTGCTCGGCGCTCTCGGTGGTGTACGGCCCGCTCGCCCTCCCCGGTTGCAGACCGTGCAGGAGCCAGCGGCGCAGCCCACCAGCGGGCCGCGCCGCTCCCGGCTCCCCCATCGTCTGACCCGCCACGTCGTTTCCCCCGCTCGGGCGGCCAATCGCCCCCGCCGCGAGCCATCGTCACCCGGCTCGGACCGCCGCCGTGGAGAAACCGACCATCCGGCGGCGACGGAGACGCCGGTCCGGCAGTGCCGGGCACGCGGAATCCCCCGTACCGGCTGTTGGGGGCTGGGGTGCTCTACCCGTGGGGAGTGGGGGCCCCTACCCGTTCCGGTGGGCGGCAAACGTGGAGGCTGCGGCGGTGTTGTCGGCATGACCGGTGCGGGAGTGGGCACACACACGGGCACCGCTACAGACCCGTCAGCGAGGTGAGTCCATGGCCGCGAAGAAGCAGTCCACGACGAACGGCGAGGCGGTGAACGCCGGGGAGGGCGGGCCGGAGTCGGTCGGCCCATGGGGTACGACCCGTGGCCTCGACCAGGACGCGCCCTGGGGGGTCGAGGAGGACTCACCGATCGACGAGGGCAGCGAGCCGACCGCGGTCAGCGAGGGGCGGCGCGGCGAACGCCGGGCCGGCGAGTCGGCCGCCGCCGGTGGCGACGGCCTCGGCACGGTCGAGCCGACCCCGTTCCACGAGGGCGGACCGGGCCTGGCCCCCGACACGCCGGGGCGCCACTCGTTCCCGGACGAGAGTTCGACCGGCTCACTGGCGGACAACCCGCTCGAGGAGGAAACCGGCATGCGCCCGGAGGGAACCTCACGCGGAAAGGGCTGACTCGCCCTTCCCGTCGAGCAGGTCCTCGATCGCCTCGGCGAATCCCTCCAGGGTCGGCTGCACGAACAGGATGCGGATCGGTACGTCCCGCTCCAGCGCGGCGCCGAGCCGGGCGACCGCCTTCGTGGCGAGCAGGGAGTGGCCGCCGAGGTCGAAGAAGTCGTCCAGCGCGCCGACCCGTTCCCGCCCGAGCACCTCACCCCAGATCGCCGCGACCAGTTCCTCGATCTCCGTACGCGGTGCGACGTAGTCGCGTGCCTCCGGGTCTGCCAACTCCCCGGTGGGGAGGTTGCGTCGGTCGATCTTCCCGGCCGTGTTCAACGGCAACGCGTCCAACACCACCACCTGCCCCGGAACCATGTACCCCGGCAACAACTCCGCCAGATACGACCGCAACAACCGCCCCGACGGCACCTCACCCGGCGCCGGCGACACATAACCCACCAGCCGGGCGTCCTCACCCTTACCCGCCACCACCACCGCCGCCTGACCCACCAAAGGATGCTCCACCAAACGAGCCTCGACCTCACCCAACTCGATCCGATACCCCCGCACCTTCACCTGATGATCCACCCGACCCAAGAACTCCAACCCCCCACCCCGCAACCACCGCACCCTGTCCCCCGTCCGATACAACCGCCCACCCGGCACACCAAACGGATCAGGCACAAACCGACCCGCCGTCAAACCCGCCCGACCCACATACCCCCACGCCACACCCAC